>CAKOMU010000012.1 GCA_934096755.1 uncultured Bacilli bacterium
GGGTAAATCATAAGCATAGTTGCTAGCTACGATTATGGCATCATCAATTTTTTCTAATATACTTTTATCATTTTCTTCGATGTGTTTAAAATCTTGGACAATCTGCTTTTTAATGCGTTCTTCCGGTATAGTATTAAAAAGAGGAATCAAGTCTATAATTGATTTATCTACTTCATACATAGTTTCTTTTAATAATTTATTTAAAGAGTGATAGATGTTGAAAAAAGTGTAATTATGAGAAAAAATTGCACTTTTTTCTTTGCTTAATAAGGTTGTTAACATATCAATTACTTGTTTTTTATTTTTAGTATCAGTGTGATAATTGATAATAAGAAAATGATAAATTTGTTCTGGATATATTAAATTATAATTCAAGGCTCTTAAGGTTAGTTCGTAAATTTGCCAGTCTAAAAAAAGTTTAGCATAAACAGTTAAATAGTAAGGTTTTATTCCATGTTTTAAAAGGCTTCTTATAATACATCTTTGAATGTAAGTTGACACACTTAAAAATTGGTTGCCCAGTTTGTATGCTAGTATGGTAAAGATGATGATTTCTTCTTTAGAATTAGGTAAATAATGAAAAAAAGCCGGTAAAATAGTGGACCATTGTTGATTAGGATAATTCATAAGAGCCGCATTAAACATGATTAAATAAATTTCTTCCAAAGTTTCAGGAGGAATTCTGTTTATTTGATATTTTAATTTATAAATGTCATATGTATAGTTGTCTTTTTTCATGTCATACCTCTGTGGTTAATTATTCTAACATGAGTTTACTATTTCTGTAAATTATTTCTTTAGTTATTTCATATTATTTGTTAAGGGGCAAAGTATGAAAAAATTTTTATTGTTGTTAGTTTTATGTTGGCCACTCAAGATTTTGGCTATTAGTGCATCGAGTTATATTGCGTATGATTTGGATAATGACTTCATGTATTATGGTGAAAATATTGATGATGAAAGATTAATTGCTAGTATTACTAAAATTATGACTTGTATCGTTGCTATTGAAAATACTGATATAAGTAAAGAAATTACGGTAGGAGAAGAAGTTTTGAAGGCTTATGGAAGTGCTATATATTTAAGTGTAGGTGAAAAACTAAAAATAGAAGATTTGTTATATGGGTTAATGCTTAGAAGTGGAAATGATGCATCGATTGAAGTTGCTTTTCATACGGCTGGATCTATGGCTAAATTTGCTCAATTGATGAATGAATATGCTCAAAAAATAGGAATGAAAAATAGCTATTTTTATAATGCTCATGGTTTAGAAGAAAAAGAAAAGATAGGTAATACTTCAACTGCTAAAGATATGGCATTACTAACACAATATGCGATGAAAAATGCTACTTTTCGTAAAATTTTTGGTACCAAAAAATATGTACTTAAAACAAATATGAAAACTTATTCTTGGATTAATAAAAATAAACTTTTACATAGTGAAGACTATATTACAGGAGGAAAAACAGGCTATACTAAGTTAGCAAAAAGAACTTTGGTAACTACAGCAAGTCGAAATAATTTAAATATTGTTATAGTGACTTTGAATGATGGAAATGATTTTGGAGATCATAAGAATTTGTATGAAAAAATATATCGAGAATATGTAGCAAAATTGTTGGTCAAAAAAGATAAAGTGAGTATCAAAGAAGATAATCCGTATAAAGATGATATATTATATTTGCAAAATGATATATATGTGCCTATAAAAACTAATAGAGAAGAAAATTTTTCACTCAAGTATGAACTTTTAGATAATAAAGAATATAAAGATGGGGATTTAGTGGGGTATGTCAATGTTTGGCAAGATGATAAATTAATTCGTAGAGAAGCAATATATGTTAAAACTCATAATAAAACGTCTTTATCTTGGTGGCAAAAATTTATTAGGTGGTTAAAATGGTAAGTTATATTTGGTTTTTTTTGATTATCATAGGAATTGGTTATAGTTTTTTTACTGGTAATTTGAGTAATATTAATGATAGTATTTTAACCAATGGTAATGAAGCTTTAGAACTCATGCTATCAATATTACCCATTATTGTGCTTTGGTCTGGAATTATGAAAATTGCTGAAGAAGCTGGAATGTTGAGAAAATTTGCTAGATTCTTGCAACCAGTTTTGACGAAGCTATTTCCTAGTGTGCCTGTTGATAATCCTGCTTTAGGTTATATTGCTTCTAATATTGCTGCTAATATGATGGGACTTGGAAGTGCTGCAACGCCTTTTGGTTTGAAAGCTATGCAAGAGTTACAAAAAATTAATAAAGAAAAAGATACTGCCAGTACAGCGATGATAACTTTTTTGGTTTTAAATACTGCAGGAGTAACAATTGTTCCTACAACAGTTTTAGCGATGCGTATTAGTTATCATTCTTTAAATCCGCCAGAAATTATTATTCCTGGGGTAATCGCTACATTTTGTTCTAGCTTAGGTGGACTCATAATTGATTATTTGATAAGGAGGAAGAATAAGTGAATATATTATCTAAAATAGTTATTCCTTTATTTGTTTTAATTATCATTTTTTATGGGTTTATCAAAAAAGTTAATTTATATGATGCTTTTTTAAATGGTGCTAAAGAAGGTTTACAAATTTCTTTTAGTATTTTTCCTTCTATTTTAGCCATGGTTTTTGCTATTAATATCTTTTTAGACAGTAATTTTATTTATGAAGTTTTAAATATATTTACTCCGGTTTTAAAATGGTTTAATATTCCTTTAGATATTTTACCCATGGCTTTATTAAGACCAATTTCTGGTACGGCTTCTTTAGCCATAATGAATGATATTTTTGCCAAATATGGACCTGATTCTTATGCGGGAAGACTGGCTAGTGTTCTGCAGGGATGTACTGATACCACAATATATGTTTTAGCCCTTTATTTTGGTTCAATTGGTATTAAGAAAATTCGTTATTCTTTGCAGGTTGGATTGCTTGCAGATTTAATTGGTATCAGCGTTGCCTTCATATTAACTGCTTTATTTTTCTAATTTTTGTGTTATAATCTTAGGCAAGGGAGAAAATTATGGAGAGATTACAAAAAGTTATTGCGGGATTTGGATATACTTCTAGAAGAAAAGCCGAAGATTTAATTTTACATGGTAAAGTTATGGTAAATGGACAAGTCGTAAAAGAATTAGGGACGAAAGTAAGTCCTAGTGATATTATTAGTATTGATGGTGTAGTAATTAATAAAGAAGTAAAGTTAGAGTATTATTTGTTGAATAAACCGCGTCAAGTCATTAGTAGTGCTCAAGATATGCAAGGGCGAATTACAGTGGTTGATTTAATTGATACTGAAGCTAGAATTTATCCGGTTGGTAGACTGGATTATGATACTACAGGGTTGATTTTATTAACTAATGATGGTGAATTAGCTAATAAATTGATGCATCCTAGTTTTGAAATAGAAAAAACATATGTTGCAAAGATTAATAAAATTCCAGAAAAAGAAGATATTCAAAAATTAAAAAGAGGAATTGTGATTGAAGGGCGAAAAGTCGATATTAAAAGATTTAAAGTAAGAAAAAAAGACCATGAAAAAAATACGTCGATTGTAGAAATAGCCATAGTAGAAGGTCGTAATCATATTGTTAAGAAGATATTTGCTAGTTTAGGAATGGATGTTAAAAAATTAAGTAGAATTTCTTATGGCTTTTTAGATTTACTTGGGTTAAAGAGTGGAGAATATCGTATGTTGACAATAAAAGAAATTAAAAAGTTATATGCGATGGTCAAATAAAAAAGGTTTGTCTAAAAAACAAGCCTTTTATTCATGGATAATTTCAATAGCTGCTGTAGGACAAGAACTAATAGCGTTTTCTAATTCTGGAGTGTCTAAATTATCACTATTAGTTGGTGCTGATAGACCATCTTCAATTGTAAAGTGTTCAGGGTCGATAGCAACACACATACCGCAACCGATGCAATTTTCATTAACAGTTAATTTTTCCATTTTGTCACCTCGGTTTAATTATAATAAAAGTTGAAAGGAAAATCAATTAATGACTTGCAAAAAAATCTA
Source organism: uncultured Bacilli bacterium (assembly GCA_934096755.1). Lineage (GTDB taxonomy): Bacteria > Bacillota_I > Bacilli_A > RF39 > UBA660 > Onthocola_B. Next base: position 4,028 of record CAKOMU010000012.1, read on the forward strand.
ATTTAGTTTATCATTTAAATAGAGGTAGTGTTATGGACACAAGAACAAATAAATATAATGAAGATAGTAGAATGTCACGGGTTTCTAAGAATAATGAATTATATCAAATAATTAATGATGGTGAACTCGATAATTTTAATGTGCATAGTAATGCTACAGTGATAGGAAATCAAGAAAGAGAAATCGATGTTGAACAAATTAAAAAGATTTTAGATACAAGATATAATGCTAATCAACCAAAGAGAAGAAGTATTAGAATTGAACCAAGAGAAGAAGAGGTTCATGAAGAAGAAACAACGAAGGAATATGATTTAACTAAAGTTTTGGAAAAAGCTAAAGATGAAAAAGAAGAAACTTATGAAGAAAGTAGATCTAAAAAATTAAGAAATACTCAATTTGATATTTTAAATAATTTATATATAGAAGAAAAAAAAGAAGAGGTCAAACCAGAAGAAAATTTAATGGATTTGATTAATACGATTACAATTAATGAAGCTAAAAAAAATGAAAATCTTAGTCCAGATGTCGATCCGTTAGAAATTTTAACTGATTTAAAAGGAACTGATGATACACAAACTTATGAGAGTATGAGTACTGAGGTTACTAGTATAACGGAAATCAAAGAAAAAGCCGAAGCTAGTAAAGATGAAGAAAAGCCTAAAAAAGAAGAAGTGGATGAAAGCTTTTATACTACTAAGTTTAAGCCTAAAGATTTTGATGAAGACAATCATGATTTTGTCGATGAAGAAAAGTTAGGGATTGGAGTAAAGATTTTAATTGTTTTGTTGGTAGTAGTGTTTTTAGTGGGAATATTTCTATTTTTAAAATCATTTCTTAAATTTTAAAACATAAAATGTAATATGAATAAATTTAGGGGAAGAAGGCAGATGAGAAAGACTAAAGTATTATGGTTAATAATGGCTTTAGTCTTATTTTTTACATTTGTAATTTATTTTGTTTATGCTAAAAGTTATAAAAATAAAATTGATGTCATGGCTAGTTCAATAATTGAAGATTGTATGACTAGTTTTTTAAGTAACAATATTAGTTATGATTTATTAAAAGATCAAAACTTTGATAAAATGTTAAACATTCATTTGAATAATGAAAAGGAAATTTTGTATGCTGACTATAATTTAAAAGAAGCGTATAAAATATTAGACACTGTGACTAGTAAATTAAATGAACTTATTGTAAATTTAGAAAATGGTCAAGTTAATGTCAATAATAAAAATGTATTTGTCAATGATCAAATGCTGGTGTTAGTGTTGCCCATGGGAATAAGTAGTTCAAATACTTTATTAGCTAATTTGGGGCCTAAAATATACATACCGATTAATTTTGTTGGTTCTTTATTAACTAATATAAAAACCAATATTACCAATTATGGGATGAATAATGCTTTGGTAGAAATGTATATAACTGTTAAGATTGTGACAAATATTATTGGTCCTTTTAGTAGTAAAACAAAAGAGATTGAATATGATTGTTTGATTTCTTCTAATGTAATTAATGGACGTGTGCCAGAGTTTTATGGAAGTGTGTTAGAAACTAAAAGTAATAGTTTGGCTATTCCCTTAGAATAAATTATGTGTTATACTCTATAATAGGTGAGAATAAATGGATAGGGTGTTCATAAACAATGCTTTTACCAAGGCTGTTGATAACTACATGAATAGTAATGATAATGTCCAAGGAATTATGTATAATTCCTTCTTAGTGGTGGTTGTAAGAATACTAATATCTATTTACAGTGAACTTGACATTGTTAATCCTATGGTTATAGGAGATGAAGAATTGTTAAAAGAAAATTTGGCTAAATTTGGTTATCCTAAAATGGATGTAGAAGTCTTTTTGGCTAATTTGCAGTTGTTTGACGATTTTGAAATTGCGAATGAACATGAACAAATTAAACAAAAAAATCCTTATTTTGTTATTATTCAAAAAGAATTAGTAGATATGTTAATTAAGAAGAAATTAAATTTTTATTTGACAGAAAATGAAGTAAGAGAATTTTACGATTTGTTATATACTCCTTATTCTATGAATCCGTTACGTGTTTCTTATAATTTTTTGATGGCTAAAAATGTTTTAGAAATAGATTATTATTTTAAAACATCAATGCGAGATAATGTAAAAATGGTATTACCAAAAGAGAAGCATTATTTGAATGTTAAAGCATATGAAATGCTTAATTATAGTATGGATGATATTAAAAAATTGGATAGTAGTGAGGTAGATAAAATTAATTCTCAAGTTTATGATTACTTCAAAATTAGAGAAAATGCTATTAATAAAGAATATTTACTAGATAAAGCCATTGAAGCTAGTATGATGGAAAAAAATAAGGTAACTAGTGGGAATGGTTATGTCGATATTTTGTTAGTGTTAAGTATTATTTGTACAGTGGTGATGGTAGTAGGTATATTTTTATTTATAATAGTTTAGGAGTGGCTAATGGTTATTATTGATGGGAAGAAATACAAAGTGATTAGAAATTACCGAGATGCATTTAATGAAGAAGATTTACAGGGGAAAATTACGGAATATTATGATCGATTTGATTATATTTTGGGAGATTATGCATATGGTAAAGTAAGACTAAAAGGTTTTAATAAGAAAGATAATGTATCTTATCAAGCAATAAATGATTATGAAAAGATAGATGAATATATTAAAAATTGTTGTGCGTATGAGTGCAAGTATTTTGTCTTGCAAAAATTAAACGATTAGTGGTATAATCGTTATAAGATAAAGAAGGGATTGAATAATATGGAAAAGATAAAAGTGAGTATGATTTCAGGTGCTAGCATTGAAAAACCATTAGTTACTGCTTTTAGAGGTAATGGTGGAGAATATGTTGTTTTAGATAATGAAATGAATGGTACAATGGGTTTACCAATTATTTTAGTGGCAAAAATAGTTAATAATGGTCTTAGTTTAATACCTGATAGTGAATGGATGGCTGTTAAAGAAAGCTTACGATTGATTATAGCTGGTAATCAAGTAGATTATATTGCTGTAAGTCCAATGTTAGAGGCACAAGATAATTGCTTTAAGCAACTTACTTTACCAGTGGCATCTTTTGAAGCTTTACAAAGAAATTATAAAGTAGTAGAAGTAGGGCAAAATCCAAGTCCGGTAAATGTTAGTGCTACTGCTCCTAGTGTAGAGGCATTTAATAGTGTACCTAATCAAAATGTTCAAGAAGTTATTAATCCTGTTGTTGAAAATGTAGCACCGGTTAGTCCGGTAAATCCGGTTATGCCTAATACTTTTGGACAAAATCAAAATGTTTCAATGGTGCAAAATCCTGTTAATGAACCAGTTATGCCAATGCCAAATGTTGAACAAGTGCCAGAAGTGAAAGAAACGGTTCCTGTTGATTTTACAGCTGATAAAGAAGCATTTTTAAAAGCTTGTGAAAATATGTTTGATGCTTTAGTGGCTAAATTTAATAATAAATAGACATTTTCGTCTATTTTTTTTATATAATTTAATATGAAAGAAACAATAGAATATTATTATAATTTGAGTATTGATAAGTTAGATGAAAAAGATGGTAGATATTATTTTCGAGTAAATAATAGAGATTACATATTTGTGTTTTTTAATAGAACGAAAGAAGAATTGCGAGATATTTTTAATGTTTTACAAGAAATGATTCAAAAGGGTATAAAACCTAATATGATGATTTTTAATATTAAAAAAGAATTATTAACTAGTGTTAATGGCTATAGTTATGTGTTATTGGAATGTAGTAACGGATTAGAAAAGTTTGATATTTTTGATATGTTAAGTGTTAGTAAGCAATTAATGCTTAATAATAGTTCTTCTTTGTTATATCGCAATAATTGGGACGAATTGTGGAGCAAAAAAATTGATTATATTGAGTATCAATTGAAGGAACTAGCTATAAATAAAACAGTGATTAAAAATAGCGCTAGTTATTATATTGGCCTTAGTGAAGTAGCAATAAGTTATGTTGTAAATACAAAAAGAAAATTTGGAAGACCACAATATAGGTTGGCATTAGCTCATAGAAGAATTTTTTATCCTAATTATCGTTTGAATTATATGAATCCGTTATCTTTTATTTTTGATATGGATATTCGTGATATTGCCGAATATTTAAAAGCAATGTTTTTTAAAGAAGATATGGAAGAAGTTTTGGAGGAATTAGTAGGATTTTTAAAAGTTCGTCATTTAAATGATTATGAAGCCCAGATGTTTTTGTCTAGATTAATTTATCCTACTTACTATTGGGATTTGTATGAAAATGTAATGAATAAAATGGATGATGAAGAAAAATTAGTGCAAGTTATTGCGAAAAGCAGAGATATGGAAAATTTCTTAAAAAAAGCATATTTAGAAATTTCTAAATATGCACAAATAGAGAAAATAGATTGGCTTATAAATTGACGTTAATAACGCCTTCCAGTTCAGGAATTTGAGCTTTAAAGAAACTAAAAACGCCTTCATTTAAAGTGTTATCTTGAAACATACATGCTTGACATGCTCCCGTCATTTTAACGTATAAATAATTGTCTTCATATTTTACAAATTCGATGTCACCGCCATCCATATTAAGGTAAGGACGTAATTCTGCTAACATATTTTTTATTTTTTCTTCCATGAAAATCACCTGTAATTATTATAAGGGGAAAATGTTGTTATGTAAATAATTTTTTGATATACTAAAACTGAAGGTGATCAAATGAAATTGAATGTGGGGGATATAGTGCTTGCAAAAGTGACTGGTATTAATGACTACGGTTTTTTTGTTAAAGTCAATGATTATACTGGACTTTGTCATATTTCTCAAATATCTAATGATTATGTGGAAGATGTTCATAATTTTGTAAGTGTTGGTGGTAATGTTTATGTGGAAATTGTCGAGATTGATGAGGAAACTAAACATTTAAAAGTTTCTATTAAAGATATTTATTATAGAGCTATTGATGATGATATGCATATCATTGAAACTAGAAAAGGTTTTTTGCCTTTAAAACAAATGTTGCCGGTTTGGATTGAAGAGAAAATGCAAGAATATAAATAAAAAAACTTTAGACGTTAATCTAAAGTTTAGTTTTTTTAATGGTGCCCAAGGCCGGACTTGAACCGGCACGGGCTTTAACACCCGCAGGATTTTAAGTCCTGTGCGTCTACCTATTCCGCCACTTGGGCAGGCACTGTCTTAATCAATAAGACTTCTAAAGTATAATATATATTTGGGGCAATTTCAAGTCTTTTTATTTACTTTTTTAATAATTTGCATTATTTTTAATTTTTTTGCAATTTTTTCACTATTATATTTAAAAATATTATTGACACAAGATTTTCTTTTTGCTATAATCAAATTGCACTTGAAAAAGTGTCTTGGAGGAATACCCAAGTCCGGCTGAAGGGATCGGTCTTGAAAACCGACAGGTCGCGCAAGCGGCGCAGGGGTTCGAATCCCTTTTCCTCCGCCAATTAGAAGTTTATCATCGCGGGATGGAGCAGTCTGGTAGCTCGTCGGGCTCATAACCCGAAGGTCGTAGGTTCAAATCCTTCTCCCGCAACCATGGTTCGTTAGTGTAGTGGCCTATCACGCTTGCCTGTCACGCAAGAGATCACGGGTTCAAATCCCGTACGAACCGCCATTATGGCTCCATAGCTCAGTAGGTAGAGCAGAGGACTGAAAATCCTTGTGTCACTGGTTCAATTCCCGTTGGAGCCACCATAAAGACAAACATAAGCCATTGGCTTTTTATTAAACTAAGTATTGACAATTATATTAATATTTAATATACTTAGTGAGTATTGCCCGATTAGCTCAGTCGGTAGAGCGCACGGCTGTTAACCGTTAGGTCGTAGGTTCGAGTCCTACATCGGGCGCCATTAAAGAAATAAAGCAGACTTTGTTGTTTGTTAAGTAGAAATCATTCAATTAGTTGGATGATTTTTTTTGTCAAAATTTCTATCGATATGTTACAATAGAAGTGGTGATACTATGATAGAACAATTAAAAAATTTTTGTCAAAAAATAAGTAATTTAGAATATCAATTGAATACTTTAGAATGGGATTTAGAAGTAAATGTAGCAAAAAAAGCCAGAGAAGATTTAATTGAGGTTTTAAATAATTTAGAGAAGCAAATATATGAGTTAAAAACTAGTTTAGAATATGAAGAATTATTAAAACAAGTAATTAATAGTCATGAATTTTTAGAAATTTCGGTCTTAGAACAAGACTATATTAAAATTTTGTATAAAGAATGTTTAGAAAGTAAAAAAATACCTAAAGATTTCTATTTAGATTATTCTAAGACGCTACATCGCTCAACTGGGTTATGGGAAGAAGCAAAAACAGCGAATGATTATACTATTTTTAAAAATATTTTAGATGAAGTGATTACCAAGACTAAACAATATTATAAATATTTGCAAACAGACGAAGAAACACTATATGATGTTGCTTTAAATCAATATGAAAAAGGTCTTAGTACAAAAGTTATCGATCCTTTATTTGCTCGGTTGAAAGAAGAATTAATTCCACTAATTAAGGTTAATAATCATTTGCAAGAAAAACATTTAAAATATACCTATAGTACAGACGAACTTATGGAAACGGCTAAATATATTTTAAATTATATTGGTTTTGATAATGATCGTGGGTCTTTAGGAATTTATCCCCATGGTTTTACTACGAAAATTGGAAATAATGATGTTCGTATTGCTTTTAAGAAAAATGAAAGTCCTCTTGATTTTCTTATGACTATTATTCATGAAGGGGGACATGGAATTTTTGAACAAAATATTAGTAGAGTATTATGGGATTATGGAATTGTTGGTATCAATAATCTCATGGCTTTACATGAAAGTCAATCGAGATTTTATGAAAATATTTTAGGACGTAATAAAAATTTTTGGATTCCCATTTATGATATCATTCAAGGAAAATTACACTTAGAAATTTCTTTAGATGAGTTTGTGGAACTTCTTAATTATCCTAAATGTAGTTTAATTAGAACTGAAGCGGATGAATTAACTTATCCATTGCATATCATTATAAGATATGAAATTGAACGAGATCTTTTTGAAGGCTTGATTAGTATCGATCAATTACCACAAGTATGGAAACAAAAAATGAAAGATTATTTAGATGTTGATGTAGTTAATGATAACGAAGGTCTTTTGCAAGATGTACATTGGTCACAAGGTAATTTTGGCTATTTTCCTACTTACTTATTAGGAACAATTTATGATGGTATGTTTTTAAAAGCTATTTTAAGAGATTTAGGATCTTTAGATGAAATATTAAAAGAAGGAAAGATTAAAGAAATTACGAAGTACTTAACTAATCATGTGTATAAGTTTGGTGGAACTAAAACTTCGAAAGAAATATTGGATAGTTTGCAAGTAGGAGAATTAAGTGCGGAGCCAGTACTTTCTTACTTTAATCAAAAATATAATAAAGAATATAGTGATATATGATATAATTCTAGTGTGGTTGAAATGAAAAAAAAGCAAGACATTTTATATAATTTATTTTGGATTTTTGTAATAGCATCGATGATTGGTTGGATTATCGAAGGCTTATGGTCATTTTTTAAAAAAGGAATGTTGATTAATCATTCGGCGGTGGTTATTGGCCCTTTTAATATGGCTTATGGATTTAGTGCTTGTTTTTTTAGCTTGTTTTTATATAAATTTCGCAATGATAATAATTGGAAAATATTTTTAGTCGGTTTTTTGGCAGGTTCTATTGCAGAATATATCATGAGTTTAGGAATGGAATTGGTCTTAGGTTTTACAGCTTGGGATTATTCCCATAAATTTTTAAATATAAATGGTCGAATATGTTTTACTTATTCCTTGTTTTGGGGTTTATTATCTGTGATTTGGATTAAGTACATATATCCTAGATTAGAAGGTTTTTTACAAAAAATTAATAATAAGTGGGGATATTATATGACTTTAATTTTGATAATCTTTTTGATTGGAGATGTATTTTTAACTGCATTAGCAGTGAAAAGAGCCAAAAATAAAGAATTAGGTTTAGAGCCGAAATATAAATATGAAGAAATTTTAGATAAAACTTTTAATAAAAATTATTTGCAAAATATGTATAATAATAGTTGGGAGAGAAAATGAAAATATTGGTGCTTTCTTGCAATACTGGGGGAGGACATAATGCTTGTGCCAGATATATAACTGAAGAATTTAAAGATCATAATATTACTTGTGAGTTTGTAGATTATATGACTTTTTTAGGAAAAAATGCTTCATTAAAAGCTGAAAAATTGTATTTGCAAACCCTTAAAGGAAATGGCAATATGTTTAAAATTGTATATAAATTGGGAGAAATATATAATAGTATTGGTTGGCAAAGTCCGATTTATCAATTTAATAAAAAAGCCAAAGATAATTTATGGCAATATATTCAAGATAATAATTATAATTTGTGTATATCTACTCATGTGTTTCCTAGTATGTGTTTAACAGAAATAAAAAAAAGTCATAAGATTTCTTTTGTAAATGTTGCTACTGATTACGAATGTATTCCTTTTTGGAATGAAACGATAGCTGATTTATTCATAATCCCTAGTGAATCGTTGAAAAAACGATTTATAACTAAAGGAATTAAGGAAAATACTTTAGTGCCATTAGGTATTCCAGTTGCTTCTAATTTTTATTGTCAAAGTAAATTGAAATTTAATACAGATAAAAAAATTGTTTTACTTTTTAGTGGTAGTATGGGATTTGGCCAAATGGAGAAAGTTGTTTTAAATATTGTAGAAAATGTCAATTGTTATTTGGTAGTTGTTTGTGGTAGTAATAAAAAATTAAAAGAAAAATTGGAAAAACTGAACAATGAAAACTTAAAAGTATACGGCTTTGTAAATAATATGAATGAATTTATAAATAGTGCTGATATTGTGGTAGCTAAACCTGGGGGATTAAGCATTACGGAGATTACAAATTTTTATAAACCTTTAGTTATTATGATGCCTATACCAGGTGTTGAAGATTATAATGCAAAATTTTTTACTGATCGAAATATGGCATTGAATGCCAAAAATGTTGTAGATGTTAGTAATTGTGTAAATAAATTATTACAAACAGAACAACTAAGAAATAGTTTAATGGATAATCAAAAAAAATATATGCATAGAAATTCAGCGAAAAGTTTGGTAGAATATATAGAACAATGGGTGATGGAAAATGAATGAAGAAAAAATTAGTATGTTAGAAAGATATGGGGAAGATTTAACGCTGAAAACATATATTACTGACCCTGCGATTGCAAGAGATGAAGAGATAAAACAAGTGATTCTAACTCTTCTTACTCCGGAAAAAAGTGCTTTATTAGTAGGTAAACCTGGGATTGGGAAAACTGCGATAGTGGAAGGACTGGCATATCGAATTCAAAAAGGTTTAGTACCTGATGCTCTTAAAAATTGGGCAATTATAAAAGTTAATATTACGAGTTTAATTGGTTCTACTAATAGTGGAGGGCAAATCGAAAATAGAATTGATTTATTAGTTCGAGAATTAAGTGAAAGATTAAATACAATTATTTTTATCGATGAAACACATTTGTTAGTTAATAAAGCCGGAGGAATGGATTTTGCTAATATGTTAAAAGCTGGTCTTGATCGTGGCTTAATTAAGATGATTGGTGCGACTACTACGGAAGAATATGAACAATATATTTTACGTGATAGAGCTTTTTTACGAAGATTTCAAAAAATAGAAGTGTTAGAAGCTGATAAGCCGACGGTTGTGAAAATATTAATGGGAACAATTCCTAAATTAGAAAAACAAATAGGGGTTAAAATTAATTATCAACCTTTTGTCGTGGAAAAGATAATGGCTTTTATTGTAGAAATGACTGATGAATACAAAAGAGTTTATGAAGTAGCCAGTAGATATCCCGATATTTGTTTGACAATTGTTGCTAATGCTTTTACGTATGCATTATATGATAATCAGCATATTGTGACAATTAAACATTTTTATAAAGCAATTTGTAATGCTAAAAATATTTATGAAGATTCTAAAATAAAAGAAATTGCTCGTTTTAAAGAAGAGTTTAAAGATTTAATCGAAGCGGAAGATGTTGATTTGGCACAAACGTTTTAAGTGAGATTTTTCTGTTGTTGAAATTTACCAATAAATATCATATAATTATGGTGGAAGAAGGTTTGTGATGATAGGAAATGAAGTGGATCTCGCTGATGAAAAGGGGTTTATTTTGTATTTCAGTTCAATTGTAATTAAAGATGATTACAATGATAGTTATATTAGCTATGTGATGGAAGAGTTAAGAAGATTTTGTAATGCTGATTCTGTTTTATGGTATTTTAATGGATATGGAAATAATGTTGATAAACAAAAAGCTGGTCAAGAAGATATCTATGTTTCCGTAGCGGATGGTACGTGTCAAATTCTTTTGAAGAATGTCAAAAGAGAATTTGAACATTATGAATTTTTTTGGAGTATAGTAAAAATTTCTTTAGTAAATATGGTAAAAACTTATCATGTTGTAGATACATTAAATAAAGAAAAAAATACTGATAAAATGTTAAATATCTATAATAGAAATGCTTTTGAAGATTTTATTAAAACAAATAATAAGTTTAATAATGTAGGTATTGTGTTTTTAGATGTTAATGGCTTAGGCGTTATTAATAATAAATATGGCCATGAGCAAGGTGATTATTTGTTGATGTCAATTGTATCTTGTTTAGTAAATGATAAAAAGTCAAAATACTATGTAGAAAATACTAAAGCGTTTCGAAATGATGATATTTATCGTATTGGTGGCGATGAATTTATTATAATTTGTGATAATATTAGTGAAGAAATGTTTAATGCTAAATTGGATGATGCGTTAAAAAGAATTGAAAATTCACCTTATACGGTTTCAATTGGTGTAGTTTATAAACATGATTTGCAAGATTTAGAAAGTGCAATTAAGATTGCTGGAATTAAAATGAAGAAAAATAAAGCAATATTTAGAAAGGAACATCCTGAAAAATACGAAAATAAGTATACAGTTCAGTGTATGGAAGAAGAAATAGATGAAGGTCTTAAGCGTTAGAGAGCCCTTTGCTAGTTTGATTGCTCAAGGGTTAAAAAAATATGAAACAAGAAGTTATAATACTAAGTATCGTGGTGAAATTTATATTCATGTTAGTTTAAATAAGAGTAATTTGAATGATAATAATTTACAATTTATAAAACAATCTGCTTTTGGTTGTATTATTTGTCGAGCTAAATTAGTTGACAGTATATATATAACAGAAGATTTTATTAGTGATTTAAAGAAAAATAATTATAATGAATATTTATATGGTGATTATAGTGTAGGAAGATATGCTTGGGTGTTAGAGGACGTGCAATCTGTAACACCTATTGCGCTTAAAGGTGAACTGGGCCTTTGGAATTACTATACGATGGATGAAGTAATGGATAAAATGAAAAATGTTACTTATGGTTATGTCGATAAATTGGGTTATAAATATAATTCATTTGAAGATTTTGATAAAAAATATAGATTGCAATCTTATAAACAGTTACTTAAAAGTGAGGTCGGTGTTTGTTTTGATCAAGTAGAATTAGAACGATTTTATTTTAAAAATTATTGTATTAAAACTTATTTTATTGAAGGTATTAAAAATGAACAATTGCAAACTCATACTTTTATTGCAATAAGTTTTCAAAATAAGTATTATTGGTTTGAACATGCTTGGGAAAAGCATCGAGGAATTTATGAATTTTTTTGTGAAAATGAAATGCTATTAAATGTGATAAAGTTATTTAAAGAAGAATATGATTTATTTGCTAATGATGATTTAAATGTATTTGAATATAAGAAACCAGAAGCTGGGATGACTTTAAATGATTATTTTAAATGGGTTCATTTGGGAAAAACAGTGAAAATAAAAGAAAGAAAATAGAAAAGTATTATATTGTTAGATTTATTTTGAATATAAATGAGGATAAACAATTATACTTTTCTTTTTATATGTTTAATTTTATAATTGAATGGTAATGGTGATAATAAAACAAATTTATAAAATAAAAAGATATCATGTTATTTTATGATATGCTTATCAAATTATTTAGAATCATCGAATAGTTGCCGAATATCTATTTCTAAAGCGTCAGCAAATTTCCCTATTGTTTCTAGTAATGGCGTTTTATCTATAGATAAACATTCTAAGTCTCTTACATATCCATGAGTAAGACCAGTTAAATCTGCAAGTTCTTGAAGTGTGTACTTTCTCATCAGGCGATATTTCTTGATATTTTTTCTAACAATTAGTGATAATTGCTCTTTAGAATATCTACTAGTCAAAGTACATCCCTTCCTCTCTAGTAAAATTATTTCATAAAAAAATCGAAAAATATGTCGTCTGCGTGAAGTTTTTGTGGTATAATTAAAACGGAAAGGAGTTACCTAAATATGGAAAAGATAATAAAGGAAAGTAAAATTTCTGTTGTTACTGTAATCGTAAGATTAATAGTTGATTTTTTATCTATTTGTATTATTATTGGTTTGGTTTGGTTTGTAAATGATGTGATAAAATTCTGGACCACTAAACTAATTATTACTAACAAAAGAGTAAATGGGCAAACTGGTTTAATAAATACTAATGAATTAGATAGTCCATTAAATAAAATAAATGGTGTTCAAGTAAGACAGGGTTTGTTTGGAAAAATATTTAATTATGGTACTATTTGCATAACAACTGCATCGACTGTATTTTATTTTGATTATATTGATAAACCAAATGAATTTAAAACTATTTTAATTAATCAAATTGAAAAATATGATGATGAAAGAATAGAAAAACAAGCTAGAAAAATAGCAGAAGCAATGAAGTAGTATGAAAATTATAAATACAACAAAACAATAGGAGGAATATTCTTCCTTTTTAAGTTCTATCAATAAAGTTAATCTTTTTAGAGATTTAGTCTTTAGTATAGATTTTTGTCAATGCAAAAAAACTAATCCAATTTTGGATTAGTCAATTATTAACTCGAAAAGTTCGAGTATATTTCATAATGGGGCGAAATAAGGGGATCGAACCCTTGCATACCGGAGCCACAATCCGGCGTGTTAACCACTTCACCAATTCCGCCATGTAGTAATAGAATAACAAAAAAATAGATAAAAAGCAATACCCTTATTAGTTATTTTATGATATTATTATGATAGGAGTGATAAAAATGAATGATGTTGTTAAAACTTTGTTAGAAAGAAGAAGTGTACGTAAATTTAAAAAGGATCAAGTACCAATGGAAGATCTAGAAGTTATATTGAAATGTGGGGAATATGCTCCAAATGGTAAAAGTAAACAAAGTGCAAAAATTGTGGTAATTCGTGATAGAGAATTAATTGAAGAAATTGCTAAAGTTAATGCTAGTTTCGTAAATAAGGAAGGATTAAATCCATTTTATGAAGCGCCAACTTTATTAATTGTATTTGCTAATAAAAATGTTTCTACATATATGCAAGATGGTTCCGCTGTTATTATGAATATGTTAAATGCAGCTTTTAGTTTAGGAATTGATAGTTGTTGGATACATAGAGCTAAAGAAACATTTGAAACAGAATTTGGTCAAAAGTTGATGCAAAAATGGGGCTTAACTGATGATTATGAAGGAATTGGTAATGTTGTTTTAGGATATAGAGATATGATTTTACCTCCAGCAGCTCCTAGAAAAGAAGATTATGTGATATTTGATTAGAGTTGAGTGTTTATGAAAAAAGAAAGAGTGGTTACCTTAATTGATTTACTTATTAGCATAGGTGTAATAATTTTAAAAATTTGGGCTGGTTTAGTTTTTACCAGTTATACTCTTATTTGTAGTGGATATTATTCTTTAATTGATGTTTTTGAAGATAGTTTAGTTTTTGTGAGTGGATTAGTTAGAGGTAGAAGGTCGAGCAAAAAACAACCTTTTGGGTTTGGCAGTAAAGAAATAATTTGTCAATTATTTATTGGCTTTGTTATAGTTTGTGTAGGACTTTTCGTTTTTGCGAAAACTTATTTTTTAAGATATAACACTGTAGATTTACAAATTATTTTAGTAGTGATTCTTGTAGGAATTGCTAAATTGATATATGCTAATATTGAGTTTGAAGAAAGTAAGAAAATTCAAAGTATTGTCTTGAAAGATTTTGCTAAAGATAGCTATTTTGATGGTTTAATAACGTTATCTTTGTTATTATTTATCGTTTTAGCTCATTTTATGCCAGTATTTGATATGTTGGGAGTAATTATCGGTAGTATTTTAATACTGGTAAAGGGAAGTAAAATTATTTTTGATAGTTATCTTTTGTTAAAAGGAGAAAATACTCTTAATAAGCAAGATAAAAAAATAGTTGAAGAAGTAATTTCAAAGTTTTCTAAAGTGAGTTATGCTGATTTGGATATTATTAAGATAAATAATGTTTGGAAATTGACAATTATTGTTAATGTTGATGAAGATATGACTTTGACCGATTTTTATTTTTTAGAAATGAGTATTAAAGATAAAATTAAAGAAAAATTTGGTAATTTTGTGTCTGTAGAATTGGATACTTATGTAAAGTAATTGAAAATTGACTTTGATTACTTTTTTTTATATACTGTAAAGTAGGAAGGTAGATAAAATGAACAATAAAAGAGGTTTTACATTAATTGAGGTACTCAGTGTTGTAGCTATAATTGCTCTAGTGATGGCGATAGGAGTGCCAACTTTTATTAATATTCGTAAAGGGGTGTTAACGAAACAGTATGATAATGTCAAGTTAAAGATTGAAGATGCTGCGGAAAAGTATGCAAAAGATACGAGAGTTATAACTATGTCAGTTGGTAAATTAATCGAAGAGGGTTATTTGATGCCTGATGACAATGATAATATTTATAATCCCATTAATAATGAATCTTTAAATTGTAAAATTGTAGAAGTTAGTGGTGAAAATGGAAATTATGTTGCTAGTTTAACTGAAAATGGTACAGAAAAAGATGGAAAATGCAGTGATTATGAGGTTAAAGTTGATAGTCTTATTGAAGCTTCTTGTTTTAGTGAAGAGGGAAGTGTCGATAAGTGTAATGAATCGTTAAAAAATACTAATAATGTTTGGTATAGTGGTCAAGTAAAATTAACTGTAAAACCAATAGATGGTAAAGAAATAAGTACTTATCGTTGGTCAAGTTTAACAGGAGATGCTAGTAGTTTAGACAATGTTGTTGTAATGACTAATGAAATTAAAACAACGACATATAGTATAGCTTTGACATTTACTGATGGTAGTGTTGCCGAAAGTTCTTTAGATGTTAAAGTTGATAATCAAAAGCCTGTAATTGTGGATATTATTAAAGATGATAATTGGTCTAAAGATGCTAAAAGTGTTTCAATAAAAGCCAGTGATGGAGCTGGTTCTGGGGTAAACAGTTATTATATTGGCAGTGATAATACTTGTAATGGTGATTATCAGTCTAGTAATGAATTTGCTTTAGATGAAGGAACTTATTATGCTTGTGTTAAAGATAAAGCTGGTAATATTAGTGATGTAAGAGAACTTGTAATTGAACATATTGACCGAGAAAAACCAGAGGTTAAAAAGAATGGTGATAAAATATTTGAAACTTATTCTTCTACGATGGGGATTACTTATTATAGTGAATTAACTAGAAAAGTTACTTTTGTAGATAATGAAAGTGGAATTGCTCATGTTTTATATTGTTTTACTAATAAAGATAAATGTGAACCAACCAAGGAAGCTACAATTGAACAGAAAAATGAATCAACGGCTTTGCTTAGTTTTGAGGCTAATAAAGAAAAAACACGTGTTTGTGTAAAGGCTTTAGATGGTGCTGGTAATGAAACTGAAGTTTATTGTGATGAAACCTTTTTGGTAGACAATACTAAACCAGTAGATTTGAAAGTTTCTTTAGATAAAAATAATTCTAGTATAATTAATGTTATTACTAAAGATAATGAAAGTGATATTTATAAGATAGTTTGTAATTATGGAACAAGTTCTAATACTTTAAATAATAGTGTAGAAGCAAAAGATGGAGTATGTGATTTAGGAAGACTGGCAAGCGGTGTTACTTATTATGTTAAAGTAGCTGCTTATAATAATGCTAATTTGGTGGAAAGTACAAATACTAGTTTTGCGTCAAAAATAACTGTAGCAAGTGCTTATAAAACTATTTGTAAAGATAAAGCATATTGTGATGATAAGTATTATATTGATTATAATGGTAAAAAATTCATTATGTATACTAATGATAATGGATATAAAGCTGTTTTAGATAATGTTGGTGATTACTTGTATTTTTTAAGTAATGGATGTTGTAATAAGGGAAATTGTACTTATGATAATAGTAATTTTACTACAGCTAGTAATATTAATTATTATTTAAATGTAAGTTTTTTAAATCAATTAGCAAATTATAAAAATAAACTGGATTATGCCACTTGGTTTACTGGTCCATATGATGATTATAAAAGTAGAGATACTTCGGCTTACGTAGGACTTATGAATTATAATGATTATGAAAATACTAGAAATTATGCTTGGTTTTATGAAAATGCACAAAACTTTTGGCTGGCAACACCAAATAAGATTTCTTCAAAATCTTATTATCAACAACAAATGATTGTGGTTTCACAATTTAAAACTACTGCTGAAATTTTAAAAGCAGAAGCATATGCGAGACCAGCGGTAGCATTTAAAGGTAATGATGTGTTTACTAGTGGGGATGGATCTAAAAATAATCCATATAGAATATTATAGGTGATTTATGAAAAATAAGAAAATATTAAAGATTGGTGGTTTTGTTTTAGGAGGAGTATTAATTTTAAGTGGAGTAATTTTTGGAACAATTCAATTAAAAAAGTATCAAGATGTAAAAGAAACTAATAAAAGTTTAAGTTACTTATTTGCTAATGAGTTAATAACTCCTGAGGATGATGTTTATAGTAAGCAAAAAGAGATGGATAATAAAATAAAAGAAGCTTTAAAAAATAAAAAGTATACAATTGAAGACCCTTTAGTTTTAGAAAATCCATATTATATTAATCCCTTAAGTGCAATGATTGTCTTTAGAACTAGTAAAAAGAGTACAGTAACCTTGGAAGTAAATGGTAAACAATTTGAGTTTGAGGAAGCTAAAGAACATGCTATTCCGGTTTATGGCTTGGTGGCAGGTAAGAAAAATATAGTCAAAATTACTTGTGATGGAAATACTAAAGAACTTACTTTGGATATGGAAGAAGTTGAGCTAAAAGATATTAAAGTAGAGACTAGTAATAAAGAAAAAATAGATGATGATATTTACTTAGTTGGTACTCCATTAGAATCTGGAGTTTATGGGTTTAACAAGGATGGAGAATTAGTTTTTTTGCTAACAGAGAATTATGGTCAAGCCATTGTAAAGTTAGCTAATGGTCATTTACTATTAAGTAATAGTAATTATATTAACGATTCTAGAACTGGTTTATTGGAAATTGATTACTTAGGGAAAATATATAAAGTTTATGATATTGCTGGAGGATATCATGATGATGCTATCAAATTAGATAATGGTCATATTATCTTGGGATCTTCAAAATTGGAAAGAGATACAAGTAATGACTATATTGTAGAAATTGATCCTGACACGGGCAAAGTAGTAGATGAATGGGATTTGCGAAAAATTGTCGATGATGTTAGTTTAGATTTTGTGGAAAAAATTGATTATTATGGTTGGGCTAATAATAATAGTATTTATTATGATAAAAAGAGTAATAGTTTGGTATTATCCTTAGAAGGAAGAAATTCAATTGTTAGTATTGACTGTAGTAGTAAAAAAATTAATTGGATTTTTGGTGATATTAAGTACTGGAATGATGACTTTAAAAGTTATATGCTAGAACTTGATGATGGTAATTATCCTTTGTTAAGTAATACTGTTAGTATAAATAGTGATGGTAATTTAGTTTTATTTAATAATAATATGGATGGATCACTTAAACATGATGCATTGTGTAGAGAATATATGGGTGCTCATAGTAGTGGGCAAATCTATAAAATAGAGAATAAGAAAATTACGAAAATTCAAGAATTTACCGATAATAATTCATTTTATAGTTATGCTGTTTCTAACTATAATGAACTTGATAATGGTAATTATATTTTGTTTAGTGCTTGGCAGTTTGGTGATAATACTATGAATGTTGATGGCTGTACAATGAATACTAATGTTGATGGTTTAAATGCTACTTTGTATGAATTGGATAAAAATAATAATATTTTATTTAAAGCTAATATGAATGGTGGAGCTTATAGAGCAACTAAGTTAAGTTTGTATGAAAAACAAAATAAAAATTTTCAAGTGGAAGATGTAAAATATTATAATACAAATAATGATAACCTTTATGATACTGTAACAACTGATAGTATATTAAATAGTTTAAAAAACGCAACAGATTTTGATTTTTCCGTTGTTTTAACTAAGAATTTATTAAATATTAACGCGTCTTTTCAAAATGAAGATGAAGTTTATGCTCTTTTAGTAGGTCAAGATGGTTATACTTATAAATACTTAGTTAAACAAAAAAATGGGTTTCTACAACCGATTGTCAATCTACAAAATTTAAAAGGAAATTATGCTTTATTTTTGGTAATTAATGATGATTATTATAATTTAAATAAAGCTTACACATTTTAATTAGAAGCGGTGGCTTCTTTTTTTATGTGAATTAATTGTGAAATTTAGCACTTCGTATTGACAAGTGCTAAATAAAGTTGTATATTGGTATTGTTGATTGAGAAAGTCAACAATAAAAACATTTTCAAGTATAAACATAAATATTTGAAAGATAATAATTATGAAAGGATGATGATAATTTATGTTACCTAGTAGAATGTTTTTTGATGATATGTTAAGTGATATAACAAGTGAAAATAAGATGAAATGTGATATTTATGAAGTTGATAATAAAATAGTTGTAGAAATGGATGTACCTGGATATAAAAAAGAAGATATTCAAGTTGAATGTAATAAAGGAAATATCGTAATTAAAGCTTCTAAAAAAGAAGAAAAAGAAGATAATAAGAAATATCTTCATCGTGAAAGAAAAATTTATGGTAAAATAGAAAGAAGTTTTCATTTTGATGATATAGATGAAGATACTATTGATGCTGAATTTAAAGATGGTATTTTAACTATCACAGTAGAAAAAGTTGATGAAGATAAAAATAAAAAATTTATTACTGTTAAGTAGAGATGCATTGTCCATCTCTTTTATTTTTGGTATACTACTTAGTAGTGATTAATATGGATGAATTAAAAAAATATGGTAACAATATTATTGTTAATGATTATGAAAAATCGGTTTTGATGAAATGTCATATTGATGTTTTAGGATGTCAAACTATGGCTGAAATACTTTATTTGATTGATCAGTATTTAGATGCGGTTGATTTAGAGGAAGATGATTTACAAGAAATAGAGGATGTGGCCAATATTTTGCAAGAAAGATTATATTATATGGGACATAAATAAAAAACATAGAAATATCTGTGTTTTTTTGATATAATGAAACGAGAATTGAGGTAAAAATGAACGAGGAAGTAATCAAAAAAGTAAGTGAAAAATTAAAATTTAAAGAAAGTCAAATTAAAGTTGTAATGAACATGTTAAGTGAAGGCGCTACTATACCTTTTATGGCTCGATATCGTAAAGAAATGACTGGTAATTTAAATGAAGATCAATTAAGATTAATTGAAAGTGAATATAATTATGCAGTTAATTTACAAAATAGAAAAGAAGATATTAAAAGGCTTATTTTAGAAAAAGGCATGTTGACGAAAGAAATTGAATTAGCAATTGATGAGGCGGAAAAACTCAGTGAAGTAGAAGATATTTATGCTCCATATAAAGAAAAAAGAAAAACTAAGGGTACAGAAGCTATAAAGTTGGGATTAGAACCTTTAGCTAAAATAATTATGACGTTACCAAATAAGACAAGAGAAGAGGTAGCTAAAGAGTTTTTAAATGAAAATGTAAAAACAGTAGACGAAGCAATTACAAATGCAGGATATATTATTGCTGATTGGATAAGTGATCGTCCTAAATATCGTAAATATTTACGCAAATTTTATTGGTATAATGGCTTGGTAAAAGGAAAAATAAAAAAGAATGCTGAAGATCCTAAAAAGGTTTATGAAATTTATTATGATTTTGAACAAAAAATTAGTACGATTAGACCACATCAAGTATTAGCTTTGGCTCGTGCTGAAAAAGAAAAAATTATTACTTATTCTTTGAGTGTCGATAAAGAAAAGGTCATCACCTATTTGGAAGAACAAGTTATAGGAGGAAAAAAATCTCCACTTAATGAAGATATGCAAAGTTTTATTTTGGATGCTTGGAAAAGGTTATTAGAACCATCTTTAGAAAGAGATATAAAAGCAGAATTGTTTGATAATGCAAGTAATTTTGGTATTAAAGAATTTGGCAATAATTTACAAAACTTGTTATTAGTGCCACCAATTAAAGGGTCAGTTGTAATGGGATTTGATCCAGCTTTTCGAACAGGGTGTAAATTAGCAGTTCTTTCGCAAAATGGTGATGTTTTAGAAATAGGTGTAATATATCCTCATGAACCAAAAAAAGAAGTTGAAATGGCAGAAAAAATATGTTTGGCTTTAATTGCTAAACATAACGTTGATATTATTGCAATTGGTAATGGTACGGCATCAAGAGAAAGTGAATTATTTGTTGCCAATCTAATTAAGAAATATAATTTGCCTGTTAAATATGTGATAGTTAGTGAAGCTGGTGCTAGTGTTTATTCAGCTAGTCCCTTAGCTAAAAAAGAATTTCCAGATTATTCAGTAGAACAAAGAAGTGCTGTTAGTATTGGGCGTAGATTACAAGATGCTTTGTCAGAGTTAGTTAAAATCGATCCAAAAAGTATTGGTGTTGGTTTATATCAACATGATTTGAAAGCAAAAGAGTTAGATGAAGAATTAAGTTTTGTCGTTAGTAAAATTGTCAATGAAGTTGGAGTTAATTTAAATAATGCTAGTGATAGTATTTTAAAT
>CAKOMU010000013.1 GCA_934096755.1 uncultured Bacilli bacterium
ACCCCAATTCAATATAAAATCGAATCAGGGTTTTAAAGTATCTTTTTTAACTGTCTACTTTTTATTGACTAGTTTAATTGAGGTATTTTTTATATTGAAAAATCTTCTATTTCTGTTTTAGATTTATGAGGTTCATCAAATAATAAACCATCATAATTTCTTTGTCTTAAAGCTTCATAAAGCATAATTGCTACGGTATTAGAAAGATTAAGGGCTCTTACATTATCAGTCATTGGCATGCGTATACAATGATCAATATAAGGTTTTAGGATGTTTTTGGGAATACCAGTTGATTCTTTACCAAAAACAAAATAAATATTTTCGTCTTTATTACTATAATCAAAACCAGAATGAGGTTTATGACCATATCTGGTGAGAAAATAAAATGTTCCTTGCGAATTTTTGGCTAAAAATTCCTCATAATTTTCATAAACAAACCAATTTAATTTGTCAATATAATTGACACCACATCGCTTAAGAGTTTTATCATCGATTTGAAAACCAAGTGGTTTTATTAGATGGAGAGTAGCATTAGTTGCAACACAAGTTCGCATGATATTACCAGTATTTTGTGGTATTTCTGGTTCAAATAAAACAATATTTAACATATATCCTCCTTTAAAAAAATGACCTTAACGGTCATTATCTTCATAAATATCTAGTAATTTTTGGAAATCACTGGCATTTATTGTATTATCATCATATCTACTTACAGTATCTATTATTTTGCCGTCTTTGTAATAAAGAATAATAGGAACTTTGGTAATCTTATCAGTATTAAAGGCATTATTTAATCTTGTAAGATAATTATCTTCATCTTTAATATTTTCAATATTTAGATAATAGAATGAATCATTTAATTGATAACGATCAATTATGCTTTTTAATCCTTTTTCTAATTCATAATTTTCTTTGTTACCTGTATAGGTAATTAAAACATAGTATTCAGTTGGTGATTCAGTTAAAATTTGATTGACTTCATCAATATTTTTGATTTCTAAACTTAATGTTGCCGTATCTAAGAGGTAACTTGTACTTAATTTATTATTTTCTTTGGCTTCTTGCCAATGATAGATGTATACCCCTAAAAGGATTAAGACTAGTACTACACCAACAATAATCGCTATATGTTTTGGGGATATTTTTTGTTTTGCTACTTCGACTTCTTTAACTTCTTTTTGGGTCTTATTTGTTTTTTTTGTTTCGGCCATTTTTAGCACCATACCTTTCTAATTAATATTAACATAAATTTAACTTTTTTAAAATCTTTTTTATACATCTTCATTATTTTTTTCTAATTTTACTAAAACTTCTCGAGGCTTAGAACCATTTTGTGGTCCTACAATTCCACGTTCTTCTAAAAGATCCATCATTCGGGCAGCACGATTGTAGCCAAAACGAAATCTTCTTTGAATTAGAGAAGCACTGATTTTACCTGTTTGAATAGCAAATTCTACTACTTCATTATATGATTCATCATCAGCATTATCACTACCACCAGCTCCACTGGCAGGGGCAGATGTTTCTTTAATATTTTCAAATTGTGAATCATACTTAACAGTTCCTTGACTTTTACAATAATCAATAAGATTTTTGATCTCATCATCATTAACAAAACAACCTTGAATACGAATTGGGCTACTTTCTCCCATTGGGAAATAAAGCATATCACCTTTACCTAAAAGTCTTTCGGCTCCTCTTTGGTCGAGAATAGTACGAGAATCAATTTGACTAGCAACAGCAAAGGCAATACGAGATGGAATATTATTTTTGATAAGTCCTGTAATGACATCAGTCGATGGTCTTTGTGTTGCTACAATTAAATGTATTCCTGCCGCTCTAGCTAATTGAGTGATACGAGTTATTGAATCTTCGACTTCTTTACTAGCAACAAGCATTAAATCGGCAAGTTCATCGATTATAACGACGATGTATGGCATATGTGGTTCAGGATTTTCTGGATGTTTTTTATTAAGTTTGTCAATCATGTCATTATATCCAGTAATATTTTTAACTTCTCGATCACTGAAAATTTGAAAACGATGATCCATTTCGGTAACTACACGTTGTAACGTTAAACTAGCTTTTTTGGGATCACTAACAACTGGACAAAGCAAATGAGGTATACCATTATAATTGGTTAATTCAACTTTCTTGGGATCGACCAAAACTAATTTTACTTCGCTTGGTTTATATCGCATTAAGATGGAAACAATAATACCATTGATACAAACGGATTTACCACTACCAGTAGAACCAGCTACAAGTAGGTGGGGCATTTTAGTTAAATCAAATACTTTAGCTTCCCCCATAATATCTTTTCCTAAAGCGGCACATATTTTGGCATCACTTTTGAGATTTTGAGGACTTTCTAATACTTCTCTTAGGCTAACACTAGAAATACTAGGATTAGGAATTTCAATACCAATAGTACTTTTGCCAGGAATAGGGGCTTGAATAATAACATCTTTAGCAGCAAGTGCCAATGCTATTTCTTTATCAATGGTAGTTATTTTACTAACTTTGGTGCCAGCTGGGACTGTTAGTTCATATTCTGTAACAGCTGGACCGACATGTATTTGTTCTACTTTAGCAGCAATGCCAAAATCTCTTAACACTCGTTCTAATATTTCTCGATTACTTTGAATGAAGCTGGTATTAACATTCTTTTTGGGTTTTAGAGGTTCAAGAATTTCATCAAAACGAGGTAAACGATAGTCTCCGTTATCGTTATCATGATTAATTTCTGTAGTTTCATAAGAGTTTTCTTTTTCATATTTTGGTTGTTCATGAACTATTTCATCATGTTTAGGCATACTTTTTAGTTCATCTATACTCGTAATTACAATTTTTTCTTTTTCTGGTTCAGGAGTTAGAGCAATTTCTGGTTTATAATCATTACTATTACTAATAGGAATAGTAGCGGTCGGTTCTACAGTTGGTTCTTTTTCTTCCTTGTCTTTAGGTTTTCTTTTAATTAGATTAAATAATTTAGCAAATAGATTTGATAAATTGACATGGAATGTTAAAACTGAGGCAAAAATTCCCAAACAAACGAGAATAACTATAGTACCAATGTTACCAAAGAATCCATATAAAGCGGCTGTAAATAGTGCACCGATTAATCCACCCCCAATTACAACAGAAGTCGTTCCTGATGATTCTAAAGCATTACTAGCGGTGATGGAACTAATTCTTTCCATGTAATTGTTATAAGTTGCTATAATTATATCTTTTGGACTATCGGTGAGGTTTAGAAATTCAAAATGACTAGCAACTAATATAATAATGATAAATATATATAAGCCTATGAGTTTACGACTAGTAAATTTAGGCATTGTTCTTTTGTAAAGCATGTAAATGCCTAAAAAGATAAGTATAATTAAAACAAGAAACCACCAAGTTCCCATTAAAAACATTGCAAATTTTTTAATTAGAGTTCCAACGGGACCTAGTCCAAAACCGATAACCCCAATTAAAATGAGAATTAAACCAGTCAGTTCGGTACTATATCCAGTGTTGTTAGATTCTTTTGATTTTTTTTTCTTTGCCATGATTATCACCATAATAATTATACATGAAACTAATTAAATATTCAAATGTTTATGAGTAAATAACCCATGACAAATGCAGGGATAGACATAAGATAAAATTAGAAAGGAAGTTATTTATGTTATTTGACGATAATTTTAGTTTTTTTAATATAGCTATGCCAGAATATATTACTAATTATATGAAGGAAAACGAAGGAAATAGTTTAGATGAAGGATATGCTAGAGGAAATATGTTTACGGCACTTTATAAACCTTATAAAAATTATACTTATCAGTTGTTAATGCCTAAATCTAAAAAAGAAGAAGCACTTTATAATATTATGGCTTTAGATTTTGCAATTAATGATTTAAATTTACATTTAGATTTATATCCTACTGATACGGAAATGTTGAAAAAATATCGAAGCTATGTGGAAAAATTATTAAAAAAAGAAATGGAATATGTTCAAAATTATGGACCTTTAGAAGTAACTGAAGTTAATAGTTTAGAAAAATTTAATTGGATTGATAATCCTTGGCCATGGGAAGATATGGGAGGTAATAAGTATGTTTAAGTATGTAAAACATTTGACATATCCTGTTAATATTACTAAAAAAGATTTAAAAATGGCAAAACTAATTATTACCCAAATGGGTGGTTATTCTGGAGAGTTAGGGGCAGCTTTACGTTATTTTTCACAAAAATTTACGATGCCGGATGAAAAAGGTCGTGCTTTGTTAAATGATATTGCCACTGAAGAAATGGGACATTTGGAAATGATTGGTACTATTTGTTATCAACTTATGCAAAATGCTACGCTTGATGAAATTAAAGAGGCTGGTTTAGAAAGTTATTATACAGAACATGGTAAAGGTATATTTCCTGTAAATGCTAGTGGTGTGCCTTTTGATGCGGCAACTTTTGCTGTTACTAGTGATCCTTTAACAGATTTAAGTGAAGATATGGCAGCTGAACAAAAAGCCAGAACTGTATATGAACATTTAATTGATTTGGCAAGTGATCCTGATGTTATTAGACCATTATTGTTTTTAAGACAAAGAGAAGTAGTTCATTTTCATCGATTCAAAGAATTGTATGATTATTATAAAGCAAAAGGTTATAAGTAAAGTTTGAATCTAGTATGATGCTAGGTTCTTTTATTTTCGTGCTTTTTAGGATATAATATATTTAACAGGAGTATTTTTATGAATTTAATTGTTAATAATCACAATGTATTTATTATTGTTTTAATTACTTTTTTGACTAGTTTAATATTAGTGCCAATTATAAAAAAAGTGGCAATACACATTGGAGCAATGGATGAACCTAATGCTCGTAAAATCCATAAAGTTCCTATGCCAAGATTAGGTGGTTTAGCGATTTATTTAGCTTTTTTACTGGGTTATATTTTGTATGGTGAGATTAATACTCAAATGCTTTCTATTTTGATAAGTAGTTTTTTGTTAGTTTTAGTAGGGATATTTGATGATATTAAACCAATAAGAGCTAAATATAAGTTAGTGGTTCAAATTATTGCAGCGATGATTATTGTGATTTATGGAAACTTAAGTTTTAAAGAATTGTCTTTATTGGGAATAAAATTTTATTTTTCTCCCGTTTTAAATGATATTATATCAATTGTATTTATCGTCGGTATTACAAATGCCATTAATTTAATTGATGGTTTAGATGGGCTGGCAAGTGGTATTAGTGCAATTTATTTTTTGACTATTGCCATTATTGCTTTTATTTTAAATAGATTAGGGGGATTAGATATTATATTATCTCTCATTATGTTGGGCTCTACTTTAGGATTTTTGTTTCATAATTTTCCTCCAGCTAAAATATTTATGGGCGATACAGGAAGTTTATTTTTAGGTTTTATGATATCGGTGATTGCTTTATTGGGATATAAAGTGATGACATTTACATCGTTGATCGTGCCAATTTGTGTTTTAGCAATTCCTATTTTTGATACTATATTGGCTATTTTACGAAGACTTTTAAAGGGACAAAATATTGTCGAAGCTGATAAAGAACATTTTCATCATCAACTACTAAAGATGAAATATAGTCCTGTAGCTAGTATTTTAATTATTTATGCGATTGATATTTTGTTTGCAACTATTTCTATCTTTTATTGTTTAGGAGATACACAAATTGCTATAGCAATTTATGTTTTCTTAATGATTTTATTGTTGTTTATAGTGCTAAAAACAGATATTTTATTTGATCATAATAAAAATAAAAAAGGAGTAAAGAAGTATGAAGGCAAAAAACATTTTAAAAAATAGTACCTTATTATTTCTGATTTTACTTCCTTTTTTTAGTCTGGAAATTTTTTATACTCATTTGAGTACTTTATTGATGGTTAGTGGAGTTTTGCTATTAACTTTGTTGACGATAATTTTTTATAAAGAGAGCCGTAGAGTCCTTAAGTATTTATTATTTTATTATTTGCTGGTGTTAATTTATTTTTTAATAAGCTACTTTTATAGTTTTTCCTTTACTTCTTTAGTGCCTGGAAATTTTGATTATAATATCATGAAAGAAGCTTTAACGATACTGAAATTGATTATGCCAATAACTTTTTTATTTACTTTGAAATATCAAAAAATTAGTAAACCAGAATATTTTAGAATATGTAAAATTTGGGTATTATTATTTGCTGGTAGTATCATTATTACTAATTTTTTTAAAGTAAGCTTTTCTGCTTATGGCACAGAATTTATAACTAAAAATATATGGGAATGGAATCAAACAAACTATTATATTGAAACAGCTTCAAGAGGCTTGTTTATGTATGCTAATCAAATTTCTTTGCTTTTAGTTTTATTGTTGGTCATTTTTGTTTATTACTATTTAAATGATAATTTAAAATCATTGTTTTATATAACTTTGTTAGTTTTATCTATGTTGATGGTAGGAACAAGAGTTGCATCAGTAGGAGGCTTATTAGTTTTTATTATTCTTATTGGTCTATATTTTTTGTTAATTACTTTTAAAAAGGAATATTTTAACATTAATGTTACTTATTTATTGTTACCCTTAGGTATGTGGTTTTTATTATTGCCAATTTCTCCTTATAATAATCGTAGTGTGGAATTAAGTAAAGAACAAATAAACGTCAATGTCGATGGTCAGGCTGATGTAGAAAATTCTTGGAAAAAAGAATATGTCTTAGAACATTACAATCCTAATTATTTGCCAAAAGTATTTTTTTTAGAATATTATCCTATCGATTATGATGAAGATTTTTGGTATAATTTTGTCTCAACACATGATGAAAGTAATCTAAATTATCGATTGATTGAAAAAAGCATAATTAAGCGTGTAATCGAAGTTGATGGGCGAAGGTTAGATAAATGGTTGGGAATAAGTAATACAAGAATTCAAAATATTGTCAATATTGAAAGTGATTGGGTACTACATTATTATGCTTTTGGCTTACTAGGTACTGTTATTTTATTGTTTTGTTATTTAAAATTATTTTATCAAGCTTTCAAAATGTTAATTAAAGATTTTAATTTTAAGAGTATCATTGATTTAGTGTTAATTTCCTTGTTAATTTTAATATCATTTTTAACGGGTAATATTTTAAATAGTTTGAATGTCGTCTTAATTTGTGTATTTATAATAAGTGAGTTTGGTGTAAAGTATGAAGAAGTATATGATAAATCGAAAAGAAATCAAAAATAGAGCACGAAATAATTTAAAACATCATTATTTTCGTAATGTATTAGTGACCTTTATTGTGGCAACGGTTTTAGCAGGAGGATTTAGTTATACTTCTAAAAATTTATTAGAAGTACCAGTTTTAGATAATACGAAAATAGAAATTATCGATAGTAGACTTAGTAATAGTGAAATTGTAAGAGAGTTAATTGTTAGAAATGATACTCCCAAAAAGTATGAAGAAAAACTGAAAAGTAAATATAAATATGGGGTTATTTCTTATTTGATTAATGAAACTACTCAAAAAGGTTCCTTTATGTTTACCATTTTAAATGGCATTAATAAAATGCTGATGAAAAATAAAATTAGTGTTGGTTTAATTATCATTTTAAGCAGTATATTGTTGGTCGTTTTTAATTTGGTGTTTTTAAATGTTTTGGTAATTGGTAAAAATAGATATTTTTTGGAAGAAAGAAAGTATCGTGGTACTAAAATAGAAAGAATATTATATCCTTATAAAACAAAAAAAATGCGACATTTAGCTTATATTTTGTTTTTGAAAAGTTTATATCAATTGTTGTGGTCTTTGACTATTATTGGGGGGATTGTTAAACATTATGAATATTTATTTATACCATATGTTTTAAGTGAAAATCCTAAATTAAGTAAAAAAGAAGCATTTTTAACGGCTAAAAAATTGGTTGATGGTTATAAGTGGGATTTATTTAAAATGGATTTATCTTTGTTAGGGTGGAATATTTTAAATGTATGTACAATGAATATTAGTGGAATATTTTATTCTAATGTTTATAAAGAAACAATATATGCAGAAGTTTATATGGTGTTAAGAAAAAATAAAAACTTGGATGTATTAAATGATAATCTGTTAGATATCGAAGAAGAAATAACTGGATGTTATCCAGAAATTAAGAAAAATAAATGGTTTAATATTAATTATAATAAAGATTATGATATTCAAACTTATGTCTTGTTTTTCTTTACATTTTCAGTGATAGGATGGATTTGGGAAGTGTTATTACAGTTTCTAAAGTATGGTATATTAGTTAATCGGGGAACAATGTTTGGTCCTTGGTTGCCAATTTATGGTTGGGGTGGTGTGTTAATTTTAATTCTTTTAAAAAAATTTAGAGCTCAACCAGCCAAATTATTTGTGTTAGCATTTTTGTTGTGTGGTATTATTGAATATGCTACGTCTTGGTATTTAGAATATTTTAAACATTTACGATATTGGGATTATAGTGGATATTTTTTAAATATTAATGGTCGAGTTTGTTTAGAAGGATTAATTTTATTCGGCTTGGGTGGTTGTGCTTTTACGTATTTCGTGGCACCGCTTTTAGATAATTTATATAAGAAAATTAATCCTAAAGTAGCTTTGGTTTTATGTATTGTACTAATTAGTTTGTATAATGTCGATTTGATTTATTCATCGCATCATCCTAATATGGGAGAAAGAGTGAGTCGAGAAGTAAAAAGATAAGTATTGTAAAATTTGATATTCTTTGTTAAAATATCTGCTTGATAAAAAATTTTAACATTGTGGGAGGATATCATGGAAAACGAAGAAGAGTTGATACAATTGTTAAAGGAGCATATTAAATTGGAAGAAAATTCTTTACGATATCAACAGGAACAAAGAAAATTTGAAGTTTTAAAGCTAGAACGTAAATTGGATGTTGCTAAAAATAAAAAGATAAAATCGGCGATACTAGCAGGTATGTCGATATTGGGATTAGGAGCTGCGATGCATTTAGAAAACGTTAATCCTTATTTAGCGTTTAATTATAATTTAAATGCTATATTATCTTGGGATATGTTCATAAAAGCTTTAAATTATATGGGACCATCAGTAACAGCGATGGGAATATCTTCGATTTATTTGGTAGTATTAGCTATAAAAAATTATTATCATTATATAGATGTATTAAACGAATTTGAAGATTTTAATAATTCTTTACAATATAAAGTGGAAGATTCGAGGGAATTGAAAAATGAAATTAATACAAGGCGACTTATTAACACTAAAAGAAAATTGTAAATATTGTGTGGTTGCTAGTGTCTTATTAAATAATTTAGAGTATGCTTATTTAATTAATATCGATAATTATTACGACAATATGATTGTGCAGTATGATGATCATTCGGTAGAAGTGGTGACTGATCAAAAACTGATTAATGTTTTATGGCTAGAGTTTAATAAACAAGTAAAAAACATAGATTAGTTTTTTTTCTTGACATAAATTTTAAAATGGTTATAATATTAACTACATTTGAAAGAGGGTGTTTTTTATGGAAAAAAGAATAATTAAAAAAGTGAATGGTGTGGTAGAGGAAATGTCTTTTGATTTAGATGAGATGGATAATTCTGCTTATAAAAATGAACATTTATGTTGGAATCATTGTGAAAATGCTATAGCTGGTAAGTGTGATAAAATTACTGATAGAAGAAAGAAAAAAATTGATAGATATGATTTTATCACTGATGGCAAACAAGTAGTTGGTCCTAATAATGAGTTAATTGAGTTTACTGTTTCAGGTTGTAAAAATTATAAAGAAGAATCAGTTAAAAAAATGTCAGTTGCTGAAGCATCGAGATTAAGAAAATTAAAAGAAAGTTTGTTGATAGGGTATTATGATGCAATCGATTTAGCCGAAGCAAGAAAAGTACGAGATGAAATTAGAAGAAAAAATAATCAATTGCCAATGCAAGAAGAAGTTAAAATAAATTATCTTAAGAGAAATTGTCGTAAATTGTCACGTGCCAAAAACTAACTGAGATTGTTATGAGAAATAGTGAGTTATTAAATACTTCCTTGAGTGTTGCTCAAGATTCTTTAAGAGTTTTTTCCAAAAAATTAGATCTTGATACTGAGTATTTACAAGGTATTTTTGCTATACCTGTTATTTTAAAGGAGAATATGGGCAATAATGCAGCTTTGTATGATCCGGTGGAAGGAAAGATATACATTAGTCTTGAGTGGCTGGATGAAATTTCTTTGAATGCAATGGATCGAAAGTATAATAAAAGTAAATTAGTGGCTAATGTTGCGACAGTTTTGGTGCATGAGTATTTGCATGCAATTAGAACGGTAATTTATGTTAATGGTTTTACTTTGTTAGATAATAATTTAATAGAACAAGAGAGAAAAAGATTAATTCAAGAAAAAAATGGACATGATTTGACGCAATATAGAATGTTTTTGAGTGATATGTTGGATCGTGATTATGTGAAAAACTTTTTGTATTATATTCCTATTAAAGTACAAAAACTAAAAGATTATCAATATAAGGTAATAGTGTATGATCGCCAAAATAAGAAGTTTGGAGTTATAGAGAATTATAATTTTAAGAATAATTCACAAGATATATTAAAAAGCATAGGGGAATCTTTAAATAAAAATAAAGTGGTTTTTGACGAAATTGTATATCCTTGTATAAGAAACGAAGAAAGTAGTCCTGTTTTATGTGCAAATTGTCATTATCAATATAATGGAAGGTTGTTAGAGGTAAAAGAATTAGCAAGTGTTAAGTCTATACAGGAATTGGATGATAAATTAAATCAAAAGGAGTGGCAATTACAAAGTTATTTTGACCAGCAAAATGCATTGGAAGAAGTGTTAACTCAAGTTGTGGCTTATATAGTGATTTTGTCAAGAAAAGAAAATTCATTAAATATTAATAATATTATTCATAAAATTAGTGCTTATGTTGATTATGATGAACAATTGGTTTTAAAAGTATTAGAGCATGAGCAAGAAAATTTGTTAAACTGGTTTATGAGTGGCTTGTGGAATCCTTATTATGAAAATTATTTAGAAAAGATTTTTGGGGAAGATTATAATTTGTTTTTGAAGTATATAAGTAGATTATATGTTAATGGTAATGTCCAAGAAATTGCAATTGAGGATACAAAAGAGAAAGCTGATACATTAGTTAGAAAGATTTATAAGAAAGAAAATTAAGTTTATGACAATTTTCTTTTTTTATACTTGACTATACTGGGTAGGGGTATGTTATAATTTAGTCAGGAAAAGAGTTTGTGATTATGAAGAAGAATTATTATGTTGTGAGAATTTTAAGTTTTTTAGTATTATTGATTTTGGGGTTTGATGTTTTGGATACGGTGCGTTTTCATGTGATAGAAAAAAAACATGTTATTGATGTATTTATACAGGAAAATGAACTTAAAACTAGTATGAGTAATGATGATTTATTTGATTCTTGGATGTGCGATTTGGAAAATATAACTTGTTAAGTTTTTTTAGTTTTGTTATAATAATGAAAATTAGGAGGTTATTATGATAAACTATAAAAAACGAGGTAACTTGTTAATAATTTCAGGGACTACTTGTGCTGGTAAGGGAACTGTTATTAAAAAATTATTAGCTAATCATAATGATATTGTTTTGTCAGTATCTTGTACCACAAGACCAAAAAGAGATAATGAAATTGATAGTGTGGATTATTACTTTTTGACAACAGAAGAATTTGAACAAAAGATAGCTAATGGAGAATTTTTAGAATATGCTAAAGTACAATATGGAGCATATTATGGTACTTTAAAAAAAGAAATCGATACTTTGTTAGACAAGGGTAAAGATGTTATATTAGAAATTGATGTTGAAGGGGCTAAGCAGGTTAAAAAAATATATCCTGAAACTATCTTGATTTTTATTATGGCTCCATCGATGAGTGAAGTAAAACGGAGAATTAAATTACGTGGTAAAGAAAATGATGAACAAATTGTGTCTAGATTTAAATTGGCTTATCAAGAAATAAATGAAATAAATAATTATAATTATGTGGTAGTTAATGATGATTTAGAAGAAGCTGTTTCTAAAGTGGAAGCAATTTTAATTAGTGAAAAATTAAGAGTGGATCGAATTGAACAAATAGATGTAGAAAATCAAGAAGAAATTATTCACGAATTTTTAATGAAAAAAGATTTGGATTAATTTCTTTTCTTTTTGTAAGTGGTAGTGTATGAAGAAAAAACGTGGATTTAATAAATATTTAATTATTTGTACGGCATTGCTTTCCATTATTTTTGCTGGAATTATTTATTGGGTAGATATATTACCTAGTGATTATTTTATAGTCTTGATTGGGTTTTTATTAATCTGTAATATCGTAGTAGATGTTTTGTTATCTAAAGAAGGGATAAGAAAAATTTTGGGTGGTTTGTTTTCTTTATTGTTAATTGTTATTTTGATTTTTGGTATTAATTATGAATTAGGGACAATGAAGTTTCTGGAAGATTTGGGAATTATTGATTATAAAACAGAGCATTATAATGTTTTAGTGTTAAAAAATAGTGATTATGAAAATATAACTGATTTAAAAGATACATCAATTGGACATTTAGATGATAAAGCTTTAAAAGGGTTGAATAAATTTGTATTAAGTTTAAAAAAAGAAATTGATTTTAGTAGCGAGGTTTTAGATGATGTTAATAAATTGCAAGAAGAATTATTAGAAGGAAATTTAAATGGTATAATTTTAGAAGATGCTCAATTAGATATTATTAAAGAAGAAAATGGTAACTTTTTTAATAAAATAAAAATTATTTATGATTTAACAATAAAAATACCCAATATTAATATTAAGCATAATAAGAATATAGTTAATGATTCTTTTAATGTTTATATTTCAGGGACAGATTCCTATGGTAATATAAGTAAAGTTTCTAGAAGTGATGTAAATATAGTGGTTAGTGTAAATCCTAAAACTAAAAAGGTGTTACTTACTAATATTCCTCGTGATTATTATGTTAAATTACATAGTTTTAATGAATATGATAAGTTAACTCATGCTGGTATATATGGCATTGATGAAAGTATTTATACAGTTGAAGATTTATTAGAAACTAAAATAAATTATTATGTAAAAGTGAATTTTAGTTTTTTAGAAGAGTTAGTGGATGCTTTAGGAGGATTAGAAATTGAATCTAGTTATGATTTTACTTCTCAAGATGGCTATCGATATGTGAAAGGAAAAAATAAGGTGAATGGTAAAGAAGCTCTGTCTTTTGTAAGAGAAAGAAAAGCTTTTAAAGATGGCGATAGACAAAGAGGAAAAAATCAAGAAATTGTGCTAGAATCTTTGATTAATAAAGTGTTAAGCCCTGATATTATTACTAATTATACGAAAGTGTTAAAAGCTTTAAATGGTAAATTTGTCACTAATTTTACGGATGAAGAAATCAGTAAATTTATCAAAAAACAACTAAAAGATAATAGCACTTGGGATATCACAAATATTAGTTTAGATGGAAGTGATAGTTATGATTATACTTATAGCTATATGAAAAATAAATTATATGTAATGAAACAAAATGAAGAAAGTGTCAAGGAAGTTCAAAAACAAATCAGTAATATTTTGGATTAGTAAAAAGGTCATGTGTTTTTTTGTAACACGATCTTTTTTTTGTGGGACTATACTGGTAAGGTGCTTAGGAGTAACAGTTATTTTGCCGTAAGACCTTTTTTTATCATGCTTCAAACGTAATCTATGTTAGTGGGGCTGGCATGATTTCATCACCTTCATGATTTTAAAAATTTTGTATGTTTTGAAAATGCGTAAAAATAATATAATTAATATCGTAAAGCAAAAGTGTCAAGTTTGACACTTTTGTTGTGCCTTTTTTGACAAGGTTTGTCGAAGATGTTTAAAGAAGAAAAAGATTACTCTAAACTGAATATGCAAGGTGATATTATGTTTAAAATGGAATTAGAATATAAAAATGGTATTTTA
Organism: uncultured Bacilli bacterium; assembly: GCA_934096755.1. Taxonomy (GTDB): domain Bacteria; phylum Bacillota_I; class Bacilli_A; order RF39; family UBA660; genus Onthocola_B. Next base: position 13,984 of record CAKOMU010000013.1, read on the forward strand.
TTTGCACGACTGAAAGGAATTTTGAATCGTAAAAATAGTTATAAAATTAATAATTATTTAAATTATGTTTTAAAAAAACATGAAATTAAATATTTGATTTATAATTGGGAAGGATTAAAAAGTATTGATAATGAAGGTTTAGAAGCTTTAAGAAGAAGTAAATATTATATGAAATGCAATAAAGGAATTGTAAGAGTTTGTGGAGCTTTAGGGAGTTTAGAATATTTACGAAGATATTTAAAAATACCGTTGATTAATAAAGAAATTGATGCATTTAAAATAATGGAGATGAAAAAATGTTAGAAGAAATCATTAAATCTAGTGCAGGATTAATATGGGCAGTGGCAAAGAAATTTTATGGAGTAGATAAAAATGATTTATATCAAGCTGGTGTATTAGGTATTATCAAGGCATATCAAAATTATAAAGATGATGGTACTACTAAGTTTAGTACGTATGCCTATAATTATGTTTTAGGAGAAATGTATTTAGTTAGTAATAATAAAGAAATAAAATTAAATAAAGATATTAATAAATTATTAAAAATGATAGACAATGGTAAGGCTAGGTTGATGCAGGAGTTAATGCGTGAGCCATCAATCAAAGAATTAGCTATTTATTTAGGGATCGACGAAAAAAAATTAGAACAAGTATTACTTTATAACAGAAGTATAATTTCTATGGATGAAGATAGTGAAGATGTACGTAATTTGCATGAGGTGGTAACTAAAAAAGAAGATGTTGATACATTAGAAAAAATATCTTTAAATGATAGTTTAAACTCTTTGAGTGATTTAGAAAAAGGAATAATAGTATCAAGATATTATGATGATTTAACGCAAAGTGAAACTGCTAAAAAATTAGGAATTACGCAAGTTATGGTATCTCGTTATGAACAAAGAAGTTTAAAGAAAATGCGTGATTACATGTATATGTGATTAAAATAAATTCATAATAAAAATGGTGAATAAAATGAATAGAGAGGAATTTAAAAAGTTAGTTGAAAAACATACTGCGAAAGAGCCACGGACTAGAAATGTAGTTGTGGCGTTTTTAACTGGAGGATGTGTTGGGTTGTTTGGGGAAATACTGCTTTGTTTATTAAAAAATTGTTTTTATATTAGTGGTGTGGAAGCTGGTATTTGGGTAGCTTTAATAGTTGTTTTTTTAGCGAGCTTATTTACAGCGATGGGATTTTTTGATAATTTAGTTAGTTTTTGTAAATGTGGATTAATTATTCCTACGACTGGATTTGCTCATAGCGTTGTCAGTAGTGCTCTTGATTATAAGAAAGATGGTTTGATTACAGGACTTGGATCTAATTTTTTTAAATTAGCTGGATCTGTTATTTTATATGGCATTATTAGTTCGTTTCTTTTAGTGATTGTGAAGGTGATTATTAGTGGGTAGTTTTAAATTCCGTAATGTTTATTTGAATGATTTTTATACAGTGGTAGGGCCTTTGGAAAAAGAAAGTCATTTAAAAAGATTTGATTTGGTAATGAATGATTACTATTATGGAGAAAAAACTTTTGAACAAGCAGAAGTAAAAATGCAGACTCAAGTAATTGATGCTCTGATTGCTAAGAATAGTTTGCAAATTAGTGATATCGATGCTTTGATGGGTGGAGATTTAACTAATCAAATTGCTATTACTAATTATAGTGCTAAAAATTATAATATTCCTTTTGTTGGTGTTTATTCGGCGTGTGCTACTTTTGTGGAAGAATTGATTTTGGCTAGTAGTTTAATCGATGGTAATAAAATGAAAAAAATTATTGGTATTACTAGTAGTCATAATTTAACCGCAGAAAGACAATTTCGTTATCCGGTTGAATATGGTGCTCCCAGGCCTCATACTGCGACTTTTACGACGACAGGGGCTGTTGCAACTTTATTAAGTAAAAAGGAAAGCAAAATTAAAATTGAATCAGCGACATTGGGAGTGCCAGTTGATTTGGGTGTAACTGATGCTAATAACTTGGGAGCGGCGATGGCCCCTGCTGCTGCATCAACAATTGCGACTCATTTGGCTAGTTTAAAAAGAGATGCTAATTATTATGATTTGGTTTTAACTGGTGATTTAGGTTGTGTAGGTGGAAAAATCATGGAAGATTATTTGGCTCAAGTATATGGCTTAAAGTTAAAAAAATATTTGGATGCTGGTTGTGAGCTATATTTAGACAGTCAAAATACAAATGCTGGAGGTAGTGGACCTGCTTGTTTACCAATTGTTTTATTTAATAAGATTTTAATCAATAAAAAATATAAAAAAATTTTGTTGGTAGCTACCGGAGCGTTACATTCACCAACTTTGGTAAATCAAAAGGGTTCAATTCCTAGTATTGCTCATGCTGTTAGTTTGGAGGTGGAATAGTGCATTTTTTGTTAGCCTTTTTATTTGCTGGGCTTGTATGTGCTTTGGGACAAATCATTTTAGATAATACAAAATTAACGCCTGGACATATAACAAGTTTATTTACGGCAGGGGGAGCTATTTTATCGTTTTTAGGAATATATGATAATTTGATTGAAAAATTTGGGGCTGGGGCTTTGTTGCTTATTTCTAATTTTGGTCATTCTTTGTATACTGGCGCCCTCAATGGTTATTATGAAAATGGTTTTTTAGGGATACTGCAAAACACGTTAAGTAATTCATCTGCTATAATATGTGGAGCCATTATATCAGCCTTTTTATTGACTATTTTCTTTAAACCTAAAAATTAAAAACAAATGTTTGTAAAATTAGGTTGACTTTTAAATATCCTTGGGTTAAAATTAGGTTGTATCAGGGTTAGGAGGATATAATGAAGATTATAAAAGATGAAAAGAATAAAGATAAAGCTTTAGAACAAGTTTTAGCTGATATAGAAAAACAGTTTGGAGCTGGGGCCATTATGAAATTAGGGGAAAATGAACATATGGAAGTGGATGTTACTTCTAGTGGTTCGATTGCAATTGATGTAGCCTTAGGCGTTGGTGGTTATCCTAAGGGAAGAATTATTGAAATTTATGGTCCTGAATCTAGTGGGAAGACGACGGTAGCTTTGCAAGCCATAGCAGAAGTACAAAAAAATGGAGGAAGAGCAGCTTTTATTGATGCGGAACATGCCTTGGATCCGGTTTATGCCAAAAACTTAGGTGTAAATATTAATGAACTATTATTAAGTCAACCAGATACTGGGGAGCAAGCTTTAGAAATTTGTGATGCATTGGTTAAGAGTGATGCAGTTGATATTGTAGTTATCGATTCGGTTGCAGCCTTAGTGCCACAAGCAGAAATTGATGGTGAAATGGGAGATGCTCATGTTGGTTTGCAAGCAAGGTTAATGTCACAAGCCTTAAGAAAATTATCGGGTACTATGAATAAAACTAAGACTACGGCAATATTTATTAATCAATTGAGAGAAAAAGTTGGTGTTATGTTTGGAAACCCTGAAACTACACCAGGTGGAAGAGCTTTAAAATTTTATTCTTCGGTACGTTTAGATGTAAGAAGAGGAGAACAAATTAAACTAGGAGATCAAATAGTAGGAAATAAAACTAATATTAAAGTTGTTAAGAACAAAGTAGCACCACCATTTAAAACGGCGACAGTTGATATCATGTATGGAGAAGGAATATCTCGAGAAGGTGAAATCATTGATATGGCTAGTGAGTTAGGAATTATTAATAAAAGTGGGGCATGGTATTCTTATAATGAAGAAAAAATAGGTCAAGGTAAAGAAAATGTGAAAATCTTTTTGAAGGAAAATCCTGATTTACGAGATGAATTAGAACACAAAGTGAGAGAACAATATGGTTTTGTCAAAGATAAGAAAAAAAGTAAGAAAAGTGAAAAAGAAATTAAATAAGTCATTGGACTTATTTTTTTAATTGCCAAAACTTAACTTGTTTATGAAACTAATTTATAGTATAATTTTCTTGTAGAATGAAAGGGATAGTGAGTATGGCTAAGAAAAAACAAATTGTAATCGTTGATCAAGAATTAGTACCAACAACTTTAGCTATAAAAAAAGATAAGAAGAAAGTTAGTGTTTTTGGCGTTATATGGATATTTATTATTTTTGCCATTTTTATTGGTGGAGTTATATATTTGCCAACAATATCTCAATATATTAGTAATTATTTGAATCCTATTCCAGATGAATTTACAGGTGGAAATGATAATAATGATCAAAAAAATGATGATGCTCCAGAAGTAGAAATTACAGAATTTAAAATTGCGGATAATCCTACTATTACTGAACAAAATTTTGAGATTAGTAATGTAAGTATTTTGAATAATAAACTTTCTTTAGAAATTAAAAATTTGAGTAAAGAAATGTTAGATTTTAGTAAGTATCATTATTTTATTAATTTGTTTGATGATAATAAAAAATTGTTACAACGAATAATGCTTAATGAGGAAATTGTTGCTATCGATGGTAAAAGTACATTTACTTATAATTTGAAAGATACTACTACTAGTATTATTTCCTTAGTCACAATTAATACAGTAGATTATCCAGCATATGTTGCTAATAAAAATGAAAATGGAACGGCGACTTTAGTTTGTACAAAAGATTATGAAACGATTAGTTATTTACTTAATGATAATAAAGTTTATGCTATTCAAGATGTGTTTTCAGTCGATAGTACTGATAGTAATTTTAATACACTTTATGGTACTTATCAAGCTATGGCAGCGACATATGGTAATATTAATGGTGTATCATCAACAGTAAATTTAGTAGATGGTAAATTAGATTTTCGAACAATTATTAATTTAAATGTAGTAGATGTTACTAAGATTAATAATAAAATGGTATATCCTAAAGATACTGATGCTAAAGTAATGAAATTTGAGTTAGAAACAAAAGATTTTGTTTGTAAATAGGGGGAAGTATGAATTTATGTATTAATGATTTTGAAGGACCGTTGGACCTTCTTTTACATTTAGTTAAAACTGCTAAAATGGATATTTATGAAATTGATACGAAATATATTATTGATAAGTATTTAGAATTTATTGATAGTATAGATAAAAAAGATTTAGATGATGCTAGTGAGTATTTGGTGATGGCAGCAGAATTAATTCATTTGAAAAGTAAATTACTATTGAATATACAAGATAATGATAAAAGTGAAGATGAATATACAATTAACAGTGAAGAAGATTTAAAAAATAAGTTGATAGAATATGAACGTTATCAAAATGTGACAGAAACTTTTAAAGAATTAGAAGAAAAAAGAAGTGAATTTTTTACTAAATTACCAGAAAATTTAAATGATTATAAAGAAAAAGAAAAGATTGAGGAAGAATTAGATGTCAATTTACTTAAGGAAGCTTTGATAGAATTACAAAAAAGAATGAATTATCAAAAGCCTGTGAATACAAGAATTACTAAAAAAGAGATTAGTGTAGAAGAAAGAAAAGAGTATATCCGAAATTGTTTAGATAAAGAAAACCAAGTAGTGTTTAGTGACTTGTTTACGGAGTTTTCCAAAGAAGTGATTGTAGCGACTTTTTTATCTATTTTAGATATGTGTAAAAATAAAGAGATTACGCTTTTTCAAGAAGATAATTTTGGTGATATACTGATAAAGAAGGTGAGTTAGTTTGAATAAAATGGCTATATTAGAAGGAATACTTTTTGTTGTTGGTGATGAAGGTATTTCTTTAGATAATATTTGTGAAATATTAGAAATTGATACCAATAGTGCTAAAGAGTTATTGAAAAATTTAAGAGAAGAATATAATAAAGAAAATCGTGGAATAAGAATAAGTTTTATTGGTAATACTTTTAAACTTACTACTAAACAAGAACATAAAGAATATTATCAAAAGTTGATTACTACGAGAGGAAGCAATAGTTTATCACAAGCTGCGTTAGAAACTTTAGCTATTATTGCTTATAATCAACCAATAACAAGAGTAGAAATTGATGAATTAAGAGGTATAGCTAGTATTAATATTATTCGTAAGTTATTGGCTAAAGATTTAATTAAAGTGAGTGGTAAAAGTAATTTGCCAGGTAAACCTAACTTGTATAAAACTACGAGTGAGTTTTTAGATTACTTTGGTTTGGCATCATTGCAAGATTTACCAAAGTTACCTGAGGAACAACAAAAAGAAGAACAAGAATTATTTACCTCTATTTATAAAGAAAATTAGAAGTACTAGTATAATTATTTGATTTTAAAAGCATATTATTTAATGGTGATAGTATGACTTTAAAAAAAGTGAAAATAATTAATGTAGTATTTCTTTTTTGTTTATCATTTTTTTGGCATTTTGGTTATAAATTATTTAGTAATGATTTATTTGCTATGTTTTTTCCTGTCAATGAAAGTATTTGGGAACACATGAAAATAATCTTTTATGTGTCATTGTTAGGGTCGGTGTTGCAAAATCTTTTATGTCATAAATATAATATAGAAATTAATAATAAGTATATTGAAATGATGGTAAAACCTTTGCTGGGTGTTGTGATTTATTTACTTGTCTTTATTCCTGTTTATTTAAATTTAGGTGAAAATATCATATTTTCAATTGGATTGATGTTACTGGTTTATATTTTAATGGAATTTATTGGTTATAAAATTTTATTAAGTCATGAATTACATATTAAAATTTTACCTATTATTATTTTGATTCTTAGTTTTATTTTGTTATCTTTATTGACTTTTTTTCCTCCATATAATTTTTTGTTTTTTGATTCGGTTAAACTGGGATATGGTGTCATAAAATAGAGGTTCAACTTTAAGTTTAGTTAATTCAACTTTCGTTAACTGGTGTAAAAAAATGCATCATGTTATGTTAATAACGGTGATGTTATGAAAAAATTGATATTAGTATTTTTACTGGTTTTTAGTTTGTCCGGATGTAGTAATAGTTTAAAAAAACCAGAAGTAATGGATGGTGTTAGAGGTAGTTTTGGAGTTGATAAAAATATTAATGAAAGTACAATTGATAAATACTTAAATAGAGATGATACTGTTTATCGTGATATGCGAATGTTAAAGGATCCAGGTAATTATGAGGCGATTGGAGGAGATTCGTATTTATCGGGCTTTATTAAAGGCTTCGAAGTTGTTCCATATCCTTATATTGTCAATGTTTCTGGTTTACCAGAGGAAGTAGGAATGTCTTATCAAGGTAATACATTATTTACACAAAATGATGATGGCAATGTTCATGCAAATTATGAAGAATCAATGGCTATTTTGGAATATTTGTTTCCACGTGACAAGTATATTTTTCTCATGTGTGGTGGTGGAGGATATGCTGGCATGATGAAAAATTTGCTAGTTCAATTAGGTTGGAATACAGATAAAATTTATAATGTTGGAGGCTTTTGGTATTATGATGGACAGAATAAAGTGGATGTAAAAAATAAAAATGGTAAATATGATTTTTGGAAAGTTAGTTATCATGATATTGACTTTGATATTTTAACTGAGGTTAAAAAATGAAAAAAGTTATTTTAATTTTGTGTTTGTTTTTACTAAGTGGATGTGATAATGCTAAAGTAAATTTATCTGTAGGAAATGGAGAAATTATTAAAATAAATAGTGAAAGACTAAAGCAGTTAGAGGATGATGGTGAATCTTTTGTTCTATTTATTTCTCTACCGAGTTGTCCTACTGCGAACGAATTTAAAAATATGCTTACTAGTTATGTAAAGGATAAACAAATTAACATTTATCAAATTTATAATACGGAAATTGATAATACTTTAATTAGTCAAAAAATAAAATATTTTCCTACTTTGGTAATTTGTAAAAATGGTAAGGTGATGACATATTTAAAAGCTGATAGTGATCAGGATAAACAATATTATGAAAATGTACAAAGTTTAGATAATTGGTTTAATAAGTATGTACTTTTAGAAAATTTATGATATAATGATTTTGTTGCCTGTATGGCGGAATTGGTAGACGCGATAGACTCAAAATCTATTTTCAGCAATGGAGTTCCGGTTCGAGTCCGGATACAGGCACCATTGACGAATCTGTTCGAACTATTCGAACTTTTATATATGAATCAATCAGAAATGATTGATTTTTTCGTTTTTTTGAAAAAATAGTAGAAAGGATTTGTCTATGGTAAATATTATTAAAGAAGAAATTGAAATTGAAGAATCTTTAGAATCGAGGTTAAGAGTAATATGTGATTTTTGTAATACTATTCCAATAATAATAAATGGAAGTATTAGAAGAATTGATAAAACTAATTTAACTTATATTGAACCACATAGAATAATTATTAATGATAACTTATATCTTGCTTTTAATTACTCAAATGAAATATATATTAATAATTTAGTTTAAAAATTTAAGTACGTTAATTTTTATTAAAACGGACATCCAAATAAAAATTAACGAATTGTATAAAATCATCGTATAAGGTTATGATTTTTACATTAAATATGTTATACTAAATAAAAAGGTAGTTGATGTGTTCGTGAAAGTAATTAATGAAAATTTTAACGTGATTGAAACGCCAACAAATGTAGAACAAATTATTAATTACATAAAAGATAGTTTAGGAAAAATGAATCTTGATAATAGCATTTTGAATGAATTATTGTTAAATATGGATAATATAAACATTCAAATTATTGATGGTGAAACTTATTCTATTAAATTACCTAATGGTTCTTTAAGACAAAATAAAATTTCAAATGAAGTTGGTGCACTTAAAACAAATATGGTAATAAATTCAAATGATAAAGAATTGAACATAATACCAGGTGTGGTAATGAGAAAAAATTTCAATAACCATCAATTAATTCATGAAATTTTGCATGGAATATCATCTAGGCAACATAATTTATATAATGAAGATGGTATTACATATACAAAAACAGGGACAAAAATTGATTATTATGATAACTCATTAAATGATTATCCAAATGTAACAAATCTTTCTTCAGAAGGGTTGAATGAAGGTATAACTGAATATCTTACATCATTGTTAACGAATGAATATAATGGAAATTATGCATCTCAAGTAGTTATTTCAAATTTATTTATGAAAAGCAATAATAATTTATTAAATGCATATTTTATGAATGATATTTCTGGTATAGAAAGATTTTATGAGGATATTGAAGAAAAACAAACATTGATTACTAGAGAAGATTTTATCAAGTTAACATCTAAAAGTTATGATTTTGATTTAATTTCAAAAATCATTGCAGCTGGAATTAAATATAATAAAGCATATGGAAAAGAAATGACTGAGGAAGAATTAAGTAGCTTAACACAATATTTAGATAATAATATGATTTTAGATTCAGGTTCATGGGGAGATTTGATAGCAAATTATCAATCTAGTAAAACTTTATAAACAAAGGATAAAAAATTAATAATGATATGTTTCGAAAAATACTATAATGTAGAATTTAAGCAATATATGTTGTAATAGAGGTTATTATATGAATAGTGATTAAATAATATATCAAATAAAGGGTTGAAAATGACAATTTAATTATTTCAAATCCAGAATTGGGAGATATAATGGTAAATACAACAACTGGAAAAATAAGTTGTGAAGTATTAAATGATAAGGAAAATAATATGTATAAGAATTTTCCTGTTGAATACAAAATGAAAGATTTTGAAATTCCTTATCCAAAAGAATGGAATTTTGAAAAATAAACGATATAATTATTGAAAATTTAAAATTTGTTTTAAATATTAAAGAGGAAATTAAAAGAGTAATAATTGAAAAAATATGGGATTGGTTTGTTAATAATGACTATACAATAGAAGAACTAAATCAAAAGTTTTTAAAATTAGAAATATCAGTTGATTTAAAATTAAATGCTGATAAAAATATTTCTTATATTTCATCTTGGGAATTTGTTGAAGAAGATAGTGATATTAATAGTGGTTATGCAGATTTTTATTTTGATTTTGAAACAAATTAAATAAAATTGCTAATCATGAAAACGAAAAAATAGATCTTTTTGTTATTCAACAAAAAGTTGAAAGAATATGTGAAAATAAAGGTATTATTTTAGATAGTTCTAAATATAATGGCCAAATATTTGGAATGCCTTATGATTTAGAGTTTATGAAAAAATCAAAATTAAATGCTAATAATATTAAATTTGAAGATGACGAAACTAAAATAGAATATCAAAAATATTTGGATGAAGTAAACGAATATAACAGAAAGATTGCTAATGGGGAAACGCCAGATAAAGATTTATCTACAATAACAGATGAATTTAAACAAAAATTTGTTATTGAAGAAAAAAATAATTTTGAAACTAATAATTATATGTTAAATGAGTTAATAGAAAAATTAGATTAAAATATTAATTCAAATTTATCATATGATGAACAAATTCAAAATATCAATAAACGAATTGAAGAATTAAATAATGAGGAAGACAAATAAAAAGAAAATGAAATGGTATTTCCATTTCATTTTCTTTTTGTTATAATTTATATAGATTGATTCATATGAATCGTTATTGCCGAGAAAAAGTTGTAGACCTCTACGTCGTCGGCACCAGATTGATAGGAAACTCGATTATATTTTGAGTTTGAATAATAGACTGCTAACAGAAATGTTAGTTTTTTTCTTTAAAACTAAAAGATTTAGAACACTCGTTGACTTTTAAATAAAGTGTACAATTAAGTGTATTAAGATTGAAAATGTGTATTTGTTGTACAATAAATTAATGACTTTTTCTTTCGTTAATTTACATCTTAAAGTATGCATGGTATAATTTATGTGAAATAATATAGGTGATTCTTTATGAATAAATATGTAAAAGTTGTGTTTGGAACAACAAGTTGAATATAAATTAAATGAAGTAAAAAATAATTAAGTTAGGAGGCTTTTGTGAAAACAATATATTTAATAAGACACTCAGGTCCTTTTGTTGATATAAAAAATTATGCTGATTATAAAAA
>CAKOMU010000014.1 GCA_934096755.1 uncultured Bacilli bacterium
AAAGCTCAAAATGGTGATGAAGAAGCTCGAAATATTTTAATTGAACATAACTTACGTTTAGTAGTTTTTTTAGCTAAAAAATATGAAAATACTACTTATGATATTGAAGATCTAGTTAGTATTGGTTCTATTGGACTTATTAAAGGAATCAATACTTATAAAATAGATAAAAATATTAAATTAGCAACTTATGCTTCCCGGTGTATATCAAATGAAATTCTTATGTTTTTGCGCAAAAATAAACGAAGAAAAACTGAGATTTCCTTAGAAGATGCACTAAATTATGATGCTGAAGGTAATGAGCTACATTTAGAGGATATTTTAGGTACAGACGCTAATATTGTTTCCAAAGAATATGAAGATAAGGTTGATAAAGAACGTTTGGCAGAAGAAATAGCGTCTTTAAAAGCCAGAGATAAAGAAATAATGACTTTAAGATATGGTTTAAATAATACTAAAGAATATACACAAAAAGAAGTCGCTGAAATGTTAGGAATAAGTCAATCCTATATTTCACGTATTGAAAAAAAGGTAGTAAAAAAATTACAACAAGTCATGGTCAAGTAATTTCTTGTAATTTGTTTTAAAAGCTTGTATTATTTAACTTTAAGATTAAACAGGAAATGTTTTTTCCAAAAAGTAATTGGATGGTTAAAGTAACAATGCTAAAATTTTATATATAGTAAAGGCTTTTTATTTATGAAAAAAATAGGAATTATGGGGGCATATGCTTAGCTAAGGCTGGTTAAATTTATGTTAGTGATTATGGATATGCTATGGTCACCGGTAGCACAGATTTGTGGAATCACAAATTAAGTCCATTTAGTTCTAAAGCATATTATGATTGGGTGTTAAGGAGTTTAGGCTGGACAATTAGCTCAGTTGAATATAGGGCATATTACTTAGAAGAAAGTTTAGATTATTCGACAGGTGATAGAACGTGTGAATATCGTTCTGTTATACCTGCATTTTATTTGAAACTACTTAAGCGGCGATGGAACTCAAAGTAATCCATATAATAGGATATAATCAATAGTTTTTGGAATGTAAACGATATGTAAAACTATTTATATATTATTTACAAATAAAAGTTGACACTTTATAATTAAATTAAGATAGGAGGAAATATTAGAAAGAAGAAATAAATCTAAATTTATTATAAAGGGTTGAATTTTAAGATATTAGTACCAATAATTGGTCTTTATAGAAAAGATAATTAATTTTATCTTTTTTTATTTATCATTGACTCGTCCCTCAAAATCAAGGATATACTTCCTAATAGAAATGGGGAAGTATATATGACTTGGAATAATTGTTATAATAGCAAACACCTTGATAGTTCCAAAAAGAAGTCTGGTGCGTTAAGTGGTAATCTGTTTTTTTGTACAAAAAAAAGCGTTTGTAAATGCTACAAAGGATAATTGTGCCAATATAGTAAAGATTATTATGATGAAAATACAACAGTCAGTCTTTATGTCATAATTCTTATTGTTATAGTGGTGTGAGGTCTTTTTCTTAGTTTATTTAATTAAAACTGAAGTTTTTTGCTTCAGTTTTAATATTCTCTTATATATAAATCAACATATTCCTCTAAAGTTAAATTTTGTTCATGAATCGTTTTAGCAGCTTCTGTTCCCACATATCTTATATGCCAATTTTCAAATTGATAACCAGTAATTTTTTCTTTATTTTGAGGGAATCTAATAATAAAACCATATTTATAACAATTATTATTTAACCAATTAAAATTATCTTCAGTTAATCTAATATCGCTACTTAAAGCCGTATTTCTTAAGTCAATAGATAAACCAGTTTGATGTTCACTATAACCAGGGCGAGCGGAATAGGTGTCAGCTGCAGTCACTCCATCTTTAGCTACATAATTGTTATATAATGTTCTTTGAAAATCTTCTCCACGGTATGCTGTCGTGGGTTTTAAATCAATCTTTATTTCGTTTTTAGCCGCTTCTTGTAATTTTAAAAAACTATCTTTTATAATGCTACGAACAGGTACTTGGTTGCCATAGGCCCCATCTAAATAAACTAAGTCTTTTGGTGCATACTTTTGAGGTAAATGATTATATTTATTTACTAACACCAATAAATCATCACCATTTGCTACTTCTACAGTATTCGTATACACTGGTAAATCTAAGTTCAAATTAACTTGTGTAATGACATCTTGCATACTCATCGACGTATTGTTATTTTTATATTCTTGGTATCTCGTAATATTGTCGACATTAAAGTTTTTATAATCGGCGAAAGATGTTATGTCGATTTTATTCTTAATTTTTAATTTTTCAATATTTTTATCACTAAGATTTAAAATCAAATTGATTTCTTCAGCATTATATCCCTTTGGTAAAAAAGTAGTTAAAATAGTCTCAAAGTTATCTCGATTCACAAATTTTATGTCTTTATACATATCTAAATATTTTTCTTCATAAATACCATTTAATAAAACAAATTCCAAAGTTTTAGAATACTTATCTTTACCTATATTGTATTTACTAAGAAGTCTTTCAATATCGCTGCTTATTTGGATACTTTTAGGTTTATTTAAAAGAAAAATTCCTATCAACAATACCATTAATAATCCTATAAATAATATTTTTATATTTTTTTTAATTTTTTTGCGTCGTTTCATATTTACTCTCCATATTTAAAATTATAACACAATATCATTTTTATATGTAAAAATTAAACGGTTAATTGCCGGTATAACCTTGTAATTTTGAAAAAAATATAGTAGTCTTTATATAGACGAATAAACAGAAAGGAAGATTAGTATGTTTGAATATATGGGGGATCGTATTAGTAATGCTCTAAAAAATATAAAAGGCATGGGAAAAATTACGGAAGAAAATATTGGAGATGCTATAAGAGAAATAAGAATAGCATTACTAGAAGCTGATGTTAATTATACGGTTGTAAAAGAATTTGTAGCAAGTGTTAAAGAAAAAGCTTTAAACCAAGAAGTGGATAAAAGTTTAAAACCAGATGAAGTCTTTTTGAAAATTGTTAAAGATGAACTAGTTACTTTATTAGGCAGTGACTATGTGGCTTTAGAAACCAGTAAGAATCCTACTATTTTAATGCTAGTAGGATTACAAGGTAGTGGGAAGACTACTACCGCTGGTAAACTTGCCAATTATTTACGCAAAAAACATAACAAAAAACCATTATTAGTTGCTTGTGATATTTATAGACCGGCAGCAATTGAACAATTAAAAACAATTGGCAAAGAGTTAAGTGTTCCTGTTTTTAGTGAAGATAAAAAAGTTTTAGATATAGTTAATGATGCGTTAACATATGCTAAAGAAAATAAAAATGACTATATCATCATTGATACCGCTGGTCGTCTACAAATCGATGAAAATTTAATGCAAGAATTAAAAGATATTGAAAATAATTATTCAATCGATGAAAAGATATTAGTTATTGATGGAGCCATGGGACAAGATGCTATAAATGTTATCGAAGGCTTTAATGAATCCCTTAATCTAACTGGATGTATTTTAACCAAGTTAGATGGTAATACTAAAGGGGGAGTAGCTTTATCAGTACGACATTTAACTCATATTCCCATCAAATTTATTGGGGTTAGTGAAAAGATGGATGGGCTAAGTGAATTTTATCCAGAAAGAATGGCTGAAAGAATCTTAGATATGGGAGATATCCTAGAAATTGTTAATAAAGTAGAAAATGTTATCGATGAAGATGAAGCTTTAGAACAAACCAAAAAAATGAAAAAAGGGCTTTATGATTTAAATGATTTTTTAACTAATTTAAAACAAATTAAAAAACTAGGGCCTCTTGAAAATATTTTGAAAATGATGCCTGGTGCTCGTAAAATGGGACTAAATAATATTTCCATTGATCCTAAGGATTTAGCACATGTGGAAGCTATTTTATCTTCGATGACACCAGAAGAAAGAAAACATCCTCAAATACTTAAAGCTAGTCGCAAGCAAAGAATTGCTAAAGGTAGTGGGCGTAGTGTTGAAGAAGTAAATCGTCTATTAAAACAATTTGAAATGATGAAAGATATGATGAAAAAAATGGCTAATGGTAATATGCCGTTTAAGTTTTAAAAAAGGATTAAAGTGTTTTGATTAACTTTAATCCTTTTTCTTTGTTATTTTGAAAATATCCATCAATTCTTTTGTTATTTAATACTCCCATATCACCTAATTCTTGGACAAATCTAGTACCATTACCATCATATTTTAATTTCATGATTCTTTTCACTAAATAAAGGGCGTACTCTAAATCTTTTTGGGAAATATCTACTAAATTACACGCAACTACAAAACCAGTGGCATAGGGAAAATAATTAAAATCAGCATCACCTTTAAAAAGATTTTTATAATATGGAGTTTTTAATAGGTTTTCCATTGCTTGAATAGTGGAGTAATCTCGTTCTACTGCATAATCATTTACTTCATGAAAAAATTCTAATTTATCGATCATTTTTTTGGCAATTTTTGCGTGTCGAACCTGTTCTTTATAAGAATATATATGTGCTGGAATTTGTATGCTTTGTGTATTTTTTAATTTCATACAATAATCATTAAATAGTAATTCAAAAAAGCTACTAATAATTTCTTGCGAGGGATTTAAATCACGGTAAATCGTCCTATCTTTATTTTTAGACATATGAATTGCATGACCAAATTCATGGGCTAACGTTATAATATCTCCAAAATTATTATTAAGATAAACGTTTATTAAATATTTATCTTTACTCATTAGAATAGTTTCTCCTAAAAGCTTTTCATCGTCTTTTGCTGGTTGAGATATAAATTTTATATTGTCTTGATTATTCATTAATATTTTACTAAATATTTTATAAATTGCTTTATTAGTTCCATTTTGAAAAAAATCATTTACTAGTTCTAATTTTTCTTCATTAGTACAATTAAAACTAGTACTAAATCCTTTAAAATTAAGCTTTTCCTGATTTTGACATGCTAATCTAGCTACTAGTGGCCACCACATTTCTGTATGTAACAAACTACAATAATTTTTGATTAAATCATAAATAAGTTCTTTATCTTCCATTATTACCCCCAAATTTTCTAGCTAAAATTAAATCATTAAATTCTTTTAATCCATTACTATCGATAATTCCTAATTCTTTTGCTTTTTGAAAATAATCTTCTTCACTTAACATATAATCAATTTTATTAAATTGATGTATCAAATTAAATGTTTGTTCTGGATCTTTTTTATAAAGCATAAATAATTTTGCAGCAACTAATACACCAATAATATATTTATATTGAATTGCTATTGTTTCATCGATTAATTTATCTATTTGTGCATTACTTAAATTATTACCATGTTTATAAATAAGTTTTTTTATATCAACATTTTCATTATTTTTTAAATGATAAAACAAAGTCAATTTGTTCATACATTGAGCCTCATTGATACGATGATCTAGAATATAACAAAAGTTGTTTAAAGCTTTATCAGGATATATATTTTCATACAAAAATTCTACACAAAGAAATTCCATAAAAGTACTAAATATTTCTACAAATGAATCATGCTTATTGATTGTAACAATATTCATATTTTCAAAGGCTTGAATTACATGACCAAATTCATGAGCTGCCGACGAAATACAATTAAAGTAATTTGTACGATATACGGCGATATGTACTTCATGATTTTCTGGATTTACAAAACTATCTCCTAAAGAATTATAAAAAGCAAAATTCATAAAGCCAATATTTTGTTTATTTTCCTTATAAATCTTCTTAAACAATTCGAAAGTTTGTTTATCAGTATAATTTTTGAAAAAAGAAAATAAAATTTCTACTATTTCTTTACTAGATAAATTAATTTTACAAAACTTATCATAATGATTTTCATACACGTTATCAATTTTATCATAGACTTGTAAGTGAGGTAACCATAATTTTATTTTTTCTATATCTTGACAAGCAAGTAACCAATATTCATATAAATCATCCAACAATTCTTTTTTATCAAACATTTGGCACCTCCAGATTTGTCTAATATTCTAACACAGTCATAAGCTTTCGTAAAGAAAAAAACAAGTTATTTTTTGACTTGTCTAGATCTTACTAATTTAGCATATTCATTTAAACCTTGAGCATTAGTTAATTCTAAATTTTCCAAAGTTTGAAAATATTCTAATTCATTTTTATTTTCTGGAATATTTATTATTTGATATAAGTAATTAAAAGCTTTTTCTGGATCTTTTTTATAAAGTAATAAAAGATTAGTAGCAATAATAAGACCAATAATATAATGATAATTTTGTACAGGTCGGTATATTAATATTTCTCGAATGGCTTTATTATCTTCTTGATTAATAACTTCTTTTATATTTTGTTTTATATTTCCATTAGCATTAATTTTTTGAATAATTCTAATTTCTTCTTTTAACTTTTGCAAATTACCTAAAGCTTGTTTAATATAATTTTTACTATTATTTATACCTTCTAATTCATAACCTTGTTTAATATAATATTCATTACTTAATAGTTCTAAAAAGATACTAACTATTTCTAAGTACATATAGTGCTCATTAAATAAATTTTTATGATAGTTATTAAAAAATTGAATTAAATGTCCAAATTCATGATTAGTTGTAGTAACATCACTAAATGTCTTTGATTGATATATTTGCATATAATAATGATTAAAAAAAGAAAAGTAGAGAGAATAACCAGATAGATATGGATTATTAAAATAAGAAAATTTAAAACGTTTTAAATTATTGTCATAAATATTTTGAAATTGTTCAAATATTTCTTTATTAGTGGCTTGCTTAAAAAAATCATAAGATAATTCCAAAATTTCTTGAGAATCCAATATGATAGTTTTATTTTCTGGCAACTTATTACAAGTATCGTAAGAGGGGATATGTTTAATAATCTTTAGCCATTCTTCGTTTTTAGTTAAGATAAAATAATCCTTTTTTAAAGTGTTCATAACTTCATTAGGTAAATAAAAATTGTATATCATTGTATTTATTAATTTTTCTAATTTCATACTTTTCCCCTTTAATAGACCAATATTCTAACACAAATTTTCATATAATAAAAGAAAAATACTCTTTATTATTAAAAAAATAAATGATATAATTTAAAAAGAATAGGTGATAACAATGAAAATAAAACAAATTGATAAAAGAAAAATCTTCTTAGCTATTATATTTTTATTAATATTAGTGGTAATTGCATTATTTATTGGCAAATTTACATTTTCTTATTTAGCACCCGATATTAGTGATGATGTCGATACAGCTGGAGAAGTAACAGCGAGTGGGGATACTTTAATATTTACCAAAGGCAATAATTTAAGTTTGAAAGCTACTACAGATAATTTTAATGGTACTAGTGGCAATTTAACAAGTACAACGAATCCTGCTGTAAAACTAGTAGCATCTACCAAGACGAAAGAAGCAAGTGCTACTTATTATGCTGGTATCAAAATTGCTAATAACACATACAAGTATTCAACTACTGATAAGAAACCAGAAATTATTTTAACAGTTTTAGATGAAAATGGTAATGCTGTAATTACTAGTTCTGATAATTTAGATTATGTGACTGTAAATGGAGTAAGTGGTTTTGACATAACAGAAAAAACTGGCATATTTAACATAGTAGCTAAACATCCTATTGCTACGCAATCATCTTCTAGTGGAACAACTCACACTTGGACATTCACTCTAACGTTTATCAATTTAGATACAGATCAATCTATTAATGAAGATGGTAGTTTAGAAATGGAAGTAATATTACAAAAAGATCAAATTACAACGCCTTTGGCCAGCTATGTCAAATCATTATATACCGGAACCCAAGGAGAACATAACTTATATTTGCATGATAGTACTTTAGAAAATGGAGCAAATGATAATTCGTACAGATATGCTGGGCCAAGTGAAACCACAAATAACTTTGTATGTTTCGGATATGATTCAACCGATGGTACATGCCCAACAGATTACTTGTATAGAATAATCGGTGTATTTGATGATCAAGTTAAATTAATAAAATATGATTATGCAAAAACAACATTACTTGGAACCGATGGAGATTATAATACTACATATAAAAATTGGGAAGGTTCATCAACATCTGGAACAAATAAAGGAAGTAATGATAAAACAGAAATAGGAGTATACCGTTGGAATAATAATACAAGCACAAATGTATGGAGTGAAAGTAGATTAAATACAACAAATCTAAATACAAATTATTTAAATAATATAGGAACAAACTGGACAAATAAAATAGCAAAACACACATGGAAAGTCGGAGGGAATACAGCTTCTAATATACATAATGTAACAGTTCCAAATACATATAAAAATGAAATAGCAACACCAGTAGAGAATACAACATATGAAGCAAAAGTAGGCTTAATGTATGTAAGTGACTATGGATATGCAGCAGCCCCAAGTGCATGGACAACAAATCTAAAATCTTATAATAGTTCATCAGTAACAAGTGTTAACTGGATGTATATGGGATTATACGAATGGACGATTTCGCGCCGTTCGGACTATTCTAACCATGCTTTCTATGTCAGCAAAAGCGGTCACGTGAGCGGCGACCGCGCTGTCTCCAACACCCTTGCTGTGCGCCCGGTCCTTTATCTTGCGTCTGAAACAGCCTATGCCGGTGGAAACGGCACAGCCGGTTCACCGCTTTTGATAAAATAGTGGCGAAGAAAAAAGCAAATCTACGTACCCTTGCGGGACGAAGTTAGCACGAAAAAAGATAAAAAACTAAGGGAAAAAGATGGAAGACAGGTAATAGAAATATCTGGCGCAGGCTGTTTAAATTAATAAAGAAATTAGTATAAGTGCTAATCAATTTAATTTTACGGAAAAAGATCCTAGTTTAAGTGATGAATCTAAAGCTACGGTTCAGTTAAACCCAAATAATAAAACTAATAAAGCCACTAAAAAATATACTGTTTATTTTGAAATAACTAGTAATGATTATACTTATACTACCAGTAGTAATACACCAGAAATCATCCTTAGCGTAATTGATCCTACAGGTAAAGAAGTAACAAGTATTAATGGCTTAACTAAAACAACATCAGGTTTTGATATGACAACTAAAACTGGTAAATATATTATTGTTGATAATTATGAGATAACTGCTAATAATAAAGAAAACAGTCAAGAATGGCAGTTTAAAGTCACTTTAGAAAATCTAGATAGTGATCAATCTAACAACGCTGGCAAATCTTTTAAAGGTGTAATTAGTATTAATGAAATCGCTTAAAAATTATTAAGCGCTTTTTTATTGCATTTTTTTAAGTTCGTCTTGCATTTTTTTTACAGCATCGAGTAAAAATTCTACTTCATTTCTTTGATTTTGATTACTCTTATTATGATTATTATCAGTATAAGGACTTCCTCCTGTCTTCGCTTTTTTAGAGTTGGAGTTCATGTTGTTATTTTCAATACGTGACTCAATTAATTGTTGTTGGGCTGCGTGGGTTAGAATATATTGCCCCACAAGGATTAACCAGTTGCCAATGGAGTTTTGTTCATTAGCGTTATAATCTCCTACACAAGCATAACCAACCCCAACAGCAATTAGGGAAAACACATGAGGATCGAGATTAGGAGGAAAATTGGTATTATGCATGCTTATCCTCCTCCTATTAATATTTATTTAAAGAAAATATTATTATACATTTTAATAAAATAGTGGTCATTTGCATTTTTTTTCTAAATCCATTATAATGGAGGAGGTGATGCAAATTATGCAAATTGAAAGTGTGTGTGAACCCGTCGTTGCGGTCCGTCAAAGTCAATATCCCACTGATAATAAAAGTGAGTTTTTATTAGTAGGGCGTAGTAACGTAGGAAAAAGTAGTTTTATAAATACGATAATTGAAAGAAAAAACTTTGCTAGAACTAGTTCTAAACCAGGTAAAACTCAAACTTTAAATTTTTATTTAGTCAATGATGATTTTTATCTAGTTGATGTTCCTGGTTATGGCTATGCTAGTGTCAGTAAAGATACTCAAAAGAAATTTGGTTTGATGATTGAAGAATATCTTAAAAATCGACCTAACTTAAAACATGTTTTTTTACTTATCGATTATCGTCACAAACCAACGGAAGATGACTGTCTAATGTATGATTTTTTAAAGTATTACAATTTAGATATTACGATTATTGCCACAAAATATGATAAAATTAGTAAAAATAATCGTATAAAACAAGATAAGTTAATCAATGACACTTTAAAAATTGGGGAAAGTGATACTGTAATAACTTTTTCAACGGTCACTAAAAAAGGTCGTAACGAAATACTAAATATAATTAATGAAAAAAAGTAGGATGACTTATGAATAAAAAAGGATTTACACTAGTAGAAATGCTTGCTGTTATTGTGGTTTTGTCCCTTGTTATTGGTTTTTCGGTCATGAGTGTGACGAAAATTCGTAATAATGAAGCACAAAAATTATTAGAAAATAAAATTAGTGATTTAGAAGGTAGTGCAATTTTATATGGACAAGAAAATCCTAATGATTTAGCTACTTCTTGTGAGTATGAAAATACAGAATATAAGTTTTGTAAAGAAATAACTGTAAAAGAACTAATACTTAACAATTATTATGAAAGTAAAGAAAGCAATCAAGAGAACAATCCAACTGTGACTAATGATGTCACTAAATATAGTATGTTGTGTGATACTATCTTAATTTATCGAAAAAATAACCGTGTTTATGCTAAAATGCTAAATGTATATAGTAATGAAGAAGCAAAGACATGTTAGAAAGGAACTTTTATGCAAACCGTTTGTTTAGTTGGAAAACCTAATGTAGGAAAAAGTAGTATTTTTAATCGTTTGATTAAAGAAAATAAATCCATTATTATGGATACTCCTGGTATTACGAGAGATCGTGTTTATGGTAAATGTCATTATAATAATAAAAATTTTTATTTAATTGATACAGGTGGAATCACTTCTGGTGATGATGATTTTGCCAAAGATATCTTAATGCAAGCAAATCTTGCCATCGATGAAGCCGATTTAGTCTTATATGTAGTTGATGGTATCAATGATATCGATGCCAGTGATCGTTTAGTAGCTGACATTCTTCATAAAAGTAGTAAAGAAGTAATTGTCGTAGTCAACAAATTAGATAATCCTGAAAGAGAAAATAATCTATATAATTTTTATGAATTAGGTTTTGCTAATTTAATTGCGGTTAGCGCTGCTCATAATAAAGGTTTTGATCGTTTGCTCGATATGATTACGAAAGATTTACCGGAAGAAGAAAAAATTTTAGATGATTCTTTAAAATTTTGTTTAATAGGAAGACCTAATGTAGGAAAAAGTAGTCTAATTAATGCTATAGTAGGTGAACAAAGAGCGATAGTTAGTGATATAGCTGGTACTACTAGAGATGCCATAGATACTAAATTTAAATATAATCATCAAGACATAACGATCATCGATACAGCTGGTATGCGTAAAAAAGGTAAAATTTACGAAAGCGTAGAAAAATATAGTTTGATAAGAAGTCTTAAAGCTATTGATCGTAGTGATGTTTGTGTCTTAGTAATTGATGCTTCTACTGGCATTATCGAACATGATAAACATATCGCTTCTTATGCCATTGATGCTGGTAAAGGAATAGTTTTAGCTGTTAATAAATGGGATACTATCAATAACCCTGATAAAGATATTAAAACTTGGAAAGAAGAAATCAAAAAAGAATTTCAATTTATTCCTTACGCCCATGTTGTCTTTTTAAGTGCTTTAACCAAAAAAAGAGTTAGTCAATTGATGCCTGAAGTCTTACTAGCTTATGAAAATAATCACAAAGAAGTTAAAACTTCTGTTTTAAATAATATTATCATGGAAGCTGTAAGTATTCATGAACCACCATCTTACAAAGGTAAAAGATTAAAAATATATTTTGTGAGTCAAACTGCCAGTTGTCCGCCAAAATTTACTTTGTCAGTAAATAATAAGGGCTTAGTTCATTTTAGTTATGCTCGTTATTTGGAAAATCAAATTCGTAATAATATTGATTTAGATGGCACTCCTATTATCTTGCAATTTAAAAACAAGAGTGAATAAAACTCTTGTTTTTATGAACTTAAAATCTTAAACTGCATAAGATAAGACTAGGGAGGATTCATGAAACTAGGCGATGATTTTTTTAAAAAAGTCGAAAAAAAGACTAATGTAGATAAAGATACCATTTTAAGTTTGGCCGAAAAACTCCAAAAAGGTAATATGAAAGATGAAAAAACTTTAGGAGAAGTTATCGATACTTTAAGTAAAATGACTGGTAAAAAAGTTAGTAAAGAACAAAAAGAAAAAATAATTAGTAAAATAGTGGAAGATAAAGTTCCTAAGAACGTCGAAAAAATGTTTTAATTAAAAAAACTTATTTTCTTGAACGAGAATAAGTTTTTTTATCTTCCATTAAGGCTTCTGCGATAAGACACATGTTGATATTTGTCCCTAAAGCCTTTTGCAGTTTTTGCATATCTTGACCACTAATGCGAAAACTTGGTAAACCATACACACTTTTAAAAATAATATAAGGAATTGTAACATTATTAGCCATATCGTAAATTAAATTAGTTTCAGTATCCAAAGCTATTGAATGATCTATAGTTCCTTTAAAAATTTCGGGAATGTAATAATAAAGACCATAAAGTTTAGGATTCTCTAAAATCATTTGCGTTGTCATATCATGACAATATCCACGTCGTTTCTCTTTATCTATTTCCGGTTGCTTTAAAACATCGTTGGCTTTTTTGATGTTGATAAAAGCATCACTGGTAGAAATCCCAATTTCATTATTTTTGTGTACAAGTAAATTTTCAAAAGTAGTAAGACCATTCATACTATATAAGAATTCATGAGCATTGACATCTTCGCTAAAAAGTTTGTCAGCTAGTTGCATCATACATAATAATTCAGCTTTATTGTTATAATTATTAAGATATAGAACTTTCAAAAAACGCTTAATTATATCCTTGTCTTGGGAGTTTAAAACCATTAAAAGTAAGAAATTAAATTGTTCTAAAGCACTCATATTTTCATCTAAAAAGGAAATATTCCATTTTAAACTTTTCAAGTATTTCTGTATCATTTTTTCATTTAATAAGATATTCTTATCTTGTCTTTTTTCGTATTTATCAATTAATTGTTCCCAATTTTTATCCTTTAAACGAGAATAAATCTCTCTAATATCTTTCATCAAAACACCCCTTAATCGCCGAGTATTATAACTTTATTTACCTAATTTGTCAAATATTCAAGGTTGACACAATAAAATTTATTATTATAATAAAGAAATACAAAAGAGGGAAGATATATTGGATATAAATACTTAAATTTAAATAATGAAGGAAATCATAAATTACATTATGACCCCGAAGCATTAAGACCTTATCAAGAAGAACTACGTTCCTTTTTAAGCTGGGATCAAAGTTTAGATAATTTAGAATTTGCCAAGAAAATGTTATTTTCACATGAATTAAAAGCTAATAATCAAATCGAAGGGTATACCGATAACATCGATATTATCAATGAAATTATTCACGAAAAAACGAAAGATATTAAAAATACAGAAAGAAGAGAACGGATTTTAAATTTATATAAGGGGTATCAATACATTTTAGAGAATAAAAATATTAACACTAAAAGTTTAAAAGAATTATACGAAATACTTAGTCATAATCTATTAGATTCTTATGATTTAACCCACATGGGAGAACTTTACCGAGAAGCTCCAGTTTATATTTTAAAAAATGGTCGCTTAGAACATGAATTAGATGAAGGCATGGATTATCATCATATTGCCAAACATATCAATGAATATTTTAATTTCTTAAATTCTCCCAATTTAGAAACAGATAGTCTTGATATTTATATAAAATCACAAATTTTACATTTTTATTTTGTTTACGTACATCCATATTTTGATGTTAATGGTCGCACCAGTCGTACTATTTCACTATGGTATTTATTAAATAAAAAAAGTTATCCTTACATTATTTTTAATCGTGGTTTAAGTTTTGCAGGTGGAAAATATGATCGAGAAATTCGTCTAGCTAAACAAAATTTTAACTTAACCGAATTTTTAAAGTTTTTACTTATTACGTTAAAAATAGAATTAGAAAAAGAACATATCATCGAAGATATAATTAAAACTTCTAAATTTACTTTAACTGATAATAATTATCAAACCCTTTTATATTTTATTACCATGCACAGTAATAAAACTATTCTTGATTTTGCTAAATTTTATAATAATTTTAATGATAAAAAAAGGTCTAAAACAATCTACGAAGAAATGCTTCTTCCTTTAATTGATTTAGACATTTTAAAAGTGACAAGATTTACTAAAAAGTCTTTAGATAACTTACCTAATATGGATTTATCTTTAAATACTGAAAATTTTGATTATAATCCCAATTATTTAAAAAGAGTGAAATTAAAGTAATTATTTTTCAATGAAGTAGGCGTAATACTCATCAAAAGTAATATCGTTTTCGTAAATATATTTAGCAATTTCTTGACCTACATAACGAAAATGCCACGATTCATAATTATAACCAGTAATATTGGTTTTATCTTCTGGATATCTTAAAATAAAACCGTATTTATAAGCGTTATTTTTTAACCACTTTGCTTCTTCGCTATCATTAAATAAACTGCGATTATTATTGGTTTTACTAAAAATATCTAGGGTTAAACCGGTTTGATGCTCGCTAGCCCCAGGTCTAGCAGCGATAGAATCTGCATATTTAGAACCTTGTTTTTTATAATTATTATAAACTATTTCTTGTTCTTGATACGTTCTAAATGAAGAACTGATCATTAAGTAATAACCATTTTCTTTAGCAGCATCCCACATTTCTAAAAAAGCATCATATACACATTGACGAACTCTTTTACTATTTTTATCTCCCCATGCATAGTTTTGACTTATATAAACTAAATCATCTGGTTCATAATCTTCACTGAGTAAATAATATTTATTGACGAGCATACTAGTATCTTTACTAGTATCCGTACTTAATTTAATTTCATAAAAATCTTTATCTAAATGAATATTGATATTACGTACCACACTAGTTGTATCTAATTTTTTATGTTCTTTCATATAAGCAATATATTGATCAAAGTTTTTCTTTAAAAAGTACTTTTCTTCTAAAAGTTTCACGTAATTTTGATTGGCATCATTGTCTAAAAAGAAATCTAATTCTTTATCACTACTAAATTTGTTTAGAATAGTTTTGACTTCTTCATCATTATAACCATGTTCCAACAATTTATATTCATACGATTGATGATATTTATATTCTTGATATTTATTTAAACCATAAATAATGCCAATAACCAAAAATAAAAGCACTACTAAAGCATAATAAACTTCTTTTTTTAACTTCAATTTTTTCATGATAACCTCCATCTAATTAAAATAATTATAACATTATACGAATCTATTTACAAATAACAAAGAATATAGTAAACTTTAATTAGTGTAAAGGGTGGTTATATGCATATAAATAAACAAATTATAAATTTATGTCCTAATTTTTATAAAATAATTGAGTTTACGCCATATGAGGATGATGTCGTAACCAGGAATCTTATTAAAGTTTATCAAGACTATATTTTTAAAATTGATTTAAATAATTTAGAAGATATCGAAAACGTCAAACAACTTGATCATGTTATTAGTAAATATATCGATGATTATTTATTTCGTAAAGAAATGCAAAAACAAATAGTGCAAATAAAAATTAAAAAAGATTGTAAAGATGTTTTAAAAGAAATTATTAAATCTATCATCCGTATTTTTAATAATTATGAAGAATATACGACCAGAGTTATTTATATTTCTCGATGGATCTAAAGTATATTCTTTTTTTCTTAAAAATGGGATTATAAATTGCTAATAAAAACTAATTATGTTAAACTAAAAAAAGGAAGTGGTTGTATGTTAAAAGAATTTAAAAAATTTATTGCACGAGGAAATGTTTTAGATTTAGCTGTTGGGGTTATAGTTGGGGGTGCCTTTTCTTCGATTGTTACTAGTTTAGTTAATAATATCTTTACTCCAATCATTGGTTTAATTGTTGGGGGAGTTGATTTTTCCAGCTTATCAATTACTTTTAAAGACACCAAAATTATGTATGGAGCTTTCATTCAAAGCGTTATCGATTTTTTAATTGTGGCTTTCTGTTTATTTTTAATTGTAAAAGCAGTCAATAAAGTTACGAATAAAGATAAAGAAGAAAAGCCAAAGAAAGTTGAAGAAAGTGCTGAACTTAAAACTTTAAAAGAAATAAGGGATTTACTTAAAGATGAAGTACAAAGCAAGTAATGGATTAGAAATAGATTTAGAAATTATAAGAAAGAATAATAAAAATATTTATTTTCGTATCAAGGATGATTTAAAGTTATATGTTACTTGTCCCATATATTTAAGTAGTAGGAGTATTAATAATTTAATCAAAGAAAACGAAGAAAGTATCTTGCGGATGTATGATAAAGCTTTAAAAAAATCTAAAGATAATGAGTTGTTTCAATATTTAGGCCAGAAGTATTATGTAGTTTTACAAAATGATAGTGAAATAACCTTTAAAGATAATTTTGTTTATGCACCATCCATGGATGCGTTAAATGAATTTTATAATAAAGAAGTAGAGCGTATTTTTACTCGTGAGGTGGAAATTGCCAAAAAATGTTTTACGCAACTACCTGAATTTAGTTTAAAATTTCGTAGTATGTTGACGAGATGGGGTGTATGTAATCGCAGTAAGATGACTGTTACTTTAAATACGGAACTCTTAAAAAAAGATATTGAATTACTTGATTATGTTATTATTCATGAATTGTGTCATTTTTTTGAAGGTAATCATGGGAAAAGTTTTTGGCATTTAGTGGAATTAGCTTATCCTAATTATAAAGAGGCAAGAAAGAGGTTAAAAGAGTGAATATAACGAGTTTAAAAAATGAAAAAGTAAAATACTGGGTTAGTTTACAAGACAAAAAGGTGCGTGATCGTGAAAAAAAGTTTTTAATTGAAGGCGATCATTTAATCAAAGAAGCAATTAAAAATAATTTAGTTTGTGAAACCATTAGTATTGTTAATAATGATGCTGATTATTTCGTTACAAAAGAAATTATGCAAAAGATTAGTTCCCAAAAAAGTATTTGTTATGATGCTGCGGTGGTTAAATTTTTAAGTGAAGATAGTATAAATGGCAATTGTCTAGTTTTAGATACCTTACAAGATCCAGGCAATTTGGGAACAATCATTCGTAGTGCTGTGGCGTTTCATTTTGATACCATTATTTTAAGTGATACTTCCGTTGATTTATATAATTCTAAAGTTATTAGATCCACAGAAGGAATGATTTTTAATATCAATGTGTTAAGACGTAATTTAGAAGAATTTTTACCACAATTGAAAATGTTAGGCTATAAAATTGTTGGTACTGATGTTAATTCGGGTATTTCTCTTAAAAATATTTCCAAAGATGATATAGCTATTATAATTGGTAATGAAGGTAATGGCCTTAGCGAAAATATCAAAAAATTATGTGATGAATTTGTGCATATTCCTATTGACAAACGTTGTGAATCTTTAAATGCTGGTGTTGCAGCTAGTATTATTATGTATGAGGTGTCCCATGAATGAATTAATAATTATTGGTAAAACAGTAAGTACTTTTGGTATTAAAGGAGAGTTAAAAGTAATCAGTGATTTTGAATATAAAACAAAAGCTTATCAAGTAAATCAACAAATTCTTATTAATAATATTTGGCATACTATTACAGGCGTTCGTTATCATAAAAATTATGTTCTATTGACAATTGATAATTTGCATAACATCAATGATATTTTACAATACGTAGGTTTTAATATTTATATGCCTAAGGAAGCATTGCATTTATTAAAAGAAGAATACTTATATAGTGATTTAATTGGAGCATCCGTTATCGACGATGGGGAGGAAATTGGCAAAGTCATAGATGTTATTAAGACTAATAGTCATCCTTTATTGCAAGTATCGGGCACTAAAATTTTTTACATTCCGTTAATTCCTAATTACGTGGGCAAATTTTCGCTCGAAGATAAAAAAATATTTACGCAAAATGGTAAAGATTTAATTCTTTAGGAGGGTTTATGAAAATTGATATCTTAACATTGTTTCCAGAAATGTTTACAGGCTTTTTAAATACTTCGATTATCAAAAGAGCTCTTGAAAAAGGCTTAATCGAAATAAATCTTATTAATTTTCGCACCTTTTCCCCTTTAAATAATCAACAAGTGGATGATACCCCTTATGGGGGAGGAGCGGGGATGCTTTTAAGATGTGAACCCATTTTTGAATGTTTAGATCACATCGATAAAACGGATGCTTATATCGTCTTATTGAGTCCAGAAGGTACGACTTATAATCAAAATGTTGCTAAAAGAATGGCCAAAAATGTTAAACATTTAATTCTTATTTGTGGACATTATGAAGGTTTTGATGAACGAATTAAAACATTAGTTGATGAAGTTATTTCGATTGGCGATTATGTTTTAACGGGTGGGGAAATCCCAGCAATGGCCATTACTGATAGCATTACTCGTTTAATACCTGGAGTCATTAAGAATGATTCATGGGAAGAAGATTCTTTCAATAACTCTTTATTAGATTATCCCAACTATACTAAACCGGCAGTTTATCGTGGGTTAGCAGTACCAGAAGTATTGTTAAGTGGTCATCATGAAAAGATTAAAAAATATCGTCAAAGTGAACAAATTAAAAAGACGAAAGAATTAAGACCTGATTTAATGGAGCAAGATCATGAGTAGTTATATTTTAAAAAAGAATCCTAAAGATGAAGAAGTGTTATTGTATGAAGAGAAGACTAGTTATTCTTTTGTCCCTAAAAAATCATATAAATGGGTCAAGAAGATTACCGTTCTCGATACCGAGATACTTTTTAAAATATGGGAACAAAAGATTAGTAAAGACTATAATAAGCTATTAAAATTAATTTATGCTTTACTTCAAAATGATACAGCAGATGAAGGAGAAGCTCGAGTTTGTTTAGCAGAATTAAATAAATTAAAAAAGTATATTTTATTGTTACAACAAAAAGGTTTAAATCCTGAGGTAATTAAGATGTACTTAAAAAAAATATACAGTTTAGAAATTGAATTACAAAAAATTTGGACAATGAAGTTTGCACCAGAAATAGAAAGGAAATCAAATGGCAAATCTAGATAAAAAGAAAATAATTGGTGGGGGAATCTTTGGGGTTATCGTTATTGTTATAATTGTATTATATTTTTGTTTTTTTAAAACTTATACAGTTACATATACCTTAAAAATTGGGGCAGGTATCCAAGCAGAACAAGTCAAGAAAGGCGATTTAGTCACTGAACCGACGACTCCAACTGCTGATGGCTATGAGTTTTTAGGTTGGTATGTTGATGGCCAAAAATATGATTTTAATACACCTGTCACTCATGATTTAAACCTTGAAGCTAAGTGGCAAAAAATTGACAATTAAGCGTCAATTAGAATTTAAAAATAACAATATTTATTGCATGAATTTTGAAAAATTGTTAAAATTATTCCTAGGATTGAGGGAAAAAATGAAAGACGAAAAAGTACGTGCACGAAACATTTCCATAGTTTCTTTGATATTGTTAATAATATATATTTCAGCAATATTTGCATTTTAAATTAAACATTTTAGTATATTTAACTAAGGTGTTTTTTTATGGAATTAATTGCCCATCGAGGTTTATGGAATAAACATATCAAAGATAATTCTTATGAAGCGATTAAATTAGCATTAGAAAATCCAGCTTACAGTGGCGTCGAAGTCGATGTAAGAGTTACCAAAGATAATGAGTTTGTTTTGTATCATAATCATTTTTATCACAATAAGTTAGTCAAAAAAACTAATTTTAAAAAGATGACAGATGTTTGTAAACTAGAAAGTATCTTAAAGATTCCTACGTCCAAAATAATTCTTTTGGAAATTAAAGATTTTTCACTCAATATTAATAAATTGCTTAATCTTTTAAATAAATATCCACGCAATGTTTATTTAATGAGCTTTTCTTCTAAGTTAATGGCCAAATTTCAAAAGAAAACAAATAAATATCCTTTAGGTGTCTTAAATTATGTCTTAAATAGTGATAGTCAATATGATCTGGATTTTATTTGTCTTTTAGATTGTATAGCCAGTAGTAATATTATAAAAAATTTTCAAGAAAGAAACATTGCAGTCTTTATCTATGGAGTCATAAATATTGATAAAAATGTCAAATATATCGTTGATGACTATAAAGTTCGTAAAAATATTATTAAAAATAATAAAAGTATTGTATAATTAAATTAAGGTGACTAACATGAAAATAATTGTATCGGCTGGGGGCACGGGGGGTCATATTTATCCTGCCTTGGCAATCATTAAAAAATTTCAAGAAAGAGAAAAGAATCTGGAAGTGCTTTACATTGGTACTCACAATCGTATGGAAAAAGATATTGTCCCATCTCTAAATATTAAATATATTCCTTTAGAAATATATGGTTTTAGTAAAACACAAATTATTAGAGATTTTAAAAATATTTTTCTTATTAAAAAAGCTTATCAAAAATGTCTTACTATTATGAAAGAATTTAAACCAGACATTGTGATAGGTGTAGGTGGCTATGTAACATATCCAGTCATTAAAGCTGCCCACAAATTAGGTATTAAAATCTTTCTTCACGAACAAAATAGTATTCCAGGCAAATCTAATTTAGCCTTAGCCAAATATGCCAATTTAGTGGGAGTATCTTTTGCAAGTACAAAAACTTATTTTTCTAATACTGCTTTGGTCGAATATACTGGCAATCCTTGTGGGGAAAGAGCTTTAGATATTCCCAAAAAATCTAAAGCCTCGCTAGGTTTTAAACCCAGTGATAAATTAATCATTATTGTAGCGGGTTCTTTGGGTAGTACGAGTTTTAATAATAAGTTTAAATCATTTTTAAGTACAGTCGCTAGCGAACCTTATGATATTTTATTTGTAACTGGTAAAAATTATTATGACGAATTTGTCAAAGATACGGAATTTTCAAAAAATGTGAAAATTGTTCCGTATGTCGATAATTTAGCAGGATTGATGAAAGATGCATATTTAGTAATTTCTAGAGCAGGGGCTAGTACTATCAGTGAACTACTGGCTTTAAAAATTCCTAGTATTTTAATACCGAGTCCATATGTTGCCAATAATCATCAGTATTATAATGCCCTTGATTTGGTGAATAATAATCTAGCTATGTTAATTGAAGAAAAAAATCTTAATACTAATATTATTCAAGTGGCTATTAATGAGCTCATCAGTAATCCTCAAAAATATGCTGAAATTAAAGAAAATCTTGAAAATTATCAAACACAGGATGCATCAACAATTATATATGAAAAAATAAAGGAGTTATTAAATGAATGAAGAATATAGTGATCTAACTAGTTTAAATACCTACCGGATTAAAGCTTCTGCCAAAGAAGTATTTTATCCTCAAAACGAGTTAGAATTAATAGATAAAATTAAAATATTAAAATCAAATCAAACCCCGTGGATTCTGTTAGGAAAATGTTCTAACGTAATCTTACCAAGTACGCCTTTTTCAGGCTGTGTCATTAAATTAGATGAAATAAGACATATCGACTATTTTGGCGATTATGTATTTGTAAGTGCAGGCATGTCTTTAAATGAATTTGTCAAAGATACAATTGCTAAAGGATATGGTAATTTAGCTGATCTTTATGGTATCCCTGGATCGGTCGGTGGAGCCATCTGGGCTAATGCAGGGTCTTATAATACTTCGATATTTACTGAATTAGAAAGTGTTTTAATCTATGACTTTCAAGAAGTAAAATTGATTAATAAAAATAATATAAAACATGCTTATCGATATACAGAGTTTAAAGATCAAGACGTAATTATTCTCGGCGGGGTTTTTAAGTTAGTTAAAGAAGATAGTCATGAGGTGTGGGCTAAAATTAAAAGTAATTTAGAAAAAAGAGTTTTATCACAACCATTAGAATATCCTAATGCAGGCTCAGTCTTTAAAAATCCTCCTAACCAAAGTGCAGGTAAATTAATTGAAGAGTGTAACTTAAAAGGGTATCGCATTAATGGGGCCATGGTTAGTACGAAACATGCCAATTTTATTATCAATGTTGGGGATGCCACCCAAAAAGATATTGTCAAGCTTATTGATCATATTAAACAAACAGTCAAAACAGAAAAAAATATTGATTTGGAATTAGAACAAAAAATTATTAAGTGGTGAAAAAATGCAAAAAGGTAAAGTAAAGCGAAAAATAAATAAAAAAGGTCTTTTAGTTCTTGTTTTAATATTATATGTTATTATAATGTCTTTTTATTATGTTTTTACTTTACCTGTTAAATACATCTCTATTAGAGGTAATAATTTAGTCAGTGATGAAGAAATAACCAAGGCTACTAATATTGATGCCAAAACCGCTATTTTTAAATTAAATAAAAATAAAATAATAAAAAACATTCAAAAAATAAGTTTAATATCATCAGTCAAAATACATAAACACTTAAATGGAACCCTTACAATTGTGGTTGAGGAACAAAATATTCTTTTTTATAATACTCAAAATAATACTTATGTTTTATGGGATAAGCAAGAGGTTAGTGATGTTTCTTC
Source organism: uncultured Bacilli bacterium (assembly GCA_934096755.1). Classification (GTDB taxonomy): domain Bacteria; phylum Bacillota_I; class Bacilli_A; order RF39; family UBA660; genus Onthocola_B. The sequence goes on from CAKOMU010000014.1 coordinate 22,748, forward strand.
TGCATTAGGAGTACCAACTTTAATTAATTATGTTCCCAAAGAAATATATGAAAATCTATTACAAAAACTTCAAAAAATTGACGCCGATACTTTAAAACTAGTTAGTGAAATAGAGTACTCTCCTAATATTAAGGATAATGTTACTATTGATGGTAATCGTTTTTTGTTACGGATGAATGATGGTAACTATGTCTATATTAATTTGGCCAATTTTACCAATTTAAATCGCTATCAAGAATTATATGCAACTCTTGATGACTCGGTAAAAGGCATATTAAATCTTGACAGCAGTAGTGAAAATGGTGTATTATTTCAATCGTTCACATCTTTAGAAAAAAAAGGAGAAGTCAATGAAAATTAATTATCAAAATATGTTACTTGATTTACTTGCCAATTTGGATTATCAACCTCGGCTTTTACTACATAGTTGTTGTGGGCCGTGTTCTACACAAGTGTTATCTTTATTAGCACCTTATTTTGATATTACTGTTTTATACTATAATCCTAATATTGAACCATTTGTTGAGTATGAAAAACGCAAGAACGAACAAATTCGCTTTATCAAAGATTTTCATCATTCAAATATTCATTTTTTAGATTGTGATTATGATAATGAAGTCTTTCATGAAAAAGTAAAAGGCTTAGAAAATGCTAAAGAAGGCAGTTTTCGTTGTCCAAGTTGTTTTTTATTGCGTTTAGAAAAAACTGCTGCGTTAGCAAAATCACAAAACTATGAGTATTTTGGTACTACTTTAACGGTTAGCCCTCATAAAAATAGTGGACAAATAAATAAGATTGGGGCTTTTTTAGAAAAAAAATATGATGTCAAATATTTGTATAGTGATTTTAAAAAGCAAAATGGTTATCAAAAAAGTGTGGATTTAAGTAAAGAGTATAATCTTTATCGCCAAAATTATTGTGGCTGTTTATATGGGAGAGATTTTAATGAAAATAGTTGAATATATTAGTTTATTTTTGTGGGTAGTTTATTTTGGACTAGCCACTTATCGCGAAATTAGACGTATAAGAAATACTAGTTTTAAAGAACTTTGGCAAAAGCCATTTCATTTTTTTAGACTTGATAGTTTATTCTTTTTGATTGTCTATTTGCTTTATAATTATATTGCTAGAGATGAAGTGTTACCATATTTATATTTAGTAATTATTATTGCCAATATAGTTTACTTACTGTATGATTTAGTGGATAATTATCATTTTCAAAAGATTGCTAAAGAAGAATATTATTATTTTGTTTTGGTTGGTATAATAATTGTTTTGACCTTTATTTATTTAAATATTTGTGGTAATGTCTTAAGAATTGCTACACTGACGTTACTACTTAATTTCCTTTTGCCAAGTATACTTTCTATAGGTAAAAAGATGAAAAAGAATTGATTTTTCCTTCGTTTAATGTTATTCTTAAAAAGAGAGAATATTAAGAAATTGGGGTAGTTGCATGAATAAAAAATTGGAACATATCATATTAATTATTTATTGTTTAACACTTTTAATTATGATTGGCGGTGCGACGTGGGCCTATTTTACGGTTATACGGGTGTCCAGTATCTCGCCGAAAGTCGATGTTAATTCAGCGACGA
>CAKOMU010000015.1 GCA_934096755.1 uncultured Bacilli bacterium
CTATCACAATATGTTAAAAGAATTAGAAGAAAAAAAAGTTATTTTTACTTCAATTGAACAAGCTATTAAATTATATCCGGATTTAGTCAAAAAATATTTTGGTCAAATTGTATCATTTAAAGAAAATAAATTTGCAGCATTAAATTCAGCTGTTTTTAGTGGTGGTTCTTTTATATATGTTCCTAAAAATACAGTTTTAGATAGACCATTACAAAGTTATTTCCGTATTAATAGTAAAAATATGGGCCAATTTGAAAGAACTTTAATTATTGTGGATGATAATTCATCTCTTCATTATGTCGAAGGATGTACTGCCCCAAGTTATAGCGAATCTAGTCTACACGCCGCCGTAGTAGAAATATATGTTGGTAAAAATGGTAAATGTCGCTATTCAACTGTCCAAAATTGGGCCACTAATGTTTATAACTTAGTTACAAAGAGAGCTTTAGTTGATGATTTTGGCACTATGGAATGGATTGATGGCAATATTGGCTCAAAAGTAACTATGAAATATCCTTGTTGTGTTTTAAAAGGTGATTATTCGACTGGCACTTGTATTACAATTAGTGTTGCTAAAAACATGCAAGAACAAGATAGCGGCGCTAGAATGATTCATCTAGGTAAACATACTAAGAGTAATATAATCTCTAAAAGTATTGCTTCATCTGGTGGGAATGCCACATATCGCGGCAAAGTAGCTATAAAACCAAATGCCCAAAATAGTGAAGCTATGGTTAAATGCGATAGTTTAATCTTAGATGAATTCTCTAAAAGTGATACTATTCCGGTCAATATTGTTAGTAATGTTAGTAGCAATGTTGAGCATGAAGCCACAGTTTCCAAAATTAGTGAAGAAGTACTTTTTTATTTAGAAAGTCGCGGTATTCCTGCTGAGAAGGCAACGGAATTAATTGTACTAGGTTTTATTGATAAATTTAAAGAAGAATTGCCAATGGAATATGCCGTAGAATTAAACCAATTAATTAAGAGAAATCTATAAATTTAAACATAATAAAATCTAATTGTAATGTTATTATAAGCTTTACAACAGAAGTAAAAACTAATCCCAAAACTGGAGCGATTATATCTTGTGTTGTTGCTGGAGTAGGAGTAATAATGTCACTAGTGTTTATAAATTACACCAAGAAAAATAATAAGTTTACTAAATAGTATGGTCAGGCTTAAAAGCTGGACCATTTTTTTAATGAAAAAAAACTTACACAAAAAAATTTTTTGTGTTATAATGCTACTTGCTGTGTGGTTAGAACAAACGTAAAAACAAGTTGCGTTTTTCTTTTGACACAAAAAGGAAAGGAAGTTATATGAAAAATTTTGATTTAGGGAAAGATAAAATTAGTAAACTATTACTCAATTTTTCTATTCCTTGTATTATTTCTTTGTTAGTGGGAGCTTTATATAACATCGTTGACCAAATATTTATTGGTCAAAAAGTTGGCTTTTTAGGTAATGCTGCTACTAACGTTGTTTACCCCTTTACGGTGATTGCTTTAGCACTTGCTCTTTTAATTGGTGATGGTGCATCATCATTGTTTAATTTAGCTTTAGGGAAAAAGGATGAAAAAAGTGCATCTAAAAGTATTGGTAATGCCGCGTTTTTACTAGTAGTGGTCGCTATTTTATTAACAGTATTTGGTTTTATTTTTCAAAATCCAATTTTAACTGTCTTTGGAGTTACTAATGCTAGTTATGACTATGCACATACTTATTTGCAAATCATTTTAATTGGGTTACCATTTTATATTATTGGTCAAGGATTAAATGGTATCATAAGATCAGACGGCAGTCCTAAATTTGCCATGATATCGACATTAGCAGGGGCAATTATTAATATTATTTTAGATCCAATTGCTATTTATGGTTTCAATATGGGAGTAAAAGGAGCTGCCATAGCAACAATTATTGGTCAGTTGGCCTCATTTGTTTTGACAGTCATTTATTTGGCAAAACCTAAAAAATTTAAAATTACTAAAGAATCTTTAAAACTCGATAAATCCACAGCTAAAAAAATTGTCATGTTAGGGATATCTAGTTTTATCACTCAAATTTCTATTGTTTTAGTAATTGCTGTTTGTAATAATCTTATTGTTAAATACGGAGCCAATTCTATTTATGGAGCTGATATCCCAATTTCTGCGATTGGAATTGTTATGAAAGTGTTTGGAATAATAATTGCTATAGTTATTGGTACTTCCATTGGTGGAGCACCGATCATCGGTTATAATTATGGTGCTGGAAAAATAGATCGTGTTAAAGAAACATTCCAAATGATTATTAAAATTAATTTAATCACCGGTGTGATAGCCTTTTTAATCTTCCAATTTGCTCCTCAATTTATTATCAATATTTTTGGAAGTGATTCTGCTCTTTATAATGAATATGCCTTATTATGTTTCCGTATTTATTTATCAGGTATTACATTAACATGTATCACAAAAAGTTGTAGTATTTATTTACAATCCATTGGTAAGTCAGTAAAATCAATGTTAGTATCTCTATTAAGAGATGTAGTTATTTTTATTCCAAGTCTTATCGTTTTAGCTAAGATGTATGGAGTAGTAGGCATGTTATGGGCTGCGTTAATTGCTGATGTTATTGCTTTCTTTATTGCTATTCTTTGTGTAAAAAGTGAACATCAACAACCAAAAGTTGTACATAAATCTGCTCCTCAAATTTCAAGTGATTCTAAACCTCTTGCAGATAAATTGGTCATTACTATTGCTAGAGAATACGGTTCTGGTGGTAAATATGTAGGTAATTTGCTAGCTGATGCTTTAAAGATTCCTTGTTACGATAAAGAAATTATTACTTTGTCAGCTAAAGAAAGTGGTTTAGAAGCAGAATATATTGAAAACCAAGAACAAACGAAAAAAGATTTTAATGCTTTTTATAATAATGATGATGAAATATTTTTAAGTGAATCTAAAGTTATTCAAAAATTAGCGGAACAACCTTGTGTTATAATAGGTAGATGTGCTGATTATGTCTTAAAAAATCAAAAAAATGTTTATAATATTTATCTTTATAGTGATGATGAAAGTAAAATCAAAAGAGCGACAAAATATTATGGTATGAATAAACAAAGCGCTCGTAAAGAAATTAATAAAATCAATAAAATGCGAGCTAAGCACTATGAATACTATACTAATCAAAAGTGGCAAGATTTAAGTCATTACGATATTGCTCTAAATGTGGATACTCTAGGAGTTGAAGGCACAGTCGATGCACTTTATAAAATAATTAAAAAACAAAATAATTAAAAAAATATCTGTAAGGAAAAATTTGTGATATACTTATCTTATAAGAAATGAGGTATTTATGAAGAAAAAGCAAATTGTTGATTTAGTTATTGCCATCTTTTTAATTATTGCTGGCAGTGCCTTATTACTATTTCCATTATTTCACTTTGTTAAAGTAAAATGGATATTTGTAGGTATTTTAGGCGTTTATGCATTATTAAATTTAGTTCAATTTATTTTAACTAGAAAGGATCAAGATTATGAAGGGTTACTTACAAGTATTGCTTCCATAATTGTTTTAGGTATTGCTTTAAAGTTAAATATTGCGGAAGTTCCTTGGTATTTAGCTTTATGCTTACTAATCTGGATCATTTTATTATCTCTAATAAAATTAAAAAAGAGTGATTACTATAATGATCGTCATAATAAAGTATGGATTTTAAAAGTAATTACATTAATACTTTTTATACTTACAGGTTTGCTGACGACGATGAATCTTTATTATGAAAATGATATTCAAGTATTAATACTTGGTTATTTCTTCTTAATTCATGGTATGTTAGAATTATTTGATCCATTAAGTGTTTATTTACATGAAGTAAAATGATAGGGATAATTTCCTATCTTTTTTCATATATTTAAGATGAAAGGAATGGTAATAATGGAAATTCTAAAGGTTTCATCAAAATCAAATCCTAGTAAAGTCGCTGGAGCTATTGCGAGTATTTACAGGGATAAAAAACAAGTAGAAATACAAACGATTGGAGCAGGTTCGCTAAATCAGGCTATTAAAGCTATTGCTATCTGTCGAGGATTTGTAGCACCGACTGGAGATAATCTCGTTATTATACCAGCATTTAATGATATTTTAATTAATGGAGAACAAAAAACAGCTATTAAATTGATTGTGGAAAACAAAGAAAAATAGAGTGATTATTGCAAAAATAATTGCTTTTTTTTGTAACTTGCCTTATACTTAAATAGTAATCATTACTATTTAGGAGGTAATTTTGAAAAATACACGTCAACGAAATGCTATTTTAAATATTGTTAATACTAGCAATAATCATGATACAGCTTATATGATATTTAAAAAAGCGCAAATAGTATTACCAAATATTAGTCTGGGCACTGTTTATCGTAACTTAAAAAGTTTAGAAGAAGAACATATGATTCAAAGCATTGAATGTCTAAAAGAAAAACATTACGATAAAATTAAACCTCATGACCATTTCATTTGTCAATACTGTCATGAAATAATAGATATTTTTGATTTGAATTTTGTTGTACCGGAAAAATACCAAAATAATATAATTAATGATCACAAAATAGTTCTAATGGGCATATGTGAAAAATGCCAGAAGGAGGAAAATAATGGAATTAAAAGGAAGTAGAACTGAAGCTAATTTAATGGCAGCATTTGCAGGAGAATCGCAAGCTCGTAATAAATATACTTATTATGCATCTAAAGCTCGCAAAGATGGATATGAACAAATTGCTGCTATTTTTGAAGAAACTGCTAATAACGAAAAAGAACATGCTAAAATTTGGTTTAAAGAATTACATGGTGGAGAAATTCCTAGCACAGAAGAAAATTTACTAGACGCTGCTAATGGTGAAAATTATGAATGGACTGATATGTACCAAGAATTTGCAGAAATAGCTAAAGAAGAAGGCTTTACAAGAATTGCTAATCTATTTGAAAATGTTGCTAAGATTGAAAAAGCTCATGAAGAAAGATATCGTCAACTTTTAAAAAATGTCGATGATAAAGTAGTATTTAGTAAAGATGAAGAATGTATTTGGATTTGTCGTAATTGTGGCCATATTGTTGTAGGTAAATATGCTCCAGAAGTATGTCCAGTATGTAATCATCCAAAAAGCTTTTTTGAATTAAAAGCACAAAATTATTAATGTTAAAGACTGTTGATCAGTCTTTTTTCATTTTATTTTATGCTATTTTGCGGTATACTAATTATGTGATAATATGAAAAAAGAATTGTGGTTAACTTTAATTGTGGTATTAATGGTCAGTGTCATTGGTTGTTTATCTTGGCAAATAGGAAAAAATAGAGAACTAAAAGAACTAGAGAAGATTGATGCAAAATTATCTTTCTATCAAAAAAAGGAAATACTTACTAATCCTCAAGATGAATTAGAAACATATTTTAATAATCTTTTAGTTATGGAAAATACTATTAATGACTTAAAACATGAAAAACTTAGTACTGAAGATCTTAAAGATATTTCATCTACTAAAGAGAAGTTAGAAAAGACATTTATTTCTAATAGTATCAAATCACCAGATTGGTCAAATTTATTAAAAGATTATTCTAAAGAGGAACAATCAAAAATTAAAAAAATATACAACGATAGTAGTGTTGCTTTAAATAGTCAAAATTACAATGCTAAAATAAAAGAATACAATGAAGATATAACAAAAGACATCGAATTATTAAATTATTTAGAAGAAAATAAAGATGATTTTTATCTAAAAAATAATTCACTTATTTATAAAGATGAAAAGATAAAATCTCAAGTGGCCACTTATAATACTGATATTAGTATGCAAGCAGATACACCAGTGCAAATACCTATTTTGATGTATCACGGAGTTTTGGATAATCCGTATGGTGGAAAAGAGTTATTTGTAAGAGTAAGTGAATTTAGAGCTCAAATGAAGTATTTAAAAGAAAATGGCTTTACACCAATATTTTTAAGTGAAATAGATAAATCAAGTGAATATGCTAAACCAGTAATTATTACTTTTGACGATGGTTACAAAGATGTTTATACCAACGCTTTTCCTATTTTAGAGCAATATAATTTTAAAGCTAATCTTTATGTCATTACGGATTGGGTAGGTGGTAGTGTTTATGTTACTTGGGATGATGTTTTAAAAATGCATAATTCCAACTTAATGGAAATTGGTAGTCATACTAGTACTCATCAAAATTTAGCTAGCCTTAGTGATGATAAAATTGAAACAGAATTAAAGAAAAGTAAAGAAACATTGGAAAGTAAGTTATCTAAAACCATCAATACATTAGCTTATCCTTATGGTGGACATAATGAAGCAGTCATGAATATAGCCAAAAAATACTATGACTATGCCTTATCTACAAACAGCGGTAAAGAAATTAGTAATAGTCTACATCAATATGAGTTAAATCGTTATAACGTATATCGTGGTTGCAGTTTACAAACATTTAAATCATACGTTAATTAACCAAAAAAGCCAATCTTACATTGGCTTTTTTAAAAATCCATTGGATTTTGAGGCATCATTTTGCCTTGACAATTGTCTTCGGTACACTTAAAGGTTGGTATACTTTTACTACCAGTTATTTCATAAACATCTAAAAGCATTTTCATCATTGCAATAGGAATTTTAGTTTCAGTCTTACAAGTATCACATACATATAATAGATACTTGTTTTTTGCATTTAAACTTTCGTCTTCACACAATTTACTAAAATCTACACCTAAAACTTGACTAATTCGCCAAATAGCACCTAAAGAAAAAGTTTGATGATATGCTGATTCTATTCCACTAATAAAAGATAAAGAATAATTAATTTCATCTGCTAATTTTTCTTGTGTCCAACCTTTAAGTTTACGATACTTCTTTACATTTTTACTAATAACCTCGTAAATATAGTTCTCATCATCTTTTTTAAATTCCATAAATCCACCTCATACTTTACCTGTATACTTATTATCTTATAAAAATAGCGTTATTTTTATTCACTATTTATAATTATTTAACTTAAAAATTGCAAAAATAGTGCAACAATTCGACAAATTATGCTATAATGATGAAGAATAGAAGAGAGCTTCTATACAAAAGGCTATTCTTTTATCAATAAATCCAAAAGAAAAGAGGTATATTATGGGATTTTTAAAAGCTTTTGCAAGTGCCGCAAGCGGTTCCTTTGCAGATCAATGGAAGGACTTTTACGGTCCTAAACAAAACGTATCACCAACAGCAGCTGTTTTTCAAGCAGTACCATATGGTCAAAATGCTGGACGAGGTGAAAACTATAAGGGTTCACAAAATATCATTACGAACGGTAGTAAGATAGTTGTACCAGAAGGCACAGCTTTAATTACTCTTCAAGATGGCCAAATAACAGGTTTAATAGCTGAACCAGGTGGATATGAATATAAAAGCGACGATATTAATTCACAATCACTTTTTGCTGGTAGTTTTCTTTCAGCAACAATAGTTCAATCCTTTGAAAGATTTAAATTTGGTGGGATGCCTGGTAGTGAACAACTAGCATTCTATATAAATTTAAAAGAAATTGCTGGTAATAAATTTGGTACCAAATCTGAAATATATTGGGATGATGCTTACCTTAATGCTCAAGTTGGAGCAATTACTAGAGGAACATACACGTTAAGAATTATTGATCCAGTTTTATTCATAAAAAATGTTGTTCCTTTGCATTATTTACAAGCTGGAGCACCAGAATTTGATTTTAGTGATATGGATAATCCAGTTGGTCAACAATTATTTGACGAAGTAGTTGGTTCTTTATCAGCAGCATTTTCAAATTATGTAAATGACCCAACCAAAGGAAATAGAATAACTAAAATACAAGGTGATTCAGTTGGATTTGCAGAATCATTAAGTCAAGCTGTGGAAGATGGTTATCAATGGCGCAGTAATAGAGGTTTAGAAATTGTTAAAAGTACTCTTACTGCAATTGAATATGATGCAGATAGCAAGCAATTATTAAGTGATGTTAAAAAAGCTGATGCTTTATCTGGTGCACGTGGTAATTCATTTATGCAACAATCAATGGCAAGAGGAATGCAAGCAGCTGGTGAGAATGGCGGTGGAACTGGAATGGCATTTATGGGAATGGGAATGCAAGCTGGCGCTAACATGATGCAAGGCATGCAACAACCAGCACAACCTGCTGTAAATCCTTTTATAAACATAGCACCACAACAACCAGTACAACAACCTATGAATAACACCATGGATCAAACACAAGCAACAATGCAACAACCTCAAAGTACTCCAACATCAAATGTCGCATCTGGCACTGATCCTTATGAAGAATTGAAAAAAGCCAAAGATTTATTAGATGCAGGAATCATTACAGCAGAAGATTTTGAAGCCAAGAAAAAAGTATTGTTAGGAATTTAGTTATGCAAGGTAGTACATTAGGAAATATTACTCCCAACATAAATCCAGATAACAATCAAGATAATAATGAACCGCGTATTGTACAAACAGATGCAGGAAATATAAATGGTCAAAATAAATGCCCTAATTGTGGCGCTACTGATATTTCCTTAAATGTTAATACTGGTAAACTTCGTTGTAACTATTGTCGAACAGAATTTGAAAACAAACAAGTAAGTGGTATGGAAGAGGACATTGCTTCTTTAAATGGCGTAGTATATGGCTCTGGTACTCAAGATATTGTTGCCGATACTAATGATGTTTTAACTTTTAAATGTAGCAGTTGTGGTGCCGAGGTAGTCATTGATACCTCTATGGCCAATCAAGCAAGGTGTCACTGGTGTCGAAGTACTTTGTCAGTTAATCAACAAATTCCTAATGGGAGTGTACCTGATGTCGTTTTACCATTTAAAGTAACCAAAGATGAAGCTAAAAAATTAATTGAAGACTTTGTTGGTAATCGAAAGTTTTTTGCTCATCCTAAATTTAAAAGTGAATTTACTACTAACAATATTATGGGAGTATATTTTCCTTATATGGTTGTAGATATCAATGGCCACTCTCATTTAAGCGGTACTGCGGAAAAAACGGTTCGCAAATATACGAGAGGTTTCGGTAATGATTCAACGACTTATTATGATGCTGACGTTTTCAATGTTGAAAGATCTTTTGATATATCGATACATGGTCTTACTGTAGAATCTAGTAAAGACAAGTTAAATAATAGTGCCACTGATAAAACTAATAATATCATTAATGCTATAATGCCTTTTGACATTGAAAATTGTAGTAAATATAATGCAAATTATTTAAAAGGTTTCACTTCAGAAAAAAGAGATGTCAATATAGATTTGCTTAAACCTTTAATAAATACGCAAGCTGAAGACATTGCTAGGTTTGCTGCTAACGATACTTTAAAATCTTATGACCGTGGTACTAAATGGGATTATGAAGATTTTAAAATTATTGGGGAACAATGGAAATCTGCTTACTTGCCTGTGTGGCTATATAGTTATCAAGAAATCAAAGGAGAAGAAAAACTTCTTCATTATGTGGCAGTAAATGCTAGAACCAAAGAAACGATGGGTAGTGTACCAATCCATATGCCTAAACTGTTAGGAATATCATTTTTGATAGAAGTATTAGGTTTTATTGCTTATCTTTTCATAGATTTTGATTATAATTGGACCTTCTTACTAGTGGGAATTATATATTTTTTAGTCATCTTCTTAAAATATCGTAATGCTAATGCTAGACATACATATGAAACAGATACCAAAAAAGAGATTCGTAATTTAGATACTAAGGACAATTATGTAACCAGAAAAACTGGTTTAACTAGTGCTAGAATAAGAAATGCTAATAGCAATTCTTTAGGTGGTAAAAGTGAAGGCAATGTTATAGTGGATAATATCGTAGAAAATAGTGCTATCGCTAAATTTATTAGTGATCAAGTAAATAAAAAATAGGGAGTGTGTAAAATGAGTTACGAAAAAAATATATGCCCAAATTGTGGCATGGAAAATGAAAATAACAATAAATTTTGTATTAAATGTGGAAGTAGCATTTTAACAAATCAAAATATGCAAACTAATCAAACTAATAATAATACAAATCAAAATTCTACCGGTGGAGAAGGTTTAAATGCCTTCTTTCCCCAAAATAATATGAATAGTGATATAAACAATAATTTAAATACTGGGAATAATATAAACAATAATATAAACGGTAATTTAAATAGTAATCTAAATAACACTTATGTTAATACCGGTTCTAACCTTAATGAACCAAATTATAACTATACTCAACCAAATCAAAATGTTAATATAAATGTTAATCAGGAAAATACTGCAAGTAATCAAAAAATTGTATCTATAGGAGCAATATTTTCTGTGTTAATTGCTGTTTTATTAAAACCGTTTACAACGTTTAAAGAAGAGTTACCAAAATTTAAAGAAGTAAAAAATTCTTTATTACTTAGTTTAATAGTTTCCCTTGTTGGTACTATCTTAATGTTTGTTAATACTATTATTACTTTAGTACGTATACCAGCTTCATTGAATGGTAAGACAACATGGATGTGGGATAATTTAAAAAACTTTAACTATTTCAAAACTTTTGGTACTGATTTTTTAACTGTTGCTGGAGTTATTTTAGCTATTGCGTGTATTTATTATATTGCTAGTTTAATTATCAAAAAACAAATTGATTTTTCTTCAATTCTTATGATTGTGGCCTCTGCTGTTGTTCCGTTAATTCTTGCTTATACGGTAGTAGCGCCACTAATAAGTATGATTAATATTAAATTAAGTATTTATGTAAATATGGTTGGTTTAATTTACTCATTTATAATCATTTACGAAAATATTAATGATTTATTAAAATTGACAGGAAATCAAAGAATATATTTTAATTTCCTTTGCTTAGTCATTGTAGCCATTTTAGCATACTATTTATATACTAAATTTATGCTTAATAGTATTTCTAGTGGTTTAGGAAATTTAAATAATCTAGATAACCTAGAAAATCTATGGGATTGGATGAACTAATATGGAAAAATTAAAAAATACACGTTGGTTAGCGTTAATAGGGTTAATATTATGCTTTTTAGGAAATACCTTGCCATATTTAATCTATACAATGCCTTATGCCAAAATTACTATTAAAACAAAATTATGTACTTATTGGGAAGGAAAAATAATATTTATTTTAATTCTTGCTAATTTATTATTTATTTTTAAAGATTATGTAAAAAAATATATGCCAAAATTATTTGATTCTAATATGGGAAAATGGATTTTAAATGCTGATTCAAAACTTACATTTTTGCCAACATTAGGAATTGCGTTATTTGCTATTTGGATTTTTCCAAATATAGATATGAATTGGAATATTGTCAAATATGGCATTGGTTTTTATGCTCTTTGGTTAGGAATAATTTTATTAGTAATACACCAATTTATTTACCGACCAACAAAAGAAAGTGAAAATAAAGGTAACTAAATAGTTATCTTTTTTAGAAAAGAGGTTTAAAATGTATTGTCCAAATTGTGGAAAACAAACAAATGAAAATACTACTTTTTGTCCAGAGTGTGGTACAAAAATAAATAAAAGTTCTCAAACATTTAGTGAACAATTAAAAGCCAATAATCCTATTCCTAAATTTCTAAAAAAATATAATCGGCAATTGAAGATCTCTTTGATTGTTGTAGCATTTTTAATAATTGGCTTAATAGGATATGGTAATATAGTAGGTTTTGAAAAGTTTAGTTGGAATAAAGATTTAGAAGATTATAATTTAGAGTATGTCAGTCCTACGACCATTACTTTAGGCATTAATTTTTCTAATGAAGATAAGTTAAAAGATATTAAATATAAAACTACCTGTGGTGAACTTACTACTAATAAAGAAGAAATTTTGTGGGATCTATCTAGTGATCTAGGTGAATGTACGATTACGGCTAAATATAAGGTACGGACGTTAAAGAAGAAATTTACGGTAGTCACTATATCGCAAGATAAAGAAGAGTTAAGTTTAGATTTTAGTATTGATGAAGATTCTAATGAAGATTTAGATGGTGATGGTTTAACTAACAAAGAAGAAAAAGAATATCAAACTGATCCATTATTAAGTGATACTGATATGGATGGTTTAAATGATTATGAAGAAATTTTTACTTATAAAACTGATCCTTTAAAAAAAGATACAGATGGTGATGGTTTAAGTGATTATGATGAAATTAAGCTAGGCTTAGATCCATTAAAAAAAGACAGCAAAGGTGATGGTATCACTGATGATAAGAGAACCAATAGTTTTAATTATGAACGAGATAATGTTAAACTAACTATTAATGGTACTGGTAACATTGCAACTTCTAGTCTAACTAAAACAAGTAGTACTAAAATTAGTAATAAACCAGGTTTAATTAATAATTTGTACACTCTTAGTACAGATGGTGATATTAAAGATGCATCCATTAGTATTGGTTATACCAGTGAAGAATTAACTCAATATGATATAGCAGAAAATAATTTAACACTTTATAATTATAATCCTGATACTTCTACTTATGAAGAAGTTACATCAACTGTAGATACAACTAATAAAACAGTTAATGCAACTTTAAAACATTTTTCATTTTATATCTTAGGTGATAAAACCAAATTTGCAACATCTAGTGAAAATCAAGTATTATTTATTATTGATAACTCTTGGAGTATGTATTCACCAGCGATGTACGAAAAATTAACTGGTTATACCTACGAATATAGTGATTTAAACAATGATCCTACAGGATTACGATTTAGTCTTACACGAGATCTGATCAGTAAATTAGATGGCAAAAATTTTGAATTTGGTTTAGCTGAATTTCGTAGTGACTTTGCTATGGCCCATGATATCGGTGATGATCCTAGCAGTATTAAAAAGACACTTGATAATATGCTTGGTAAATTTATTACATACTCAGCGGGAACAGACATTGTAGGGGCGTTAAATTCTGGTATTGATGAATTTTCTAAAGATGTCAATAAATATATCGTTTTATTAACTGACGGTGAAGATTACTCTTTAAAGTATGATGCTAATAAAATTGTTGATAAAGCTAATAAAAAAGATGTTAAAATATGTTCAATTGGTTTTGGAGAAGGGGCTAGTAATACCTATTTAGCTAACATTTCTAATGCAACTGGTTGTGAATTATTTAGTGCCAGTAACGCCAATGGTCTTGTGGAATTATTTGATAAATTACAAGCCAATCTTTTAGATAGTTTAATAGATATTGATAATGATTTAGAAATTGATGGTGTTGTTTTAGCAGATAGTGGATTTGTTGTTAATCGTGATGGTTTTAATTTTGAAAATTATGGTTCAAATCTATCTAGTGGAGGTCATTGTTATGGTATGGCTACTTTTGCTGAATTTTATTATCTTCATAAATTACCAATGTCTATGCCATCGATTACCATGGAAGATGATACATCGTATGCTTATGATTTTAAGAATACGTATTTTGCTAAATCAGGCAATTTATATGATTATAAATTAGAATCAAATATTTTAAAATATCAATTTGGATTTGATTATTTTGATGAACCTACACCAGCTAATTTAAAAATAATTGAAGATGGAACTTTAAAATATAATGAAAAATATAAAAATATTATTAATAATTCTCAAGTGTTTGACATAGTTAATCAAAAAACTACACTAAGTAGTAAAGAACAAATAGCTAAACATGGTGCCAAGTATAATGATTATGAAGAACTTCAACTTAATGAGGATAAAATGCAAGATAGTAACAAAATAAGTAATACTGATAAACAAGTGTTTAATGCCATTTATACTATGTTTATCAAACAAATAGGAGCTACTAAATATTATTCTGGAATGACTCCAGGGAAAATATTTAATGCCATAAGTGGCATGCCTATTTCGTTTTACACGCCTAATGCTTTTATAAATATTTTAATGTCTAGAATGTTATCTGGTGATGCCCCTGTTATTGGCAGTAATTTTACAGGAAATGGAAATCACGCGGTAAATGCTATCAGTTTAATTCAAGATATTCATAATCATAATCGATATTATATTGGCGTTTATGATAATAATCATCCAGGAGAACTAAGATATGTCAATATTGTTTGTAATTCAAATAATTGTATTACAGAAAAAAATGAATATTATGCAGGAAATAAACAAGTTCTTCGGGTAAATCCATCGCTAGAAAAAGACCTTGAATACTTACAAAAAGGAGAATGATTATGGATAATATTTTCATTAAATTAATAGTAAGTATACCAGTTATACTGATTGTCTTATACTTTATTCCGTTTTTAGGAATATGCCTGTTAATATTTAGATTGTTTGTAATTAATAGAAGAAATACGAAAAAGAATACGGCCTTTTATTTAATCGGTGTTAGTATAATTTTACTAATTCCTAAAATTTTAGATTTAGTATCAAAGTATACAAGCCTAGAAATTCCTTATATTAAACAAATAATTGATAGTTCACTTTATAGTGTTAACATTTTAAAATATGCTAAATTGCTGTTTATTATAGGTGTTGTCTATTTTATTCTTTATACTATTTTTAATAAAATCTTTGATAATGTTTTCAAGTATATGAATGGTTATGTGAAAGCGGAACAAGATAAATCTTATCAAATTAGCAAAGAAAATGACTTAATAATGCAAGAAAAACGGGAAAAAGCTAAAAATACGCATGCTTTTAAATGCCGCAATTGTGGAGCAAGTTTT
Source organism: uncultured Bacilli bacterium (assembly GCA_934096755.1). GTDB lineage: Bacteria > Bacillota_I > Bacilli_A > RF39 > UBA660 > Onthocola_B. Next base: position 14,719 of record CAKOMU010000015.1, read on the forward strand.
ATTTTAAGTAGTAATACTGGCACTTGTCCTTATTGTCGAAGTTCTATTGAATATAAAGACTAAAAAGTCTTTGCAAACTTAAAAAAAAGTGGTATATTATTAAAAAGACGAAGAAAAAGGCTAAGTAATTATGTAAAAATTTTTAGAGAGTTCTTGGTTGGTGCAAAAGAATAGTTGGTCATAATAAAATCTACCTTTTGAGTTTAAGTAGTAATACTTCGGGTAATTCCGTTATCAAAATCAAGTTAAAGAAAGGATGGCACCGTGCATTATGCACTCCTTGATGGTGACATTCTTTTTTTGTTTATGGAGGGATGAATATGATAGATATTAAATTAATCAGGGAAAATAGTGACTTAGTCAAAGAAAATATAAAAAAGAAATTTCAAGATGAAAAACTTGGTTTAGTCGATGAAGTGTATGAATATGATCAAGATTATCGTAAAATAAAACAAAATGTCGATGAATTAAGAGCTAAAAGAAATGATTTGAGTAGTCAAATTGGTTCTTTGATGAAAGATGGCAAAAAAGAAGAAGCTGACACTATTAAAAGTAACGTTAGTCAAATTAATGAGGAAATTGCTGCTTTAGAAGAAAAAGAAGCTCGCTTGGAAAAAGAAATTAAAGATCGTATGATGGTTATTCCTAACATCATGGATCCATCAGTTCCTATAGGAAAAGATGATAGTGAAAATGTCGAAGTAGAAAAATTTGGTGAACCATTTGTACCTAATTATGAAATTCCTCACCATGCAGATATAATCGCTAGATTTAATGGTTTAGACAAAGTCGCTGCTGGTCGTACCAGTGGAGAAGGTTTTTACTATTTGATGGGAGATATTGCCAGATTACATGAAGCAATGCTTGCTTATGCCAGAGATTATATGATTGACCAAGGTTTTACGTACACCATACCACCATTTATGATTCATAGTGATGTTGTTACAGGCGTAATGTCATTCCCAGAAATGGAAGCCATGATGTATAAAATCGAAGGAGAAGATTTATATCTAATTGGTACTAGTGAACATTCAATGATAGGTCGTTTTCAAGATCAAATGGTTAAGAAAAATGAATTACCAATTAAGATGACATCTTATTCACCTTGCTTCCGTAAAGAAGGCGGATCACATGGTTTAGAAGAAAGAGGTCTATATCGTGTACATCAATTTGAAAAACAAGAAATGATTGTTTTATGTGAACCAGAAGATTCAATGAAATATTATGAAGAAATGTGGCGTTATACAAAAGACATTTTTAGAAATTTAGATGTTCCTGTAAGACAACTTGAATGTTGTAGTGGTGATTTAGCAGATCTTAAAGTTAAGTCATGTGATATTGAAGCTTGGAGTCCGCGTCAACAAAAATATTTTGAAGTTGGTTCTTGTTCTAATCTTGGTGATGCTCAAGCCAGAAGATTAGGTATTCGTGTTAAAGGAGAAAATGGTAATTACTATTTACATACTCTAAACAATACCTGTTTAGCAACGCCAAGAGGTTTAATCGCCGTTTTAGAAAACAATTATAATGAAGATGGTTCAGTTAATATTCCTAAAGTATTACAACCATATATGGGTGGTCTTACAAAAATAACCCCTAAAGAGGCTTAATAGTGGAGGAGATTGGGTTATTAATTTTAATATATCTGAGTAATTTGTTCACTGCTAAACATATTAATGATAAGTACAAAGAAAAAATTAAAGAATATTATGATAATACCATTAAAGATTTAGATACTAACTGTAAAATTATTAAACATAACAAACTTGAGTTAAAAAAAGAAACTAATCTTTTACTAGATCTAATTCCTTTTATAAATGTTTTAATATCTTTAGATCGTTATTTGCATTTAGACCGTGATTATAAAAAACAACATGCTGATTTAATTGACGTTTGCCCTAAGTTATACTTAGAAGATGTCAATGAACAAAAAAAGCAAGTTAAAGAACAAAAAGTATTAGTTAAGAAAAATTATTTTATTGGCAAAATTATTAATGGTAAAGCCAAAAATATTTATTTTTCTTTCGACGGTTATGACATCAATATCAAAGAAGATTCTAACTTTGCTAATATGTTAAAGGATGAAGAAAAAATTGAAATCTTATTTGAAATGTTATATCTGCTTTATTCAGGATATGGTCATGAATTAAATCATAGTAATAATATAAATGAAGTATTTACACCTGGTATTATTAAATGCTTAGAATATCGTTTTAATCAAGAAGAACAATGCTTAGCTTTAGAAGATGTCGTTGTACGAAAAAGAAAGTTGGAAAATTAGCCACTTTCTTTTTTTGACTAGTTTTGTCGAAAGACTTGTAAATTTTTTTTTAGCAGTTACAATATGTAGGCGAAAGCAGATTTTGGTTGTAGTCAATTAGTAACAAAATTTTCCTTTATCTTATTCCGCAGTATTTTACCAAAATCGCTTTCACAATATAATTTTTTGTGATAAAATATGGTACTAGGAAGGAAGTATACTTATGATAAAACCAGATTTAGCTGTTGCTGCCAATCGCAAAAAAGTTGATATTACTAATAAAGAATTAGATTTAAAAATAGAACCATTATTTAAGGGACAAAAGTATTTTTTAAGAACTTATGGCTGTCAAATGAATGTTCATGATAGTGAAGAAATCAAATATTATTTAGAAGCTTTAGGTTATAGTCCGGTTGAGGAACTAGAAGAAGCGGACATAGTTGTATTAAATACATGCGCTATTCGTGAAAATGCCAAAGACAAAGTGTTTGGTTATCTAGGACGTTGTAAACATTTAAAGAAGCTAAAACCAGAATTGATTATTGCTGTTGCGGGATGTTTAATGCAAAAGCCTGAAGAAATAGAAGAAATTCATAATCGTCATCAATATATTGATATCATAATTGGCACCCATAATCTTAGTGATTTACCTAAGTTAATCATTGATGCCAACAATAATCATAATCAAGAAATTGAAGTTTATTCAAATAGTGATATAGTCTATGAGAATGTCCATTATAATCGTGATTCTAAAATAAGTGCTTGGATTAATATTATTTATGGATGTGATAAATTTTGTACGTACTGCATTGTACCATTTACTAGAGGACGCGAACGTAGTCGTAAAATGGAAAGTGTTTTAGAAGAAGTCAAGAATCTTAAAGAACAAGGTTATCAAGAAATTACTTTGTTAGGCCAAAATGTTAATGCATATGGTAAGGACTTAAATTTAGGATATGATTTTGCAACGCTTTTAGAAGAAGTGGCTAAAATTGGAATTCCTCGTATACGTTTTGTAACTTCTCATCCTTGGAACTTTACGGATGAAATGATTGATGTCATTGCTAAATATGATAATGTTATGCCTTATATTCATTTGCCAATTCAATCAGGTAGTGATGAAATTTTAAAAAAGATGAATCGTAAATATACAATTGACGAATATAAAGAATTATTTACTAAAATTAAAAGTAAGATTAAAAATGTCAGTGTGACAACAGATATCATTGTAGGTTTTCCAGGAGAAACTGAAAGCGATTTTCAAAAGACTTTAGACATAGTGAATTATTGTCAATTTGATGGTGCTTATACTTTTATTTTTTCACCAAGAGAAGGGACTGCTGCCGCTAAAATGGTTGATGAAACACCTTTAAGTGAAAAAGAGGAAAGATTACAAAGATTGAATCAATTAGTAAATAAATATTCATTAGCTAACAATCAAAAATTATTAGGCAAAACAGTGGATGTACTGATCGTTGATAAGAGTGAAAAAGATGCTAGTAAGGTTTATGGTTATACCGATACGATGAAATTAGTCAACATTGAAGGTGGTAAAGATTTGATTGGTAAAATTATTCCAGTAGAAATTACTGATGCCAAGAGCTTTAGTTTAGATGGAAAAGTGCAAAAAGAATTAGTTGTTAGCTAATTCTTCTTGTATAAATATTTCTTTTTATGTCATCATTTAATTCTAATTTTTGCAAGTATTCGAAATTAAATTTTTCATAAAAGTTTTGTAATCGCGAATGTAAATATATTTCTTTAATGCCTAGTTGTTTGCACATAGTGGGGATACTTTTGATGAGTAAAGCTCCATACCCACATCCCCGATATTTATAATCGATAAACACATTAGCAATCCAAGGTGTATATAATGTATGATCGTTATCGTGTTCGATGATTTGATAAAAGCCGATTAAAACATCGTCTTTTTTCATAATTATTGTTTTAGGTAACAATGGGGTAGTGATGGAAAGTTTTAATTCCTTTTCATTGTCCTTTTGTTGCCAAATCTTGAACCATTCATTGATAATTTTTATTTGTTCATTATCACTTAAAAAATTAATATTTATCAAGTCTATCACCACCATCATTATACCTATAAAAATTATAATTAGCAATTTTTTTTAAAAATATAACAAAAAACCTTGCAATTGCTAAAATCGTTTGGTATAATCTTAATTGTCATCGAGAGATGAAATTGGGTGTGGGCGCTTAGCTCAGTTGGTTAGAGCACCTGCCTTACAAGCAGGGGGTCATAGGTTCGAGTCCTATAGCGCCCACCATTTTATTTGCCGACATAGCGTAACTGGCAGCGCAACTGACTTGTAATCAGTAGGTTGGGAGTTCGACTCTCTCTGTCGGCACCATTTTTATGGGGAGATAGCGAAGTGGTCAAACGCGGCAGACTGTAAATCTGTTCCTTCGGGTTCCATGGTTCAAATCCATGTCTCCCCACCATTTTGAATATTATGTTTGCCTCGTAGCCAAGTGGTAAGGCATCAGACTTTGACTCTGACATTCCGCTGGTTCGAACCCAGCCGAGGCAGCCATCGACGGTTCGTTAGCTCAGTAGGTAGAGCATTTGACTTTTAATCAAAGGGTCCTGGGTTCGAATCCCAGACGAGCCACCATTTTAGAAAATAAATTCCATGAAAATGGAATTTTTTTGTGAAATATAGTTGACTTTTAGAACATATATATAATATAATGTATTTGCACTTGGGAAATTTTGCGCCCATAGCTCAACTGGATAGAGCGCTAGACTACGGATCTAGAGGTTGGGGGTTCGAATCCCTTTGGGCGTACCATTTTATATTCGGGAAGTAGCACAACTTGGCAGTGCGCATGGTTTGGGACCATGAGGTTGCAGGTTCAAATCCTGTCTTCCCGACCATTTAGAATTTTAAAACTGTATGATTGTTCATTCAGTTTTTTTCTTTAGAAGGAGGATTTATGACAATAGAAAAAAGAATAGTACTTAATAATTTTAACTATTACATAGGAGTAGAATTAAAATATAAAGATAACATTTTAGTTACGAAAGAAAATCAACACCTAGATTTAGGAAGTTTTTCAATTTATATTGAAGATATAGAGCAAAACTATGTAAAAAATAGATTATATGATAAAGATATATCATATATGGATGATATGATTTATATCCTAGATAGATTTCCTTTTCTCGATTATATAAGGGATATTACTTACGATAAAGAAAATATTATAGTTGAAGAAGCTCTAATAAAAAAATGTGAGATTGAAGAATATATAAAACAAAAAAACATTAAATTATTATATGTCTATAAACAAGAAGAAAATTACCCTTTAAAAAAATAAGTGAATTGAAATAATTTTTATATTTAATATAATTTTGTAAGGCACATTAATTATTGTGTCTTATGCGAAGGATAAATGAAAATAGAAGAATTAAAACAAGCATTTAAAGATTATGCTTATAAATTTGATATGGATGATGAAGAAATTGCTTTAAAATTCTATCATTCCAATCGTGTAATGGATATATGTTTAGATATTGCAAAACATTACAATTTTGGTGAAAACGATATAATGTTGCTGGTGTAATAGGTTTGTTGCATGATTACGCAAGATTTACTCAATGGACTACTTATAAAACATATAGTGATTTAAAATCGTTTGATCATGCTGATGAGAGAACTAAATTATTATTTGATAATAACGAAATAGTTAATTTTTATACTAAGGAAGAAGATTACAATATTATTCATGATGCTATAAAATATAATAATAAATTAAGTCTTCCGGAAGGTTTAGAAAGTAGATATTTAAAAATGTGTAAATTAATAAGGAATGCTGACAAAATTGATATTATATATAATATAACTATCGATAAATCTCTTTTACCGGAAGATGATGGTAAATTTTCTGATGCTATTGTAAACAATTTTTATGAACATAAATGCGCGGACTATAAAGATATTAAGTGTGATAATGATAATATTTTAACAACTTTAATGTTTATGTATGATATTCATTTTCCTTATTCTTTTAAATATATAAAGGATTACAAATTAATTGAAAATATGTATGATAATATTGAAAATAAAGAATTGTTTAAAGAATATTTTGATTATATTATTAATTATATCGATGAAAAATCTTTAGAAACTGAAAATTAAAAACAAAAAATATTGCAATGAATAGAGCATTTATGATATCCTTTAAATAGGAAGTGTCGAAGATGGAAAAAAGTAATAAATTATATTTAATCATAATAATTACATGTACAGTCCTTGTTATAGGTTTGTGTGTGTTTGCCATCGCTAATCGTAAAGATACTAAAGTTAGTGATGCTATAAAGTTTAAAGAAGAATATGAAGCTTATAATGGTTTAGTAAATGAAAGTGTTGATAAAAATTATTTGGATGTAGATATCGATAGTGAAAATCCTATGATTTATAAAACCGGCAAAGAAATAGTGGATGTTTTAAAAAATGAAACTGCGATAGTGTATTTTGGTTTTGCCACTTGCCCTTGGTGTCGTAATACCATTGGACCATTATTAAAGGCAGCTAAAGATGAAGGCATTGATAAAATTTATTATGTCGATATATATGATATAAGAGATACCTATAAATTTACAGGTAGTATTGTTCCGGAACAAACCAAAAAAGGTACTGATGCTTACTACGAAATATTAAAATTTTTAGGTGATAACTTAGAAGAATATTATGTAAAAGATGAATCTGGTAACATGTATGATACTGGTGTCACCAGATTATATGCTCCAACAGTAGTAGCTGTTAAAGATGGTAAAGTTCTTGATTTACACGAAAGTACTTTAGATTCACAAACTGATCCTTACGTTGCTTTAACTGGTGATCAAAAGGATGAATTAACTGATATTTTTCAAAAATTAATGCAAAAAATTAAAGATAATAAAACGGTATGTAGTGATAGTGATGATGCTTGCTAGACATAGAGATTCTCTATGTTTTTTCTTGACTTTTACTATATTTTGTATTATTATCAAAAGGTGTCGAAAAAAGGGTGAAGTTTTATGGATAAAATAATAAATATTGCAGTCGTTGCTCACGTTGATGCTGGTAAATCGACTTTAGTTGATGGCTTATTGCGTCAAAGTGGTGTATTTAGAGAAAATGAAGAACTAGTAGATTGTGTCATGGATAGTGGGGATATCGAAAAAGAAAGAGGTATCACTATTACAGCCAAAAACTGTGCTATCAAATATAAAGATTATAAAATAAATATAGTTGATACTCCAGGTCATGCTGACTTTTCTAGTGAAATTGAAAGAGTTATCAAAACCGTTGATACCGTTATTCTTTTAGTTGATTCAGCCGAAGGCCCAATGCCCCAAACACGTTTTGTGTTGAAAGAAGCATTACAAAACAATTTAAAACCAATCCTATTTATCAATAAAATAGATAAAAAAGATCAAAGAGCTGAAGAAGTAGTGGATATGACATTTAATTTATTTATGGAATTAGGTGCCACTGATGAACAACTTGACTTTCCTATTCTATATGGTAGTGCTAGAAGTGGCTATGCTATTTATAATATGGGGGATGAAGGCGTTGATTTAACACCGCTTTTTGAAACCATTATTAACAGTACAAAACCATTTACGGGAAATGAAAGTGATCCATTACAATTACAAATTAGTCAATTAGATTATGACGATTACATTGGTCGTTTAGGTATTGGTCGTATAAATAAAGGTAAAATTAAAACGGGAGAAACTGTTGCTTTAGCTACGAATGATGGCCGTACAGAAAGTTTTAGAGTTACAAAATTGTTTGTCAATGAAGGAATTAAAAGAGTAGAAGTCACTACTGCTTATTTTGGTGACATAGTTACAGTTGCTGGATGCAGTGATGTATCTATTGGGGATACTATTTGTCAAAAAGACCACATTGATCCATTACCAAAAATTATAATTGAAGAACCAACACTATCGATGAACTTTTTAGTTAATAATTCTCCTTTTGCTGGGCAAAGTGGTAAATTCTTAACTAGTAGACATCTAAAAGACCGTCTTGAAAAAGAACTAGAAACTAATGTTGGTTTAAAAGTAGAACCACTAGCTGGTGCTGATGGTTTTAAAGTTAGTGGCCGTGGAGAACTACATCTATCTATTTTGCTTGAAAATATGCGTAGAGAAGGTTATGAATTATCAGTTTCCAAACCAGAAGTAATTTTTAGAGAAATCGATGGCAAAAAAGAAGAACCATATGAAAAAGTCATTGTCAATGTTCCTAATGATTATGCTGGTACAGTTATTAATTCACTAAATGAAAGAAAAGGAATTATGCAAAGTGTAGCTCCAGGTGAAGTTGGTTATCAAAAAATAGAATATTTAGTTCCAACTAGAGGCTTAATTGGTTATCGTGGTTCATTTATTACAGAAACTAAAGGCGAAGGTATTATGGTCCGTTCTTTTGATTCTTATGGCCCTTATGCAGGTCCAATCAGCGGACGTAAAAACGGTGTTCTTGTTTCGATGGCTAATGGTACTACTTTTGGTTATTCATTATTTAATTTAAGTAGTAGAGGTACGATGATTGTTGATCCTTCTACCGATGTATATGTTGGTATGATTATTGGTATTTGTAATAAAGAAGGGGATTTAGATGTTAATCCTTGTAAGAACAAAGAACTTACAAATACTCGTAGTTCTCATGCTGATGAAGCTATTGTTTTAAATAAAGCAAAAAAGTTTACATTAGAAGAAGCTTTAGAATTTATTGAAGATGATGAATATATTGAAATTACACCAACAGAAATAAGATTACGTAAAAAATATTTAGACCCTAAAGAAAGATATCGTAAAGGACGTTAAATTGGTCCTTTTTTTTATTGATTTATTGTGTTTAAATTAAATTAAGGTGAAATAATAC
>CAKOMU010000016.1 GCA_934096755.1 uncultured Bacilli bacterium
GAGGAAGTATTAGTCCTGATAATATTAAAGAATATAATAATATAAAGAGACTAAGTGGTTTTTTAGTTGGTGGAGCTTCTTTAGATGTTAATAATGTAAAATATATGATGCTTGAAATGGAAGTGTAATTTAATTGTGAAAAATGTGATAATTTGGTGAATTATTGCATTTTTTTGTGGTAACATGTGTTTTTTTGTAGTAAATAATGTTTTCGACAATGCTCGACATTTCTTAACAGTTATTTACATGACTCGACATTATATTTTGTAGATTTTTCAATATTACTGTTTTATAATGAAGGTGTAGGAAAGAAAAAGAAGTATTTTGAAAGGATAAGTAAAATGAAAAAACAAATTAGGATTGTAGCAGTTGATGATAATGAAGCAGTACTAAAAAATGTTAAGAGTTATTTTAAAGATAATTGTAATATTTCTGTCGTAGCTAGTTTTAATGATGGCAAAAAAGCACTTGATTATTTAGTGGACAATAAAGATGAATATGATTTAGTTTTATTAGATATTATTTTAGCACACTGTGATGGTTTAAAAATATTGGAAGAAATGAAATATAATAAATTGAATAAGAAAATTATGGTTATTTCTTCTTTTAAAGATGATTTTACTATTAAAAGAGCTCAAATGTTAGGTGCCAGTTATTACATGTTAAAACCTATTGATATGGAAGTTATCGAAAAAAGAGTGGATGATTTATTTGCGCATCAAACTAATATTAGAAAAACTGAATCTAATAAAATGGAATTACAAGTTAGTACCTTGTTACATGATTTAGGAATTCCTTCACATGTTCTTGGTTATGGTTATATTAGAGAAGGTATAATGATCTTGTATGCGAATGAAACTACTAAGTTAATAACTAAAGATTTATATCCTAATATTGCTCGTAAATATAATACGACATCTTCGAGGGTAGAACGTGCAATTAGACACGCAATTGAAATTAGTTGGGCTCGTGGAGATTTAAAATTAATGGAAGAAATATTTGGTAATAGTATTGATTTTGAAAGAAGTAAACCTACTAATGCTGAATTTTTAACTACAATTGCAGATAGATTTAAAGTAAATGATCGTGTCATGATGGCTTGAGGTAATATCAAGCTTTTTTTGAAATAAGAATATAATTGTGTTAAACTATTATGTGTGAAGGTGAGAAGATGAAAAAAATATTAACGATAATTTTGGATGGATTTGGTTATCGCGAAGAAGAAAATGGAAATGCAATTAGAAATGCACATATGACAATATTTAATGAATTGTGGCAAAAATATCCTCATGCTTTACTGGAAGCTAGTGAAGAAGCTGTAGGCCTTAGTCATGGTCAAGCTGGTAACAGTGAAGTTGGTCATATGACAATAGGAGCAGGGCGGCTTTTAAAGCAAAATGAGACATTGGTAGATGATTTTTTAGCTAATCCAGATTTAACAAATAAGAATGTGGAATGTTTGTTAGCACAACAAGACAAAGATGTTCATATTATGGGCCTTTGTAGTGATGGTAATATTCATGCTGGCGTAGATGATTTTTTAAAAATGTATCAGTTGTTAGTTAATAATGGATTTAAAAAAATTCATTTTCATCTTATTACAGATGGCAGAGATACTAAAGTTGATGAAGCTTATAGATTTATCAAAATGATTGAAGATGCCATTTTGGAAAACAAAGTTGGAGATATTACTAGTATATGTGGTCGTTATTATGCGATGGATCGAGATCAAAATTATGATAGAACTAAATTATACTATGATTTAATTGTTGGTGGAGTTGGTAAAAAAGTTTTAGATATTTCCAAAGGTTTAGAAGATAGTTATCAAAAGGGAATCACTGATGAATTTATTAAACCAATTATTTTAAATGATCATACCATTAAAAATGGTGATGTAGTTGTGTGGATGAATTATCGAGCTGATCGAGCTAAACAAATTCTTGATAGTATTATAAATAGCAATTCTTTTGATAAGTTTGCTGTTAAAGATTTAAGTGATGTTTTAGTATTTAGTTTTTTGCCAGTTGATAAAAAAATTAAAACTTTGAATTTAATTGACCATCCAGAAATAAAAAATTCATTGGGACTTTATCTAAGTGAACTTGATTTTACGCAAGCTCGTATTGCGGAAAGTGAAAAGTTTCCTCATGTTACTTATTTTTTTGATGGTGGTGTAGACGGTAAAATCAAGGGATGTGACAAATTTCATATTCCTTCTCAAGATGTGGCAACTTATGATTTAAAGCCTGAGATGAGCTGTGTAGGAGTTACTAAAAGGGTAATTTTAGCGATGAACAATGATTATGATTTTATTTTAGTTAATTTTGCTAATCCTGATATGGTGGGACACACTGGTAATATGGAAGCAACGACTAGGGCTTGTATGGCAGTTGATCTATGTTTAAATAAAATTATGGAAAAAGCTCAAGACAATTTTTATAAAGTAATTATATTGGCTGATCATGGTAATGCTGATACAATGATTAATGAAGATGGTTCAATTTGTACTACTCATACTACAGCATTGGTTCCTTTTATTATTTGTGATGATAAGATTACATTAAAGACCCATGGTTCTTTAGTAAATGTTGCTCCTACAATTCTTGATTATATGGATATCGCTATTCCTAAAGAAATGGATGCTACTAAATCGATGTTAGTGAAAGATTAGGCTTTTTATAGGTCTAATTTTTTTGCAAAAAGTGTAATATTTTGCTTGCTTTTTAAAGAAGGATAATGTTATAATGGAATACGTATGACTGCGTTGATGTATGAGGTTACCGATACACTAGGAAGAGTTGGTACTAATAAATAGTGATTTGGAGAACTTGTACGGAGTATGCCTATACTAGATATAGACGAAAGGAGGACATAATACATGTCAAAAGAAAAAGTAAGAATCAATTTAAGAGCTTATGATCATAGATTACTTGATATAGCAGCTGGAAAAATTGTGGAAACTGTGAAAAGAACTGGCGGCGAAATTTCTGGACCTGTTCCATTACCAACAGAAATTGAAAAAGTTACAGTGTTAAGAGCAGTTCATAAATATAAGGATGCGAGGGAACAATTCGAAAGAAGAACTCATAAGAGACTTATCGATATTAAGAATCCAAGCAAAGAAACTATTGATGCATTACAACACTTAGATATACCTAGTGGTGTAGATGTAAATATCAAATTATAAGAAAAGGAAGGAATTAAATTATGAAAGGAATCTTAGGACGCAAAGTTGGAATGACTCAAGTATTTACTAAAGAAGGTAAACTTATTCCTGTTACAGTTATTGAAGTTGAACCTAATAAAGTAATGCAAGTTAAAACTGTTGAAAAAAATGGTTATAGTGCTATCCAACTAGGTGTATTCGAAAAGAAAGAAAAAAATGCAACAAGACCTGAAATGGGAAATGCTAAAAAAGCAAATACTACTCCTAAGCGCTACTTAAAAGAAGTAAGAGATGTAGAATCAACTTATAATATTGGTGATACAATTGCTGCTGATGTATTTAGTGTTGGAGAAATAGTTGATGTAACTGGTACTACTAAAGGTAAAGGTTTCCAAGGGGTTATTAAACGTCATAATCAATCACGTGGACCAATGACTCATGGATCTCATTATCATAGAAGACCAGGATCACTTGGTACAATGTTACCAAAAAGAGTTTTGAAGGGTAAAAAATTAGCTGGACACATGGGTGTTGATACTGTTACAATTCAAAACTTAGAAATCATTGAAGTAAATGTTAATGAAAATTATATTTTAGTTAGTGGAAATGTTCCGGGAGCAAAAAATTCTTTAGTATTAATCAAAACTGCTGTTAAAAATAGCAGAAAGGAAAATCCAAAAGAAATTTTAACTTACGAAGTAGAAACTGTAGTAGATGAAGTAGTAGAAGAAACTGCAGTAGAAAACGTAGAAGTTGATACTAAAGAAGAAACTAAGGAAGAAAGTAAGTAAGACTTGCTTAGAAAGGATAAAAGATGACAAAGATAAGTGTTAAGAACCTAAAAGGTGAAAACGTAGCAGATTTAACATTAAAAGATAGTATCTTTAAAATTGAAGTAAATGATGATGCTTTAAAGAAAATGATTCGTTTACAATTAAATGCTACTCGTCAAGGAACAAGAAAAACTAAAAATAGAAGCGAAGTTTCTGGTGGGGGAAGAAAACCATGGAAACAAAAAGGAACTGGTAGAGCTCGTCAAGGTAGTATAAGAGCTACACAATGGAGAGGTGGCGGAATACCTTTTGGTGTTGATAACCGTGATTACAGTTTCAAAATTAATAAAAAAGAAAGAGTACTTGCATTAAAAAGTGCGTTAACTGAAAAAGTTTTAGCTAAAAGCTTAGTTGTAGTTGATAACTTTGATATGGATAGTAATAAAACTAAAGATGCATTAGCAGTATTAGATAACTTAAAACTAGAAAATAAAGTATTATTTGTAACTAGTAATGATGCTGAAAACTTTTATTTAGCAACAAGAAATTTACCAAATTGTTTAGTTATTTATGCTGATGAAGTAAATGTTTATGATTTAGTTAATGCAGATGTTGTTGTATTTGATGAAAGTGCTATTAAAAATATTGAGGAGGTGCTTAAATAATGAGACATTATGCTGATATTATTATTGCACCAGTCATTACTGAAAAATCAATGGCTAATAGACAAAATAATGTTTATACATTTAAAGTAGTTAAAGATGCTACTAAAACAGAAATTAAAAAAGCTATCGAAGATGCTTTTAAAGTTAGTGTAGAAAGTGTTAATACATTAAATACAAAATCAAAAAGAAGAAGAATTGGAAAATATGCTGGTAAAACTAAAACTTACAAGAAAGCTATAGTTACTTTAAGCGAAGGTTCTTCTATTGAAATTTAGTAAGGAGGATAGAATATGGCTATAAAACATTATAAACCTACGACTAATGGACGCAGGGGAATGAGTACACTAAGAAATGAAGAATTAACTGGTTCTACTCCTACTAAATCATTATTAGTAAGTATTAGTAAAACTGGTGGAAGAAATAATCAAGGTAAAATGACAGTTCGCCATATTGGTGGTGGAGCTAAACAAAAATACCGTATTATTGATTTTAAAAGAAATAAAGTTGGTGTTACAGGACGTGTTGCTAGTATTGAATATGATCCAAACAGAACTGCTAACATTGCTTTAATTAATTATAAAGATGGAGAAAAAAGATATATTATTGCTCCAAATGGATTAAAAGTTGGTGCTATTATTGAAAATGGCGAAAATGCTGATATCAAAGTAGGTAATGCTTTACCACTTAAAAATATTCCTGTTGGTACAATGGTTCATTGTATTGAATTACAACCTGGTAAAGGTGCTGAAATTTGCCGTAGTGCTGGTGCTAGTGCACAAATTCTTGGCCGTGAAGGTAAATATGTAATGCTTCGTTTACAATCAGGAGAAACTAGACTTGTTCTTGGAACTTGTATGGCTACTGTTGGTGTTGTTGGAAATGAAGATGCTAAATTAGTTAATTTAGGAAAAGCAGGAAGAAAACGTCATATGGGCGTTAGACCTACAAACCGTGGTTCTGTAATGAATCCTAATGATCACCCTCATGGTGGTGGAGAAGGTCGTGCACCAATTGGACGTAAGAATCCAATGACTCCTTGGGGTAAACCTGCACTTGGAGTTAAAACTCGTAAGAGTAAGAAAAAAAGCGAAAGACTTATTGTAAGTAGAAAGGCTAAATAATAGGAGGAAAAATGGCAAGAAGTTTAAAAAAAGGACCTTACGTTGAAGAATCTTTGATGAAAAAGGTTCAAGAAATGAACAAAGGTAGTAAAAAAACAGTTATTAAAACATGGTCAAGAAGATCTACTATTTTTCCTGATTTCGTTGGACACACAATAGCTGTTCATAATGGTAAAGATTTTATACCTGTATATATAACAGAAGACATGGTTGGACATAAATTAGGAGAATTTTCACAAACTCGTAAATTTACTGGCCATGCAGGAAATAAGTAGGAGGTACTATGGAAGCATATGCAATTCATAAAAATGCTTTAATTAAGCCTAGACTTGCAAGAATGACTATGGACTTAGTTAGAGGAAAAGATGTCGAAACTGCTAGAGCTATATTAGAAAATACTAATACTAAAGCTAGTAGATTAATATTAAAAGTTTTAAATTCTGCTGTTGCTAATGCTGTTAATAATAACGGTGCAAAAGAAGAAAACTTAAGAATTAGTGAATGTTACATTAATCCAGGACCTGTTTATAAAAGAATTAAATTTGCAAGTCGTGGAAATGTGGATCGCCATGATAAAAGAAGTAGTCACATTACTGTAAAAGTAACTGATGATGCGAAGGGAGTTAAGTAAAGATGGGACAAAAAGTAAATCCTATAGGATATAGACTTGGTGTTAATAAGACTTGGCAAAGCACATGGTATGCTAAAGATAATTATTCTAAATACTTAATGAATGATATTAAAATTCGTGAATATTTAGAAAAAAATCTTAAAGATGCTGCTATTGCTAGTATTATTGTTGGTCGTAAAAACGATAAATGTGAAGTATCTATCTATACTGCTAAACCTGGTGTTATCATCGGTCGTGGCGGAGAAGATATTGAAAAATTAAGAAAGAAATTATCTAAAGTTGTTGGTGAAGAAGTATTCATTAACATAGTTGAAGAAAAAAATCCAGATTTAAATGCTGCACTTGTTGCTCAAAATATTGCAAGTCAAATTGCTCAAAGAGCACCATTTAGATCAGCTCAAAAAAGAGCAATTAGAAATGTTATGAAAGCTGGAGCTAAAGGATGTAAAACTAGTGTATCTGGACGATTAGGTGGATCTGAAATGGCCAGAACAGAAGGGTATACTGAAGGTACAGTGCCACTACATACAATTAGAGCTGATGTAGATTATGCTATAGCGGAAGCTGATACTACTTATGGTAAGATTGGTGTAAAAGTTTGGATTTATAAAAATGAAATTCTTCCTGCAAAAAAAACAGTGAAGGGAGCTGATAAAAATGTTGATGCCAAAAAGAACTAAATATCGTAAAAGTCATAGAATAAGCTATGATGGAAAAGCTAAAGGTAACACAGAACTTCATTTTGGTGATTATGGATTACAAGCCGTTGAAGGTGGTTGGATTAGTGCTCGTCAAATTGAAGCAGCTCGTATTGCTATGACTCGTTATATGAAACGTGGTGGAAAAGTATTTATTAATATTTTCCCTCATATGCCTAGAACCAAAAAACCACTTGAAACTCGTCAAGGTAAAGGTAAAGGTGCTGTTGATGAATGGGTAGCAGTAGTTAAAAAAGGAAAAATAATGTTTGAAATTAATGGAGTTGATGAAGTAATTGCTCGTGAAGCTTTAAGGCTTGCTTCTCATAAGTTATCTGTTAAATCAAAATTTGTAAAAAAAGAAGAAGTAAAGGATGGTGATTCTCTTGGAAATTAAGGAACTTAGAAAGTTATCTACAGAAGATTTAAAAGCGAAGATTAAGACAACAAAGGAAGAATTATTTGCAAAGAGAATGCAACATGCTAGTGGTGCTTTAGAAAAACCAGTAGAATTGAAAAAATTAAGACGCGATGTTGCAAGAATGAAAACTATTCTTAAAGAAAGAGAACTTGATGGAGGTAATAAATAATGACAGAAAAGAAACAAGAATTAATTGGTAAAGTTGTTAGTGCTTCTAATAACAAAACAATTACTGTTAATGTTGAAACATCAAAAAGACATCCTTTGTATAAGAAACAAGTTAAATATTCAAAGAAATATGCTGCTCATGATGAAGAAAATAGAGCAAAAGTAGGAGATACAGTAAAGATTAGAATGACTAGACCATTATCTAAAACTAAAAGATATGAATTAGTAGAAGTTTTAGTTGAAGCTGTTATCCTTTAGGAGGTATTATTATGGTAATGCAAGAAAGTAGACTTAAAGTTGCCGATAACAGTGGCGCTCGTGAACTTTTAGTAATAAGAGTTCTTGGTGGTTCTGTTGTTAAAAGTGGTAATATCGGGGACGTTGTTGTTGGAACTGTAAAAAAAGCAATTCCAAATAGTCCTGTTAAAAAAGGTAAAGTTGTAAAAGCTGTTATCGTTAGAAGCGTTGAAGGCGTTAGAAGAAGTGATGGATCTTATATTAAGTTTGATGATAATGCTTGTGTTTTAATTAAAGATGATAAATCACCAATTGGAACACGTGTTTTAGGACCTGTTGCTAGAGAGTTGAGAGAAAAAGATTATATGAAGATTGTTTCTCTTGCTCCAGAAGTATTATAGGAGGTAACTATGAAGGTAAAAGTTGGAGATAATGTTTTAGTTATTGCTGGTGCTGATAAAGGTAAAACTGGTAAAGTATTAAAGACATTAAAAAAAGAATCTAGAGTAGTTGTTGAAGGTGTACATATTGTTAAAAAACATAGTAAACCTACTCAAACTAACCAAAATGGTGGAATATTTGAAATCGAAGCTCCTATACATGTTTCTAATGTAAAGGTTATAGATGAAAAAGTAGAAGCTAAAGAAAAAAAAGCTTCTAAGAAAGCGAGTAAGTAGTTATGAGTAATTTTAGAAAATTATATGATGAAAAAATTGTTCCTAATTTAATGAAGGAACATAATTATTCTACTGTTATGGAAGTGCCTAAGCTTGAAAAGATTGTTATCAACATGGGTGTTGGTGAAGGTAGTAAAGATGAAAAGTTTATTACTGCTGCTGTTAAAGACTTAGAAGCTATTAGTGGTCAAAAATGTGTGGTTACAAAAGCTCGTAAATCTATCGCTGGATTTAAATTAAGAGAAGGTCAACCAGTTGGTGTAAAAGTTACTTTAAGAGGAGAAAATATGTATAATTTCTTCGAAAAATTAGTTCGCGTTGGTCTTCCTCGTGTAAGAGATTTTAGAGGTGTTTCTGGACATGCTTTTGATGGTAAAGGAAACTATACGATTGGTATTAAGGAACAATTGATATTCCCTGAAATCGAATACGATGATGTGGTAAAAGTACGTGGTATGGATATTATATTTGTTACAAGTGCTAAAACAAATGAAGAAGCAAAAACTTTATTAAAAGGCTTTGGAATGCCTTTCAAGAATTAAGGAGGATTTTATGGCTAAGAAAAGTATGGTTGTAAAGAATCAAAGAACTCCTAAGTTTTCCACAAGAGCTTATACAAGATGTAATCGTTGTGGAAGACCTCATGGTGTTTTAAGAAAATATGGAATTTGCCGTATTTGTTTTAGAGAATTAGCAAATGAAGGTAAATTACCAGGTGTTAAAAAATCTAGTTGGTAGAAGGAGGATAAAATGTTTGTACAAGATAAAATAGCAGATATGTTAACTCGTATTCGTAATGCAAATCAAATGAAGTATAATACTGTTGAAGTAATTGGTACAAAAATGACTTTAGGCATTGCGGAAATACTTAAAAGTGAAGGTTATATTGCTGATTATGTATATGAAAAAAATACTAATGGTGATAAATTAACTTTGACTTTAAAGTATGGAGCTAAAAAAGAAAGAGTTATTACAGGACTTAAAAGAATTAGTAAATCTGGTTTAAGAGTTTATGCTAAAGTGGATGAAATTCCTCGTGTTCTAAACGGACTAGGTATTGCTATAATCTCTACTTCTGAAGGTTTAATGACTGATAAAGAAGCTAGAGCTAAAGGGTTAGGAGGCGAAGTTCTTGCCTATATTTGGTAAGTTATTATGAGTAGAATAGGTGAAAGAAGACTTAGTTTACCTGACGGTGTAACTGTAGATGTTAATAATAATGTAGTAAAAGTAAGTGGTCCTAAAGGAGAACTTACTTATGAATTTAGTAATCTTGTAAGTGTTGAAGTAGTTGATAATACTGTTTTAACTAAACAAGTAAAACCAAGTGTTAAAGCTAACATGATGCAAGGTACTACTAATTCATTAATCAATAATATGATTATTGGTGTTTCTAAAGGATATGATAAAGGTTTAGAAGCTGTTGGTGTTGGATATCGTTTCCAAGTTAGTGGTAATAAAATTACTATTAATGCTGGTTATTCACATCCAGTTGTTATGGAAGCACCAGCTGGTTTAACTGTTACTAGTGAAAGTAATACAGAAATTACTATTCATGGTATAGATAAACAACAAGTTGCTGAATTTGCGGCTAATGTTCGTAAAGTTAGAGAACCAGAACCATATAAAGGTAAAGGTATAAGATATAAAGATGAACATGTACGTCGTAAAGAAGGAAAGAAAGCGGCATAGGGAGGAGTTAAAGTATGATAAAAAAAGAAGCTAATAATGTATCTCGTTTAAGAAGACATGCTAGAGTACGTAAAACTATTAGTGGTACAAAAGAATGTCCTAGATTAAATGTTTTTAGATCAAATAAAGGTATTTATGCTCAAGTTATTGATGATACGACTGGAACAACCCTAGCTAGTTCTTCAAGTTTACAACTTAAACTTGCAAATGGTGGTAACGTTGAAGCTGCTAAAGCAGTTGGAAAAGATGTTGCTGAAAAATGCTTAAAATTAAAAATTAAAAAAGTTGTATTTGACCGTGGTGGATACCAATATCATGGTAGAGTTGAAGCACTTGCAGATGCTGCAAGAGAAACAGGACTAGAATTTTAGGAGGTAGCATGAGAAAAGAAGATAAAAGACAAGAAAAGAAAAACTTATTAGAAGAAAAAGTTATTTCTATTACTCGAGTAACTAAAGTTACTCAAGGTGGAAGACATTTTAGATTTTCTGCTACTGTAGCAGTTGGTAATCGTAAAGGTCTAGTTGGTATTGGTAGTGGAAAAGCAAATGAAGTTCCAGAAGCTATTAAAAAAGCATTACAAGCTGCTAATAAAAATGTTTGTAAAGTTGCTTTACAAAATGGTAGAACTATTCCTCATGAAGCACAAGCTAAAGTTGGTAGAGCTGTAGTTTTAGTAAAACCTGCTAAAGAAGGTCGTGGTATCATTGCTGGTGGTGCTGCTCGTGCAGTACTTGAACTTGCTGGTGTTAAAGATATCGTTGCTAAATCACTTGGTTCTAATACTCAAGTAAATGTTGCTAAGGCAACACTTGAAGCTTTAAAGAGTCAAAGAACTCCAGAACATATCGCTGAGCTTCGTGGTAAGAAAGTTGAGGAGTTATAATATGAGATTAGAAAATTTACCAAAAACTAAAGAAATGAAAACATCTAAAAGAGTAGGTAGAGGTCCAGGATCAGGAATGGGTAAAACATCTACTCGTGGAGAAAATGGTCAAAAATCTAGAAGTGGTGCTTCTATTCCAGCTTGGTTCCAAGGTGGACAAACTCCACTTCATAGAAGAATTCCTATCAGAGGATTTAATAATAAACAATTTGAAACTAAATATGCTGTTATAAATCTTAATGATTTGGAAAAGTTCTTTAATGATGGCGATGTTGTTACTCCAGAAGTATTAAAAGAAAGAAGAATTATTAAAAAACAACTTAGTGGTGTTAAAGTTCTTGGTTTTGGAGAACTTACAAAAAAATTAACTGTTAAAGCTAGTAGATTCTCTTCTAGTGCTATTCAAAAAATAGAAAAAGCAGGCGGCAAAACTGAGGTGATTTAGATGTTTCGTGGATTTTCCCAAATTTTTACGAAGAGTAATAAAGATTTAAGAAAAAGAATCTATTTAACCTTGTTTTGTTTAGGAATATTTTGTTTGGGAACATCTGTTACCATTCCTTGGGCATCAGTAGTTTATGATGAATTAGGATTTTTAGAAATATTTAATATTATGAGTGGTGGAGGATTAAGGAGTTTTTCAATCTTTGGATTGGGAGTTTCTCCTTATATTACTGCTTCAATTATTACACAATTATTACAAATGGATATTATTCCTTATTTTAAAGATTTAAAAGAACAAGGTTATGTTGGAAGACAAAAAATAAATAAAATTAATCGTTATTTAGGTATTTTAATAGGATTTTTTCAAGCCTATGTACTATGTGTCTTTTATATGAATGGTGCTGATTTATTTACACAACTTAAAACAGCTTTAGTAATGACTGCTGGTACAGCATTTTGTTTATGGATGGGTGATCAAATTACTAATAAAGGTATTGGTAATGGTCAATCTATGTTAATCATGGCTGGTATTATTTTAAGTATGCCAAGTATATTTACTGGTGCTTATTCAGGATTTATAACATCAGGTACATATGCTACACCTTTAGGAATTTTATTCTTTACTTTATTTGTTTTAATTTATTTATTAATTATTGTAGGTATTATTTGGATTCAATTAGCAGAAAGAAGAATTCAAGTTCAATATGCTAATAAATCTACTAGTGCTTATGGTGCTTATCAAAGTTTTTTACCAATTAAAATTAACTCTGCAGGAGTTATTCCGGTAATATTTGCTTCAATATTAACAACTATACCGGCAACTATTGTGGCTTTGATTGGTAATGAAAAAGCAATTGATTTTGTCAATAAATATATTATTTATACATCACCGACTGGATTTATTCTTTATATCATTTTAATTGTTTTCTTTGGATATTTTTATACCTTTATGGTAATGAATCCTGATGAAATGAGTAAGAATTTAAATGAAAGAGGAGGATATATCCCTGGTATTAGACCTGGAGAGGATACTAGTAAATATATTAGTAATTCGATGGGTAAATTAACCATTGTAGGTAGTATCTTTTTAGTAATACTTGCTGGAATACCAGTAATATTCTCAAATATCTTTAACTTATCTAGTCAAGTTACGATTGGTGGTACAGGTATGCTTATCGTAGTTGGTGTTGCAATTGAAACATATAAACAAATGGAAAGTAGCTTAGTAAGTAGAAGTTATTCAGCTAAAAGAAAGAGATTAAGATAAAATGAAAAATATAATATTTATAGCTCCTCCCGCAGCGGGAAAAGGTACTCAAAGTCATATGTTAAAAGAAAATTATAATTATAGTCATTTATCTACAGGAGATATGCTTCGAGAAGCAATAAATTCTGGTAGTGATCTTGGGTTATTAGTTAAAAATATTATAGAAAAGGGCGAACTTGTCAGTGATGATATTATGATTGATTTGATTAATGATAAATTGACAAGTTCGAAGGGAAAGCCATTTATTTTAGATGGTTTTCCTCGTACTCTTAATCAAGCTAAGGCTTTGGAAAATATAATAAATGATGATTATGAAGTTGTGTATTTAGATTTACAAGAAGAAGAAGCCATAGAAAGAATTTTAGGAAGACTAACATGTAGTTGTGGAAAGTCTTATAATATTAATGTTGATGGTTTGAAACCAAAACAAGATGGTATTTGTGATTCTTGTGGTAAGAAGTTAATTAAGAGAAATGATGATAATGAAGAGTCTTTTAAAGTTCGATTTGAATCATTTGTTAATAATACTAGACCAGTTTTAGATTATTATGAAAAGAAAAATAAACTTCATAAAATTGATGTTAATAGAGATGTTTTAGATATATTTGATGATATCTTGAGGATTGTTAATGATTAGTATTAAAAGTGATAGAGAAATAGAATTAATGCGTCATGCTGGTAAATTATTACATGATACTTTCAAACATGTTGAACCTTTTATTAAAGCTGGGGTTACTACTAAAAAATTAGATAGTATAATTCATGATTATATTATTAGTATTGGATGTGTTCCTAGTTGTTTAGGTTATGAAGGTTATCCAGCGACAGCTTGTATATCAGTAAATGATGAAGTTGTTCATGGAATACCTGGTAAAAGGAAATTACGAGATGGTGATATTGTTTCAATCGATTTGGTGTTATCCTATCAAGGATATCATGCTGATGCAACGAGAAGTTATATTATTGGTACTGTAAGTGATGATATAAAAGATTTAGTTATAAATACTAAAAATGCTTTTTATGAAGGTGTTAAAGTAGTGCACGAAGGAGCTAGAGTTCGCGATATAAGTAGAGCGATTGAAAGCTATGCTCATCTTCATGGCTTGAGCGTGGTTGAAGAACTTGTTGGTCATGGAATTGGGACAGAGATGCATGAAGAACCTGATATACCTAACTTTGATACTGGAAATATGACTAGATTAAAAGCAGGAATGGTCATTGCAATTGAACCAATGTTAAATTTAGGAAGTAAGAAAGTATATTTGTGTGATGATGATTGGACTGTTAAAACTTATGATGGCAAGTATGCGTGTCATTATGAAAATACAGTTTTGGTTACAAAAGACGGATATGAAATATTAACAGGAGATTAATTTATGGGAAAAAAAGATAAAATTGAAGTAGAAGGAAAAGTTACAGAAGTACTTAAAGGTAGTGATTACCTTGTAGAACTTAGTAATGGACACACTGTAAAAGCCTACGTTTCTGGTAAAATGCGTATGCATATGATTCGTATTTTACCAGGTGATAAAGTTACAGTGGAACTTTCACCATATGATTTAACACGTGGGATTATAAAATGGAATAATAGATAAGGAGTGAAATTATGAAAGTTAGACCATCAGTTAAGAAAATTTGTAAAAAATGTAAAATAATTAGAAGAAAAGGAAAAATTAGGGTTATTTGTGAAAATCCTAAACATAAGCAAGTACAAGGTTAAGGAGGATAAAAATGGCAAGAATTAAAAATATTGAATTACCAAATGAAAAGCATACTTGTATTGGACTTACTGCAATTTATGGTATTGGTAGAAATTTAGCTTTAACTATTTGTGAAGCAACTGGAATAGATCCTACTAAAAAAATTAAAGATTTAAGCGATGAAGAAATTGCAAAATTACGTAAAGAAATTGATAATTATACAGTAGAAGGTGATCTTCGTCGTGATGTTCAAATGAGTATCAAAAATAAAATGGAAATTAATTGTTATGAAGGTATTAGACACAAAAAAGGTTTACCTGTAAGAGGACAAAGAACTAGTAGAAATGCTAAAACTCGTAAAGGTAGAGGTAAAGTTGTAGCTAATAAGAAAAAAGTAGGAAAGTAGGGTGTTAATTTATGGCATATAATAGAAGAAAAAGAAAAGTAAAGAAGAATATTCCAGAAGCTACTGCACATATTCATTCAACTTATAACAATACAATTGTTACAATTAGTGATAAAGATGGAAATGCTATTAGTTGGTCATCAGCTGGTAGAATTGGATACAAAGGAAGTAAGAAAAAAACTCCTTTTGCTGCAGGTTTAACTAGTGAAGCTGCTGCACAAGCTGCAATTGATGCTGGGGTTAAAAAGGTTGATGTTTTTGTTAAAGGCCTTGGACCTGGTAGAGAAAATGCTATTAGATCTTTACAAACTGCAGGACTAGAAATTACAAGTATTACTGATGAAACACCAGTTCCTCATAATGGATGTCGTCCTCCAAAAAGACCTAGAAACTAATTAGAGAAAGGAACGTAATTATGATTAAATTTGAAAAACCAGACTATAAAATTACGGAATATCAAGAAAGCAATAGTTATGCAAAATTTGAACTTGAACCTTTAGAAAGAGGATTTGGAACTACTATTGGTAATGCATTGCGTAGGGTTTTGTTATCTAGTCTTCCTGGTAGTGCTGTAACTTCAATTAAAATTGATGGTGTATTACATGAATTTCAAAAAATTGAAGGTGTTGTAGAGGATGTTACAACTATTGTATTAAATATTAAAGATTTAGTTGTTAAGAATCATTCTAAAGAAGAAAAAGTTATAAGACTTACCAAATCTACAGAAGGACCTGTTCTTGCAGGAGATATTGAAAAAGATGCTGATATTGAAATTATGAATCCTGATTTAGTTATTTGTAACTTAGTTAAAGGTGGTAAAATCAATATTGAAATGACTGTTAATAATGGTCGTGGCTTTACTCCTAGTCAAGTTAATAAAGCTAATTTAAAAGAAAATGTAGCAGGTGTTATTGCTATTGATTCTAATTATTCACCAATTGAAGTTGTTAAGTACGAAGTACTTGATACTCGTGTTGGTCAAGATGAATCTTATGATAAATTAGTTATGGAAATTACTACTGATGGAAGTATGACTCCAGAAGAAGCTATGGCTTTAGGTGCTAAAATTTTAATTGAACATTTTAGTATTATTGCGGATTTAAATTCCATTAGTAATATTACAGGAATTATGCAAGAAAAAAAGGTTGATACTATGACTAAAACATTGGAAACACCAATTGAAGAAGTAGAATTTTCCGTTAGAGCTTATAATTGTTTAAAAAGAGCTGGTATTCATACCGTTCAAGATTTAGTTAATAAAAAAGAAGTAGAAGTTACTAAAATAAGAAACTTAGGAAAGAAATCATTAAAAGAAGTTCTTGATAAAGTTGATGAATTAGGACTTTCATTTAAGGAGTAAGAATATGAAATATAGAAAATTAGGTAGAGAAACTAGAATTAGAAGAAGTATTTTAGCTGGTCTTACTAAAGACGTTATTATGCATGGACATGTTGTTACTACTGAAGCAAGAGCTAAAGAAGTAAGAAAGTTTGTTGATAAAATGATTACTTATGGTAAAGATGGATCACTTGTTGCACGTCGTAAAGCTTTAGCTTTCTTACATAATGATAAAGAAGTTGTTGCTAAAGTATTTAATGAACTTGCTAAAAATTATGAAACTAGAAATGGTGGATATACAAGAATTATTAAGTTAAAAGAACGTCGTGGCGATGACGCTTTAGAAGTTAGACTTGAACTAGTTTAATTTATGAAACAACTAATCAATTGATTGGTTGTTTTTTTGATGTAATTAAGCAAGTTTTGCGGTTGTAACCGCAAAAAACAAAAAAAACAAATGTTTTGCGGTTACAACCGCAAAACTTGACAATAATAAAAATGCAATATATAATATTAATAGGTGATAAAAATGTTAAAACGAAGCAATTATTTAAATCAATTGATTGAAGTAAAAGATTTAAATTTAATTAAAGTTATTACAGGAGTAAGAAGATGTGGTAAGAGTACTCTTTTGTTACAATATAAAGATTATTTATTGGAAAATGATATTAAGGAAACAAATGTATTATATATGAGTTTTGAAAGTGCTGAATGGTATGAAATTAAGAATTATAAAGATTTATATAATTATATTAAAAGTAAATATCATAATACAAAAATTTATTTATTGTTAGATGAAGTCCAAAATGTTGAAGATTGGGAAAAAGCTGTTAATTCTTTATTGGTAGATATTGATTGTGATATTTATATTACTGGTTCTAATGCTTATTTATTATCTAGTGAACTTACAACTTTACTTGCAGGAAGGGTTTATACAATTAGCATGTATCCATTTTCTTTTTCTGAGTATATTCAAATAAATTCTAATAGTCAAAATAAATATCAATTATTTAATGATTATTTAAAGTTTGGGGGTATGCCAATGCTTATTAACATGAATGATAATGAAAGATTAAAAATTAATTATTTGTCTGACATTAAAGATGTTGTTTTAAAAAAAGATATAATCGCAAGGAATAAAATTAAAGATGTTGTATTTTTAGATAATTTATTAAGATATATGTCTACGGTTATTGGAACATTAATAAATCCTAGTTCTATTTCTTCTTTTATGAAGAAAAATGGCAGTAATATAGATAATGAAACTGTTGATAAATATTTGAAAATGATAGAAAATGCTTATTTTATTTATAGAGTACCAAGATATGAATTAAAAGGAAAACAACTACTTAAAACACAAGGAAAGTATTATTTTGTTGATAATGGATTAAAAAATATATTATCTGGATTCTCATCATATGATACTGGAAGTAGTTATGAAAATATTGTTTATATGGAGCTTTTACGTAGGGGCTATGAAGTTTATGTTGGAAAATATAATGATTTAGAAATTGATTTTGTGGCAGTTAGTCCCAATGAAAGAATATATTATCAAGTAACACGTAGTTTATTAAGTGAAGATGTAGAAACTAGAGAAACTAGATCTTTATTAGCCATTAATGATAATTATAAAAAAGTTATTTTAACTATGGATGTAGCTTATAATAAAACTATTGAGGGAATTGAGGTTAAAAATATAGTAGATTTTTTACTTGAAGGTTAATATTTTATAAAAAAGATAATAAAACCAAAATAAAAGGGTATATCCGAAGAATTAAATGTAAACATAATTATAATTATTTAAAAATATTTAACTTAAGTTAGTAATTGTGATATTATTAAAATAGGTGAATGGTATGAAAAAAGGAAAAAATATATTATTGTTTTTATTAGTAGTGATCTTTATAGTTGGTTCTGCAGGTGTAGGCTATTTTATGGGAACAAATAAGCAAAGTAATGATACTAAAACGCTTGATAATAATGAAGATAATAAAATGAGTGATGAAACTGTTGATAAATTGGGGAAAAAGTTATTTATTGATACATTAAGTAATGATTCATATAATTATTATTTTTATGATAGTGATAAGTTGACAGTGGAGAAAGTTAGTTTAGAAGGTAAATTAATTTCTACAATGAATAATATAAGCTTTAATGATATTTATTATAATCAAGTAAGAGATTTTACTTCTCAAGAGTGTTTAAAAGAAAGTACTGATAGTAATGGTTTTAATTATACTTGTTATGTTTATAAAGTAAATAAGGATATTTTTGCAGATGTTTATTATGATTTGTTTAACCAAAAGTTACCTACTTTTAATAACTTTATATATATGGATTCATTAGATTATAGAGTGTGTAAATTAGAAGATAATGAAATAAAATGTTATCCTATGGATGGTGGTAGTGCTATTGATTCTGCACGAAGATATATTAATTATGATAAAGCAGAAATTGATAATGGAAATCTTTATGTTTATAGCGATTTTATAGCGTTTGATTTTGAAAATAATACTGATAATTATTATGCGTATAGTGATTATAATTTTACCAAGAAGATAGGAAGTATTGATTATGACGAATTTGAAAATTATAATTTGGAAGAATTATTTACTAAATTTAAAGATAAAACTGGAAAATATAAATTGACATTTAAACAACGAGAAAATGGTATTTGGTATTGGGAATCAACTGAAGTAGTAAAATAAAATCTATAGTCCAAAAAAGCCGAAAAAATTGGACTATAAAAATCTATAGTCCAAAAAAACTAAAAAATTTGGACTATAAATTTGTAAATAATAGTCAACTCATGGTAAAATATTGATAATGATAGTGAAATTATAATGCAAAAGCTAGAAAATTATAAAGCAGGTAATTATATTAATGTAAATGATTATAAATCATTTATACCCTCAAATATAAATTGTGAGTGGACTTGGAAGATAGCGAAATTAATTATTTGTTATTTAAAGCTTATTTAGATAAGGTGGATAATAATGGAAATAATAGGAAAATTTAAATTAAATAATATTATATATGGTATTGGAATGAAAGAAAATAAATATTATGTAGGTAAAATTAAAGATAATAAACTTTATACTTTTTTGACTGATGAAGAAAAGAAAGTTGTTAATTTTATTTTAGATCAATTAACGCCTGGTAATGATTTAGTTGAAGTAACACCTGTTACGGTATCAAATAGAGTTTATAGTACTTTTTATAATTCAAGTAAAAAAATATTTTTGTTTAAACCATTTCCAAATGAAAATGATTTAAAATATTTAAATAGTATATATAATAATCAAAAAGAGTATTTATATAATACTGCTTTTAATAAAGAAAATAATTATTTTAAAAGATTTGTTAAGTTGGGTAAAAAGATAGTAGTTGTTTTATTAAGTTCAGCATTTTTTTTAGGTAATGCACAACTTGTTAAAGCTGAAACAAATGCATATGATATAGATATTAATAAAACTATTAATATTATTGATAATTCAATTAATTATGGTATAAAAAAAGATGAGTTAAATGATGATTTAATTTATGAATTTTCTAGCGATAGAAAATTAACTAGTTTAGATGTAAATTCTTTATCAAAAGAGGATGTACAAAAACTAATAATAAACGCTATTAATAGTAATGTAAATATTAAAAATGAAGAAAAAAAATTAATGTTAGAAAATATTACTATTATTTTGGATAATTATAAATATATGGATTTATCTTTGATAATAAATAGATTAAATACAGTAAAAATTTCTTATATTACTGAACAAAATATGCGTGAATCTTTGGCTACACATATAAATGGATCTTATTCACCTAATTATAATGAAATTCAGTTTTATAATGTTTCTAAATTTGCACAAATTGATAAAAGAGTTTTTGTTCATGAAATGTTTCATATGTTACAAAGTCCTTCTGAAAAATATTCTTGGTTTTTTTCAGAAGGAACTAATGCATTAGCTGTGAGGGATTATTATGAGGATGATGGTACTTATGTAGTAAATAGAACAGTTATTGGTTTGCTTGGAGAAATTATAGATAAAGAAATTATAAAACAATTTTATTTTAGTAATGATGTTACTCTTTTAAAGAATGCTTTATTAGAAATTATCCCTGATAATAATTTAGTGTCGAAGTTCTTTGGATTGTGTAACCAATTTGATGTTACTAGTTTAATGAGTGATGATAAAAAACTTATTCTTTCAGAAATTAAAGACACGCTATGTATTTATTACGAAGCTAAATATAATAAAAAAGTAGATGATGATTTAATAGCATTGTTTTATTATAATGATCAATCATTTAAACAAAAATTAGGTTTTCAAGATTGTAGTATAAATGTTAATATTAATTCTTCATATATTAAAACTAGTGATAATAATTCATTGGATGTAGAAGTTTATAAAAATGTAATAAGTAATTATTCTGAAGAAGATTTGGATCAGTGTATAAAAGCTGGTTTAGTTGAAGTAAATAATAATGAAGTAAAAGTATTAGATAATACTTGGTATTATAATAAAAATAATAATAAAGTGTATAGACCAATTTATAATAAAGTAAATGTTCATACAATGACAATTAATAATGAAAATAGATATATTGATTTTAATAAAAATCAATATAAGGGGAAATAAATTATGAATTTAGTAGGTAAATTTAAATTAAATGGTATATTATATGGAATTGGTATAAAAGAAGATAAATATTATGTTGGTAGAGTTAAGGATAAAAAGATTTATACTTATTTAAGTGATAATGAAAAAATTGTTATTAGTTCTATTTTAGATCAATTAACTCCGGGTAGAGATTTAGTTGAAGTAACATCTGTTACAATAGAAGATAGGATATATAAAACTTATTATAATCCTAGCAAAAGTATGTTTTTATTTAATCCAAAACCAAATGAGAGTGATTTAAAGTTTTTAAATAGTACTTATAATAATCAAAGTGAATATTTATTTAATAATAATGTAAATCAAACAAATAATTATTTCAAAAGATTAGTTAAATTAGGAAAAAAAACAGTTGTTGTGATATTAAGTTCAGCTTTTTTGCTTGGTAATGCACAAGTAGTTAAAGCTGATACTAATGCCAATCTAATTGATGATAATAAATTTATAAATATTGTGGATGACACAATTAATTATGATATTAGTAGTGACGAATTAGATGATGGTTTGGTTGTCGAATATCCAAGTGAAAAAGATTTATCTAATTTAGATGTTAACACTTTATCAATAGAAGATGTACGTAAATTAGTAAATAGTGCGATAACTGGTAATATAAATTTAAGTGAGCAAGAAAAATCTTTGATGTTATCAAATAGTACTATTATTTTAGATAATTATAAATATATGGATTTAGCTTTAATTCTAGATAATTTAAATACCTTAAAAATTGTGTATAACCAAGAAGAAAAGCAACATGAAACTTGGAATACCGGTATAAGCGGTACTTATAATTGGTACCTAAATGAAATTGATTTTTATAATGTTACTAATTTAGAAGAAGTTGATATAACAGTATTTGTGCATGAGATGTATCACATGTTACAAACATATGATGGCTCGTATAGTTCATTTTTTGTAGAAGGGACTAATGCATTAGCTGTAGATGAATATTTAGGAACTGAATATTCATATGCAGAAAATCGAAATGTTATTAAATTACTTGGAGAAATTATAGATAAAGAAGTCATAAAACAGTATTATTTTACTGGTGATTTCACTGGTATAAGAAAAGCTTTGTTAGATATTATTCCTGATTATGAATTAGTGTGGAAATTTGTGGGATTATGTTATCAATTTGATTGTAC
Source organism: uncultured Bacilli bacterium (assembly GCA_934096755.1). Lineage (GTDB taxonomy): Bacteria > Bacillota_I > Bacilli_A > RF39 > UBA660 > Onthocola_B. The sequence continues at coordinate 22,113 of CAKOMU010000016.1, forward strand.
TAGTTATCAAGATGTAAATAAAAATAAAATAGTAGAACAACTTAATAATGTTTTGGCAACTTATTATGAAGCTAAATATGGTAAATCTATCGATGATGATTTAGTTGCATTATTATATTATAATTCTAATAGCTTTTTGCAAAAAGTTGGTGAGCTAAATGATATTCAACCTGATCTTAGGGGAAATATTATGGAAATAAAAGATCCTAGTATAATTAATCCTAGTAAAGTAAATGATAACTATAAAATTGTTATTGATTATGAAAATATTGATGTTAGTAAAAATATTGATCATTATGAAGGATGGTCTAGAGATGAGGCTTTAAAAAATGGTGCAATAAACTCTGTTGATGGTGAAGATGTTGTTATTTATAATGATGCTTATATCGATAAATTAACTAATAAAGTAATGATACCTGTATATCGTCCAACTTTCAATTTTAAAACAATAGAGTTAGATAGTTCTAATAGATATTTGGATACTCAATTGAAAAAATAAAAATATCAATTAAAACTGTTATATAATATATATGTATGTGATTACTAATGAGAGGAAGTTTTATGAAAATAGTTGGAAAATTTAAATTAAATGATATTGTGTATGGAATTGGTATAAAGGATAATAAGTATTTTGTAGGTAGAATTAAAGATGACAAACTTTATACTTTTTTGACTGATGAAGAAAAGAATGTTGTTAATCTAATTTTAGATAGATTAACTCCTGGTAGTGATTTAGTTGAAGTAACACCTGTAATGATAGAAGATAGGATATATAAAACTTATTATAATCCTAGTAAAAGTATGTTTTTATTTAATCCTAAACCAAATGAGAGTGATTTAAAATTTTTAAATAGTACTTATAATAATCAAAGTGAATATTTATTTAATAATAATGTAAATCAAACAAATAATTATTTCAA
>CAKOMU010000017.1 GCA_934096755.1 uncultured Bacilli bacterium
CTACTTTCTTAGAAGCCTCTACTTTCTTAGAAGCCTCTACTTTCTTAGAAGCCTCTACTTTCTTAGAAGCCTCTACTTTCTTAGAAGCCTCTACTATATATAAAATTTTAGCATGGTTACTTTAATCTTGCAAGCACTTTACTCATTTTTCTCTTTAATTTCCAATTTATCTAAATCAACACTATTTATACTATCAAAGCGCTTAGAAATTTTTTCACTAGTAATATGTAATTCATCAATACTTTGATTAACACTTTTAACATTGCGTGCCAACTTATCCCATCTATCCTTATATCTACTAAATTCAACACTAAGTTTATTTAATTCTTCATGAATTACCTTTGTATATTTATCTCTTTCCATATTTTTTAAAATCATACTAATAATTGACAAAGTACTAATTAAAGTTGTAGGACCAGCAATCCACACTTTTTTAGAGTAAGCATAATTTAAAAGTTCTGGATGGTAAGCATTAATTTCTGCAAATAATGCCTCTGCGGGTAAAAACATAATTGCTTCATCACTAGTTTCCCCAGGAATAATATATTTTTCACTTATCGCATTAATATGTTTTTTGACATCATTAACAAACATCTTTTCTGCCATATCTCTTTCTTCTCTCGACTTAGTTTTATCAGTCATTCTTTGGTAATTTTCCAATGGAAATTTTGAATCAATAGCAATAGTACCAAGCGGAGACGGAGCATATAACAAAGCATCGACAATATAACCATTCTTAAATTTATACTGTGTCGTATAAATGCCATTTTTATTACTTCCAAACGCATTATTTAAAATATATTCTAAATTTACTTCCCCAAAGGTTCCTCTAGTTTTTTTATCCGTCAAAACACTTTGTAAAGAAACAATTTCACTACTAAGTCCATCAATTTTCTTTTGAGCTTCATCAATTTTAGATAATCGTTCTAAGACATTCATGAATGTTTTATTACTTTTTTCAAAATTTTGATCGAGCCTTTCATTTACTCGATCATTAATCATCGATAATTTTTTTTCTATTCTTTCATTCAAAAGTTCAAAATCACTAGTAAGAACTTTAGAAAAACTATATTTAAACTCCCCAATTTCTTTATTAATATTGGCTTCAAAATGTCCTAATCTTTCTGTCATTTCATTATTATTATTTTTTCGACAAATCAAAATCAATACCAAAACTATAAGAACAATTAATAAAGCTATTATAATATATTCTAACATTTTCACCCATCCTAATTTTCAAAAAATAATTGATACCATTTTAAAAAGCAAAATATCGTCCAAACCTTTCGATAATTATCTTTTTTTAGATTTTTATGTTCATCCAACAATTTAGTTATCTCTTTTATATTAAAGAATTTTTTAGCTATTTCACTTGTAAATAAAGTTTTAATTTCTTCATAAACATCATCATCTTTCATCCATTCTCTTATTGGTACAGGAAAACCTAATTTCTTCTTTTTATAAGATTCATTAGGTATAACACTTTTGGCAGCTTCTCGTAAAGCCACTTTTGTATTTTCTTTAGTTACTTTATAATCAAATGGTAAACTTGATGCTACCTTAAATACTTCTTTATCTATAAATGGTACTCTTCCTTCTAAACTAGCCGCCATAGTCATTCTATCAGCCTTTAATAAAATATCTTTCATTAACCAAAATTTAATATCAATGGCTTGCATTTTATCAATATTGCTCTCATGACTAAATTCTTTATATACATCTTCTGTCACCTTGATAGCATCTAAACTATATTTATCTCGAAGTACTTTTTTAGCCATTTTACTCGAAAAATTTCTATTTACGCCAATATAACTATTTTCTAATTTTTCTCCTCGTCTAACTAAAAAATTAACTCCTCTTTTTTCAGGTAATAATTTAGCAATACTTCCTATAGCATGACGAATAAAATAAGGAATTTTATTATAAAATTGATAATCTACTTCTTCACGATAATAATTATATCCCCCAAAAAATTCATCAGCTCCTTCACCAGATAATACCACTTTTACATCTTTACTTGCTAATTTAGCCACAAAATATAACGAAATAGCCGCTGGATCACTAGTAGGCTCATCCATGTAATATAAAATATCATCAATAGTTTTCATATATTCTTCTTTTTTTATCACTTTAGAAATATTCTTAATACCTAATTTATCAGTTAAATCTTTAGCATATTTAATTTCATCATACTTAGCAATATCATATCCCACAGTGTAAGTTTTTTGTGGTTTAGCCAATGATACTATATAAGAAGAATCAACTCCACTTGATAAAAAAGAACCTACTTCAACATCAGCTAATAAATGTTTATCTATACTATCTTGCATTACATTTTCTATTTTTTGTACAGCAGTTTTAAAATCTTGTTTTTTTTCTTGAAAATCTAATTTAAAATATTGATTTAAATGAATATCTTTATCTTTAAACAACAAAGAAGTTCCAGCATCTAACCGAAACACATTCTTAAAAAATGTTTCTGTGGTAGGCACAAAACTAAACTCCAAATATGCTTTTAAAATATCTTGATTAAATTCTTTAGTAAATTCTGGCACATCTAAAAATGCTTTAACTTCGGAAGCAAACATAAAGGTATCGTTCATATAAGCATAATATAATGGTTTAATCCCAAAATTATCACGTGCTAAAAACAATTCTTGTGACTTTTTATCATATATAGCAAAAGCAAACATTCCCCTTAAATGCTTAGGTAATTCAACATGCCATTCTTCAAAACCATGAACTAAAACTTCTGTATCACTATTCGTTTTAAAAACATGTCCTAAGTTTTTCAATTCCTCTCTAAGTTCTAAATAATTATAAATTTCGCCATTAAATACTACTACCACACTTTCATCTTCATTAAACATAGGTTGATTTCCAGTTGATAAATCAATAATAGCAAGTCTTCTGTGAGCCAAAGCCACATTTCCATCAATAAAGAAGCCTTCTCCGTCAGGCCCACGATGCTTAATTCTCTCACTCATTTTTTTAATATTTTTAGCAATATCTCCGTTTTTAGAAATTAATCCAGCAATTCCACACATTATTCTTCACCTAAAACCTTTCTATAATAATCATAAATCATAATATTTTTACTCATCGCCACTTTATTATTAACAATTGTATTCATCGTATCTACATAATTATTATCCACATTTTTACCATCTTTTAACACAAATTTTTTACTCTGTGCAAAATATGTTCCATAATCACTAACCCAACTCCTATTTCCAAATATAGCCAGTCCTAGTGAATTACTTAAAATATCTTTTCCTATTAATAATCTAGAATCATAATTTACTCCAAACAAATTATATAGTGTAGGTAAAACATCGATTTGACTACCAACTTTATCTACGTGTATAGGTGACATTTCACTATTCCACAAAATAAAGTTACTATGATTTATTTCTACTACATCGTCTTTTTCGTAACTAGCTACTTCATTTACCTCATCAGTTGAAAGATAATAAGGATAATGATCTCCTACTAAAGCAATCACTGTATCTTGTAAAATACCTACCTCATCTAAATAATTAATTAAATATTCTAACGCTAAATCTAATTCCTTTTGAGCTGCTAAATATGCTAAAACACCTTCACTATAAGATAACTTTTCTACATATTCTTTATTTTTACGAGCCATGGCATTTTCTTTGAAAGAATAGCCTCCATGTCCACTAACCGTAGCATAATAAGTAAAAAACGGTGTGCCAGTTTTGACATAATCATCAACCGTAGCTTTAATCATTTCTACGTCTGACTGCGGCCAAATATTACACTTAATTTTTTCTTCCAAACCATTTTTACAAGCCTTAAAATTGGTAAATCCTAAAGCCTCCAAATACTTATAACGACTTTGAAATGTATAAGAATTATCATGATAAGCAAACGTACTATAACCCAAATTTGTAAAACTAGTCGCAATTCCCATTGGAAATGTATTTTTACCCTCTTTCCATGGTTTTAAAAATCCTGATGCTGCTACTAAAGAAGTCAGCTCTTGAAATTCACCTCCAATTGTACTACTAATCGTCGGCGTATAATAATTATCAAAAACAAAACCACTATTTACCAATTTATATAAGGTTGGAGTTAATTCTTTAGATACAGCAATCTCATTAAAACTTTCAGCCATAAAAAGAATCAAATTTTTTCCCTTAAAATAATTAGTATACTCATTTTGCTTTGTACCTTCTTCATTTTGAAAATATAAATGCATTTTTTTAATGTCTTCATTATCTTCATCATTTATTAATTTTGCAAAGTCTATATCCCAATTATTATATTGATATGCACTATTACTACTACTTATATTATTTGAAACAGTTATCTTGATATCCTCTGTAAAATTATTTAACCATTTTACTCCATCCATTAAAAAACTATTAACTACACCAAAAGTAGTAACATTCAGTTCCGTATTATTTCTTTTATAAAATAGTTCATAAGGAGAATTATTATCATCTTTATTAACATTTAAAAGACCAAAAAACAAAATTACCGATAAGAGCAATATTCCTCCTTTTATAATTCGATGTTTTGCACTATCCTTCGTAATACGTACCTTATCTTTTTCAACCATAAATAAAATAAAAGGCAAAAACAATAAAAGAATAGGAATAGTATTTTTAATAATTAATTGTAAACCATCCCCGGCAAAACTTACCACTTGATCAGTAGCGCTCAATAAATTAAAACTAAAAAACAAACCAAACATGGTATTAATAGAATAATTTAAACTATATAAAAAACCTAACCCAAACAATAAAACTAAAAACATTATTTTATTTATACAAATGTTAAAAAAGCGACCCAATAAATCACCCAAACAACTAAAGACAATGCCAAAAATCAGCACATATAAAAAAGTCATACTAAAAATTGGAATATTTAAAAGTAATCTAAAAATCACTTCCAAATATAAATATATTCCCATTAATACAAATCCCAAATAAAACTTTCTTAACCTAAACTTCTTCATGTTTTTATTTTACTAAAAATATAAGGAAAAATCTATAATTTCATCAGGAAAATACAAATTAATGTCAAAAAAAAATAATTATTTACAATTATTTTTTTTAAGAATTCTTTGTGCTATTTTGTAACTATCAATCCACCCTGGTTCATTAATATTCAAACTTTCTTGTTTTTTATAATCACGAATAACATCATCAGGCAAATCCATACCTAAGATCAACTTTTCACAATTGCAAAAATCATTATTTTTAACAAATCTATGCAATTCGTTAATTTTCATTTTAAAATTTTCCAAACAAGCAAATGGAGATACCATTTTGTTATTAAAAAAACCTCTATAAGTATAATTTTTAGTCATGTTCATCACCAATACTCTATTTGAATTTTCACAATTTTTAACATCTAACTTTTTTGCTAAATCTATAGCATGAACCAATCCCATAAAATCAGCTTCTTTTTCATGAGGAAAAAAATCATGATATTTTTGATATCGGTTAACATTATATATTTTAGGTAAGCAAATAACAGCTAAATAAGCTAATTTATTTCTCTCCTCGCAACTTAGACTATAGTTTAGCAAAAATTTATCATAATAGCATAAAGATTCTTCCATAATTTTTGTTTGATATACATGATAAAGTTCATGATACATCACCTTTATTGTAAATAAAAAACAAGAAAAAAAAGCAGATTTACTATCAAATCTCATTAATTTAAATAAATCTTCATGTAAAAAAATTTTATTGTGATAATACATCCCTATACATTTAGAACTTTTATTAAAAACTACTATATCATCAACATATTTTTCCAAATTATAACACTTTACATACTCATTAATTAAATCTACGACTAAATCTTTTGCTAAGATTCCATCTTCTTGTGATTTTAACAAATTTTCTTTTAAACCTTCTATATTCATAATAACTCCAAGTATTGTTATATTCTAACACAAATTATTATTTTGTCAAACTAAAATAGACTCGCTTTTGAGTCTATTAGAATATTACTTTTCAATATCGTTAGTAAATTAATACTAGATTGATATCAAAATAACATCATGTACATAAGTAATACCTGTTGTACATAACTTTATTTTATCCATTTATTTGACATTTATAGTTCCAGTTTTTTCTAATTCTTGCGTTTCTTTACGATAATTTAAAGCCATACCAATTGTAAAAGCATAAGCTAACAAATAAATCCAAAACATTAAAATAACCAAATTAGCTAAACCTCCATAAAAGGTACTATAATGTGCTAAATTATTAATATAATAAGAGTAGATATACGTCACTATAATCCAAGCAACACTAGTAAATAAAGCTCCATATCCCACACTCTTACTTTTTATTCTTTTATTAGGAGCAATCGTATATAGTATTTTAATGAAAAAATACATAATTAACCAAGTTAAAGGCCCTTGAATAAAATTAATAACCAAGGAAACTTTTTCAGTCACTACCGAATTAATATTAACATACTGAAACAATTCAACAATTTTATTACCAAAAACTGGTACGATTAACATAAAGATAAACAACAAAACTAAGACAAAAGTCATAACAATTGCTTTTATTCTTCTTTTCAAAAAACTTTCTTGCACTTCTCCATAAATAGTATTAGAAGTAACAATTATAGAAGCAGGACCATTCGAGGCAATAAAATATCCCACTATAATTACAAAGAAAAAGCCCCAACCACCAGGATTAACACCTGTAGTGTCCAATAAAAGTGAAGCAATATCTTGCGAAAATGCTGATGTTAAAAATTCATATATAACATCGGTTGATAAATTCAAAAGAGTAGCTTCATAACTGATCAATGTTATAGTAGGAACAATTGCTAAAACAAAAAAGAAAGCTAGCTGTCCTGGTAATATAGCCATTTCAGGACGAGCTAAAACTTTTATAAAGTTATCAAAAAATTCTTTTAACTCAAGCTTTACCTTCTTCATTACTTTTTATATCCTTCTGTTTCTTCATATCTTCAACTGCTTCATTTAAAGCATCTTCTATCGTTTTAATATCATCTATGATCATACTATAACCAATCTCTGCACCATGATCATAAGGTAATTTTTTTACTTCTCTAGTTAATTTATGAATATAATTACTAATTTGTTTTTGACTATATCCAACTAAATAGACAACAAATTCATTCCCATCGGTTCGCATTACTTCACTATTATCTAATTGTGTTTTAATTAAAATATTAGCTAAAGCCTTAATTTGTTTATCTCCTTCATTATATCCATAAACATCATTAATATCTTGTATCTTATTTAAATCAATAACTAATATAGTTTGAGGATATATAGTATTATTATTCCACGTTTCTATATTTTCATTTAAGAAATTACGATTTTTCAAACTAGTTAATTGATCAATAAACTTCATTTTATCATCTTTCTTAATTTTTCGAGCAATAGAAACTCTTTTACTTTTTCTAAAAACAATAAATACTATTAAAGCCACAATAATGACAATATACAAAATATACTCGGCAATTTTAGTGACAATACCACCATTTTTCACAGTTTCATAATGATTATCTAATCCTTTAATAATCATTTCTTCTTCATCCATAATACTAATGTATTTATTTAACAATTTATATAAAGCACTTTTTGTTCTTACTTTAAATGTATACTCACTATCAATATAATCACGATATCTTTCCGTATAATTATCAAGTTTATTTTCTTTATAATATAAGAATGTATTTTTATCTAAGATTAAATATGTATCTTTTTTGTTTAATTTAAATAATTCTTTCGTCGTACTAAATGTCTTAACATCTATTCCTTCAATTTGTTTAACATAATCATATAGTTTACTATTTTCTTGAACGTATACTTCTTCCCCAATTAAAGAATTAATCGATTTAATAACAGTATTATTCTTTCTAGATGCAGCTATAACATAACCAATGTTTATTCCATCAGTTTGATTAAAATTATCCGTAAAATTATAATAATTAAAATATAAATCTACTTTTTTATCATTTACAGCTTTCATAAATTTATTAAATGTCTTATATCTCACAAAATTAAATTCGACATCGGCAAATTTACTAAAATTACTTAAATAAACAGCAACAATCCCACCATACTTACCACCCGTAATAACTTCATAAGGGCTAGCATTAACAAAACCATAATTATAACTAACACTTTGCATAGCATCAATTTCTGTATCGCTTATATTCATACCTGTCGTCAATGCTTTAAATAATTCTTGATTATAAACATCATCAAATTTATTCTTCCAACTATGATAATACTTTTCCATAACACTAGCTAAAATACTATCATCACTTTGCAAAACATAATATTCTTTAATATCACTGAAATGATAAATAACTTGATAATCTTTAGTTAAAATCGTATCTAAACATTCCATCAATGGAACTATCATATAATCTACATCTTTTTCTAGTGCTTTATTCAGTTCATCAACACTTTCAAATTGTTTAAAACTAACATCACTAACTTTTTTGATATATTTAGAAATATAGCTAAGTTCACTATTTAAAACGCCTATAGTTTTTCCTCTTAAATCATCTTCACTAGATACAATTTCAGCTTTTTTACCAACCAATACATAATGATCAGTATAAAAAACTGTATCATTATCACTAAGATTTTTTTTCAAAACTAAAGCTAAACCAGACGGTGTATTAGGACTATTATATGTAATAGGATTTATTGTAAGATCATATTCATTAGCAAAATCATCCAAAAAATCATAAAAGACACCAGTTCCTAAAGAACCAAAAACACTAACATTATTTAAGACATTTACATTTTGAACGGTACTAATATTATCGTTAATCCAATTTCTTTCACCAACAGTTAATTTATTTTTATTATTCAAAATAAAATATAAAATAAAAGTTAAAGCAATTAAAATTATTAAACTAACAATAATTATTATGACACTTTTCTTTTTTTTCATCATTACTCACTTTCCACTGGGGTATTATTATTCCAATTAAGACCATTACCAGAAGCATTTCTTGCCCCTAAAATAGTAAACCCATCACTATTAGCTGTTGCATCGCTTCTAAGAGTCAAAGAAACATCATAATAAGACATTAAATCATCCCCAATATCAGTAAGACTAGCTGCTGCTCTATTTTCAGCATCACTTAATGAAACATCATCGTTAAAATCGATAATAACATATATAATTCTTCCTTTAACATCAAATTTAACATCTTTAACTATTTGATCATCTTCTAGATTCTTAATGTAGGTATTTTTCACATTGTCCGTAATAGGATATTTATCAATATCATCAAGTCTATCTCCATAAACTGACTTACTTCCTCCTAAAAAGAAAGAAAATGTGACTACTAATATTGCTACCAAACATATAGCAAGTATTAAACCTAATACTATTAAAACCTTGTTTTTCCCCCATAATTCTTTCATTTTATTCATGAATTTCCACCTCTTGTTAGTAATCTAATTATACTATCTATTTATGCTTTTGGCAAATTATTTAAAACCTCAAGTGTTTTTTGACCATCCCAAATCATAATATTTAATTTTAAAGCATCTTGATATTTACTACCTGGTTTATCTCCTACTATGACGACATCCGTATTTTTGCTCACTGATTCACTAACACTTCCATTATAACTTTCAATAATTTCCTTTATTTCTTTTCGTCCATAACCCGGTATAGTACCTGTAATTACAAACTTTTTATCACTAAAATAATTATTAATACCTCTATTAATGCCTAGATAATTCATATTTAAACCGATTTCTTTTAGTTTTTCTATTAATTCTTGGTTATTTAAAAAGTAATTAACCACACTAAGGGCCGTAATACTACCAATGTCTTTAACGCTTTCAAGTTCCTCTTTTGTTGCTTGACTTAACATATCCATCGATGTAAAATTACTAGCTAAAATTTTTGCTGTTTTCAAACCAACTTCTTTAATTCCTAAACCAAACAATAATCTTTCCAAACTATTTTCTTTGGATTTCTCGATGTTATTTAAAATTTTATTTAAGATTTTTTCTCCATAACCATCAAATTCCATAATTTGTTTTTTCTTACTAGCCATTTCATATAAATCAGGAATACTTTGTACGAAACCTAAATTATATAATTCTTCTACAAGTTCACTTCCTAACCCTTCAATATTCATAGCATCTCTAGACACGAAATGACTAATTGCTTCAATATTTCTTCTTGGACAATCAGGATTAACACAATAATAATCGACTTGTTCCCCTCTTTTTTCTAATTTTGTATGACACATTGGACATTCATCAATCATAACAAAATCTCTTTCTTTTCCTGTTCTTCTCTCCATTTTAGCTTCCACTACTTCAGGAATAACATCTCCAGCTTTTTTGATAGCTACAATATCACCAATTTTTAAATGTTTTGATAACACATAATCTTCATTATGTAAAGTAGCTCTTCTTATAGTTGATCCCATCACAATAACTGGCTCCAAAACAGCATTTGGCGTAACTTTTCCAGTTCGTCCTACTGTAAATATAATATCTACTAATTTAGTAAGTACTTCTTCTGCAGGAAATTTATAAGCAACTGCCCATTTAGGATATTTAGCTGTATTACCTAAATTTTCTTGCATTTTTACATCATTTACCTTAATGACCACACCATCAATTTCATAAGACAAACTTTTTCTTTTTTGAGTAATTTCTTCAATAAATTGCAATACTTCTTCTGGTGTTTTCACCAACGTATTGGCAGGATTAACTTTAAAACCTAATTCTTTCATAAAATTCAAAGTTTCCATATGCGTCTTTAAATGAAATGCATCAGGATGTGGCAAATAATAAATAAAATTATCTAATTGTCTTTTCGCTGTTATTTTAGAATCAAGTTGTCTTATTGAACCAGCCGCTGCATTACGAACATTTTGTAATTTACTAAGTCCTTGCTCTTCTCTTTCTTTATTAATTTTTAAAAGCGTATCTTTATGCATAAAAATTTCGCCTCTAACCTCAATATCGACTGGTTTTTTTAGTTCTAAAGGAATCGCTTTAATCGTACGAACGTTATGGGTAATATCCTCACCAACTAAACCATCACCTCTAGTTACACCTCTTACTAATTTACCTTTTTCATAAATTAAAGCAACCCCTAATCCATCGATTTTATACTCACAAACAAACTCAGGATTATCACAAGCATCTTCAATTCTTTTTAAAAAGTCTTTGACTTCTTCATCACTAAACACATCTGCAATACTAAGCATAGGTTTATCTCGTACTACTTTTTCAAATTTACTAATTACTTCTCCACCTACTCTTTTAGAAGGACTAGTGCTACTAGCAAGTTCTGGATATTCTAATTCAATATTTTCTAATTCTCTTATATATTTATCATACTCTTGATCTGTAATTGTAGGATTATCTAAAACATAATAATTATAATTTGCTTCATTTAATATTTTTGTTAATTCTAATACTCTTTCTTTTTTATCTATCAAATAATCCATTTGGATATTCTCCTCTCTTTATCAATACATTTAATTTTTCTTGAAATTTAGGTAAATCTTCACGATATGTTACTCCCATCCAAGTACCATTACATTCTATATTTTTAACTTTAAATACATCTTCCTTAATTCCTTTATTAATCATCATAGGTAACAAAAATTCCTCTTGTTCATCATAATCACTATTTAAAAACAATTTAAATTCATTTTCCAAAAAAGGCCACACTTTTTGATTTAAAATCCAAAAATTAACTGATACTCGAGAATTTTTTGTTAATTCAACTATGTATCTACCATCTAAAGACTTGGCTTCTTCATCATTAATTTCACATTCTAAAATTTCTTCCACATAACCATTACGTTCTTGAATGATACCTCTTTTCACACTTCCTAATTCACTAATTGTTTCATACCAAGGATAAGTAATGGTAGCAAATTCTTCTTTATTAGTAAGGAAAAACTGTTTAGCTAATTTAAATGCTTCTCTTCCATAAAAATCATCAGCATTAATGACGACAAAATTATCAGTAACTTCATTTTTTGCACAATATAAAGCATGAGCTGTCCCTAAACTCTTCATTCTTCCTGGTTTTACTTTGAAATTTTCTGGTACAACATCAAACTCTTGCCAAACTAATTTAACTTCTATTTGATTTCTATATTTTCCTACAATATCTTCAAAAATTTGTTGATTTTCTCTTCTAATTACAAAAATCACTTTACTAAATCCCATTTGAATAGCATCGTAAATGGCATAATCAGCAATAATTTCGCCATTTACTCCAACTGGACAAGTACTTTTATTGCCACCAAATCTAACGCCCATACCAGCTGCCATAATTACTAAACTTAACACTTACATTCTCCTTAATCCTTGATAATTACTTAAAAATTTCTTAATGCCAAATCGATTACTAAAAGCCACCGTCACAAATCGATCATCTACACTAACAACCACACCACGGCCAAAACTAGCATGCATCACTACATCTCCTTGTTTATACAAAATATTTTCTTTACTATACACTTTATCTTTATTAAAGACATTGCTAGTATTAGTATTTTCCATTTTTTCTAATAAATTAGCATCAATTTCACCGATAAAACGAGAAGGCATATTACTACTAACATTTCCATAAAGCATCCTTCTTTTAGCATTAGTAATATAAAGTCTTTCTTTAGCCCTCGTAATAGCGACATAACAGAGTCTTCTTTCTTCTTCCAAATCTTCTTTGGCATCCAAACTCATTACATGAGGCATAATACCTTCTTCCATCCCTACCAAAAAAACGACTTTAAATTCCAAACCCTTCGCTGCATGCATTGTCATTAAAGTTATTGCATCTTCCGTATCTTGATGATCTGCACTATCCGCAACTATACTTATATCTTCCAAAAAATCTTGTAAGTTTACCCCACCAGTATCTCTTTGATAATTTTCCGTAATACTTTTAAATTCCATTAAGTTTTCTAATCTTATATCAGCTTCAATCGATTTATCATTTTCTAATTCTTGTTTCATCCCTGTTTTTTCTAATACCAAATCTATTAACTCCGTAAGATCCAAATCTTTACTTGCTTCAGTCAAAGATAAAATCAAATTTTTAAATTCTATTTCTTTTGGTTTGGTCAAACATTCAAACATGCTAGTACTTAAAGAATTAGCCACTACTTCAATATCTAAAATAGACTTTGCTCCAATTCCTCTTTTAGGCTCATTAATAACTCTTTTTAACGAAATATCATCATTATGATTAGCAATAAGACGCAAATAACAAAGCAAATCCTTAATTTCTTTTCTTTTATAGAAGTAATAACTTCCTACCACTTTATATGGCCAATTTTGTTTAAGAATTCCATCTTCCACTCCACGAGCTTGCCCATTGGTACGATAAAGTATTGCAATATCTTGATATTTATAACCATCATTTAAAAGTTTCTTAATTTCATCAACAACATTTTTAATTTCTTCTTTATCATCATTAGCATGAAAATATTTAATCTTAAAACCTTCACCTAAATCGCTATACAAATGTACTTCTTTTTTATCTACATTATTTTTTATCACCGAATTAGCAGCATTTAAAATAGTATTGGTACTACGATAATTTTGATTTAACGTTATACACTTAGCTTCTGGATAATCATCTTCAAAATTTAATATATTTTTATAATTTGACCACCTAAAGCCATAAATACTTTGATTAACATCACCAACAACAAACAAATTACGATATTTACTGGCTAATTTTTTCACCAGTTTATATTGTACTTCATTAGTGTCTTGATACTCATCTATTAAAATATATTGATAATGATCTTGGTATCTATCTAAAATATCTTCATGATTTTCAAAAAGTAATACAGGAAGTCGTAATAAATCATCAAAATCCACGGCATTATTACGTTTTAAAACATTTTGATATTCATGATAAACTTTGACTGCTACTTTTTCAACCGGAGTCGCTAAGTACTTTTCTATTTCACTTTCACTTAGCATTTCATTTTTAATAAAACTAATTTTATTACGAATATATGACGGAGCATATTCTTTAGTATTCAAATCTAAATCTTTCATAATTTTTTTTATAATGCTTAAAACATCATCACCATCTAATATAGTAAAATTTCGCATCAAGCCTAATGCTTCATAATTTTCTCTTAAAACTCTCACACCAAAGGAATGAAATGTTCCAACAAAAGCATAATTATCCGCCACTAAATTACTTACTCGATCACGCATCTCTTTCGCTGCTTTATTCGTAAATGTAATTGCTAAAATATTATGAGAATTTACTCCATTATTAATTAAATAAGCTATTCTAGTTGTTAAAACTTTTGTTTTACCAGAACCAGCACCAGCTAACACCAAACAAGGACCATCTTTATGCAAAACTGCTTCTCTTTGTTCTTTATTTAAATTAACAATCATATCCATTTTGTTACCTCCCAAATATACTTATATTATAACATTTGTCTTAACACGTATAAAGAAAAAAGAGCAAGTTTTCAAAACTTACTCAGTTCCATTTAGATTTCGTGCTTGACAATCTCCCAAAGGATCTAATAAACAAGTTGCACAAGATGTAAAACCATGTGAAGTATCATCACCTTTAACAGCATCACTAGCCCCATCTACTAAACTTAAAACAAAATTTAACACAGTAGGAATAAAGAAAATAATAAACGCAGCAATAAATCTTCGCATCAAAGTCATAATAACATCTTTATTTGGCTTTTCATTAGATGCAATAACTGCCTTGGCAAAATCAACACTTCCCAAAATAATCAAAATTAACGGCACTACTAATTTAGCAATTAAAAGAATATATCCAATTATTTGAAAAGCTTTTAAAACCCCATTAGGATTTCCATCTGCATCCTTAGGACTACAAATATCAACATCTTTAATAGTTAAATCTTTTTCATTTTCTTGTTTTTTTGCTTCCTCTTCTTTTTGTTTTAAGTCCTCTGTACTACCATTCAAATATAATATATCTTTACCAGTCAAAGTTATATCACTAAATTCACCACTATACTCATATATGGGATATTCAGGAGAAGTAATGGTTTGTCGTCTTTTCAATTTAAAATTAGCATAGCAATTATCAAAACCACCACTAACAACATACGAATAATTTTTAACTGCTTCTCCATTATATCTTAATATTTTAACTTTATTATCATTTAAGTTATAACCAGCAACACTTTTCCCATCGACTGATACATATTTACAATCAAAACTACTTAAAGAATCCATTGCTTCTTTAATAGTTTCATTTTCACTACCCAATAAAGTAGTTTTTTTAAAATTACTAGACTTGGAATCATCAGACGCATAATATTGATAACTTTTTGAAGACTCCGTTGTATTTTCAGAATTATATGACCTATAAATATAAACATATTTATAACATTTAGAACCTTTTAATTCCGTTATGTTATTACCAACACTATATTTATAAATAGGATCATTTTCACTAACATTTTTCCCTTCATATTTATCAATATGTAAAATTCCATCACCCAAATTGTATCCAACACTATATTTTTGATCCTCTGACTGATAATTACAATCATATGCCATCGCTTTCATCGGCAAAATCACAAAACATAAAAGTATTAAAAAATATTTTAGATTCTTCATTTTATCACAACCTGTCTAAATTATATCAATTATTTATAGTTATTTCTAGTCTTTACTCATTATTTTTTCTATATCACTTAAACTAAATCCTTTACGGTACAAAGTCGTTTTAATTTTTTGTTTTAACTCCCAACCTTCGTATTTTCTTTCCAATTTTTTTAAAGACTTTTCATATTCTTTTTGAATTACACAATCATCATCTTGAATCTCAATACTGTTAAAACAATTTTCTATCATTTCTTTATTATAACCTAAATTATACAAGTATTCCTTAATTTTATTTTCCAACATCATTTTACTATATTTATTATTAGCATTAATCTTTTTACCCATAATTTTTTTAATTCTATCAATCCATATAATATCTTCTATTTTTTCTAACACTGTTTCTATTTCTACACTTGTAAATTCTAAATTTTCCAACTCTTTTTTAATTTTTAAAGGTCCCTTTAAACTCAAATTTATTGCATCATTAACATAACTATTAATATATAATGAATTATTTAAATAACCATTCTTACTTAAACGATTAATTACATACTCAATCGTTGTTTTATCATATTCTTTTAACTTAATTCTAATTTCTTTTTTAGTTCTTAATCTAACATTAATATATTTTAAAGCTTCTTTATAAGCTTTAATACATTCATTAAACCTAATCATTTCTTTCAAAGTAGCTTCTTCAATAAGCATAGGTTTCAAAACTCCATATTTCATAATTACTTCATCATAAAAACTTAGTGACCTATTATCACTAAGTAAAATCATATAATTATCTTTCTTTTTTATTATTTTAGATATTTTCATCATCAAAATACTTCCTACAAGCTAAATCTAAATCATGAGCTAAAGCTTCAATCGTCTTATAATCTTTGCTACGACATCCCGAAGCAAACTTATGTCCTCCACCATTATACTTACTAGCTACTTCATTTATGACTGGTCCTCTACTTCTAATATTAGCCTTATAAATGTCATTACGTTCATCATACACAACAAACATCCAACAAATAATCTCTTTAATATAATAAAAACTATTTACTTGATTAGAAACACTCGTAGGTTCTACATTAAATTTTTTCAAAACTTCACTAGGAACAAATATAAAGCCAAATTTATTTTCGGTAATTTCAATATTATTTATTAAATAAGCATGAAACCTTTCTTCAGCAATACTTCTTTCATATAAATTATCATATAAATCGACAAAATTGATTTGACTATAACTAACTAATTCGTAAGCAGTTTTTAAAGTCCTCGCCGACGTATTTGGTAATAAAAAGCGATCACTATCAAAAACCATACCAGTATATAAATCTTCTGCTACTGATTTATCCAACTTTAAAGGGGAATTCATCAGCAAACTTGCAATCATTTCACAAGTACTAGACATTGTATCATCAGTCCAATCAACATCACCAATAATATCTTCACTAGGATGATGATCAATTTTTAAAATAGCTTGATATTCTAATTCTTCAATTCCATCAACTCTACAAAAATTAGGTACATCTAAGACAATCAACAAAGCATTATGTAACTCTTTTAAATTGACTTTATCCAAATTACCCAAATATTTAAATTTATGAACACCAGCACCAATCGCATAAACTTTTTTTTGAGGAAATGTAAGTTTAATCGCATCACGTAAAGCAATTTGACTCGCAATAGCATCAGGATCAGGACTAATATGTCGAGCTAATACTATTTCATCGTATTTTTTAATTATTTTAAATATTTTCTTATACATTTCCTTCAACAAAATCACTCTTTCTAATTATTTTTATTTTTTAATTCTACCGTATCCATTGCAATCATTAATTCTTCGTCTGTAGGCACTACATATACAGGAATCTTAGAATCATCACTTGATATTAAACGAAATTCTCCTCTAAAATCATTTCTTTCTTCATCAATTTTTACCCCTAAAGATGCAATCTTATCAAGAATAGACTTACGCATTGTCTTACTGTTTTCACCAACCCCAGCAGTTAAAGTAATAACATCTGCTCCACCAAGTAAATTATTATACATAGCTATGTAGTTAGCAATTTTACGAGCATACATTTCTTGGGCTAAAATAGCTCTTTCATTTCCTTCATTAGCAGCAGCTTCCACATCTCTAGAATCACTACTTACTCCACTAATTCCTAAAAGACCACTTTTCTTATTTAAGTCACTTGTTAATTCATCTAAACTTTCTCCTGTTTTATGAGAAACATAAGCAAGTAAAGATGCATCAATATCTCCTGAACGTGTTCCCATCATAATACCAGCAAGAGGTGTAAAGCCCATCGTTGTATCAACAACTTTACCAGAATCAATCGCTGTAATAGATCCTCCATTACCAATATGGCAAGAAATAACCTTTAAATCATCTCTTTTTAAATATTCACTAATAGTTTTATTTATAAATCTATGACTTGTACCATGAAAACCATATTTTCTTACACCATAATCTTGATACCATTCATAAGGAACTGCATACAAATATTCTGTTGGTTCCATCGTCGTATGAAAAGCTGTATCAAACACACCAACTTGTATTGTATTTGGTAATGCTTTCATAAAAGCTCTAACGCCCATAATATTGGCAGGATTATGAAGCGGTGCAAGTTCATTATAATGTGATACTCTTTCTAATACGTCTTCAGTTAATACTACTGATTCACTAAATTCTTGACCACCATGAACCATTCTATGTCCAACACCATCAATTTCTTCTAGTGAATTAATAATTCCCATATTAATTAATTCATCCATTAAAATTTGTACGGCTACAGTATGATCTTTTAATTCTACTTCCTTTGTAATTTTTTCACCATTATACTTTATAGTATACATACTACCACTAATGCCTATCTTTTCAAATAAACCACTAGCTAAAACTTTTTTTTCTGGCATTTCCATCAATGTAAATTTAAGTGATGAACTGCCTGCATTTACTGCTAAAATTTTCATATCTTTCACCTCTAGCTTTTATTATACAAAAAAAAAGAATAAATGGCTATCTTTTTCCCATATATTCTCCATTTTTTACATTGTTTTGATTAGGATGACTTACCAAAAAATCTCTATCGACAATTCTTTTTTCGTTACTATCAAAATTATATCCGTAAGGATTCAAATACTCCATTTCCATCTTCTCTAATCTACTTTTACTCATAATATCATAACCTTTATAGTAATAATTATGTAATTTATTCATACAATCACCATTACTATTATGTTCAATATTTAATTATTTATTACAGTTATTTACATCTAACAAACAAGTCGAACAAACATCAATACTAGCACTATTATCCCCTAAATCATCAACTAAACCTATTAAAATATTAACAATCGTAGGTACCCAAAAAATACAAACTCCCATAACAAATCTTTGAATAAGGGTCATACTAGCTTTATTTATGGCCTTATCATCACTAGCCATTACAGCTTTCACAAAATCAACAATACCCAAAACAATAATTATAATTGGTATCACTATTTTTAACGCCAATATTCCATATCCTGCCACTTGCCAAATAGCAGCTGTTTTTTCACAAAAATTATCTGTCATAAACATAACTCCCATCATCAAACTGTTACCATAATTGTAACATAACAAACTCATAAAAGCTACTTAAAGTAAAAGAAAAAGACTAATATTTAACAAGATAATCGTTAAACATTAATCATTTTTAAATAGATAATCGTACCGGAGAAGAAATCGTACCATTTCCACCGTTATACATAACTTCAGCTTTTAAAGAAAATACCGGTCTCACTAAACTCATACTACTACCTGTAGCACTAAAAATATGTCCTGCAGAATCAATTTCTCCTACAGCATAAAGATTATCAGTAAGTGGTGTAATTAAAAATTCTGGTGCTCCCATAAACATCCAATTTACAAGTTTGACACTAGATGAATCATAATTAGACAAAGTCGTACTCCATGCACTTGGAGCTGCTGCAAAACCATAATCGCTAAAATATAATAAGCCAATCTTAGCACTATAAGTTGTACTAGCAGCAGGTGACGTAATCTCATTTTGATAACTAGTACCAGGTACCACTTTTCTTATATTAGCTTGAGTATTGCCTCCTACTTTCCATATTGTATTTTCAATCATATTACTCCAAGTACTACCAATATTATTAAGATAATTTGTATTTAAATTTGTCTTATTCAGTAAACTTGTCGACCAAGTATTAGAACCATTACCACTATTAGTGCTAGTATTATTTTTATAATTCCAATAATAAGTACTTTTTTGTGTCAAAACACCTTTATAAGTTGAGGAATATCCCATCGAAGCAGTTGTATAATAATCACCATTTGTACCTAAAACACTACTAGTAGCATAATCATATTTTACTAATTTCACTTGTCGTCCAAAAACCCCAATCATACGATATAAATTATCAGTTGGACAAGTCGTTGCATCACTTCCAAAACAAACAAAATTATTTACTTCTTCACTAGCACCAGAATAACGATACGAATTATCCTTAGCACCATTAGTCAAACTACTATCATGAATATAAATATTTGTTTTTTCTGTCCCATTACTAGCAAAATTTTTAACACAACTTTGTAAATATTCTCCAGCTGTACATACAGTTTCTAAAGACACTGGCACTTCTACATCAAAATAAACATAACATTTATCACTTTTATTGCTTTCTAAAACTACTTTTTTATTACTTTCATCCCAGGAAAGTTCTCCACCATTTTCACATTTACTTAAACTTTCATTAAAAACATACCCTTCACTAGGCCAAGTCACTTCATTTGACTGTTGATACGTTCCACTATTTACTTCAGTTTCTAGCATCATACTTAAACTACCACTTTTCAATTTATCCAACGCCTGAGTATTAGTAAACACATATTTATGATTTTGTAATTTATTATAAGTAAAAACTCCAATACCCAAACATAACAATATCAAAACTCCAATTCCTATTTTTCTTTTCACAATTTCACCAATCCTATCTTACTATTAAAATACATTATACAAAAAAAGCAAAGATAGTGCAATAGTCTATCATTTGCTTGACAGCATTATAACAAATCTTGATATTTATTTTCTTCTTTTATTCCCACTTTAATTGTCGTATGTTCCTTAACAGCTTCATAAATCAACTCTTCAAAAGGTATTAACTGTTCATATTCATGACATAAACTAATTAGTGGGTTAATTACAGGATGCGTAGGCACAAAAATCGTACAACAATCTTCATAAGGCAAAGTACTAATCTCATAAGTACCTATTTTTTTAGCAACATCTATTATTTCCAATTTATCAAAACAAGCAACAGGTCTTATTACTGGCATCTTCACTACTTCATTAATTGCCCGCATACTCGTCAATGTTTGACTAGCAACTTGCCCTACTGATTCACCATTAACTAAAATATGACAATTATTTTGATTAGCAATGATAGCACTAATGCGATACATCATTCTTCTCATAATGGTTATTAAATATTCATGTGGAATATTTTTTAAGATTTCTTCTTGAATTTTTGTAAAATTAACTATATGTAATTTCACTTCCGTATTATATTTAGCAAGCACTCTAGCTAACTTAATAACTTTATCTTTCGCAGCTTCACTAGTATGAGGAGGACTTTCAAAATAAATTGCTTCAATCTTTACACCTCTTTTAATAGCCATATAACCAGAAACCGGTGAATCTATTCCACCACTTAACATCAATAAACCTTTTCCTAAAGTACCAACTGGATATCCCCCTAATCCTTTTTCACCATTTACATAATATAAAACTTCTTCATTTCTAATTTCAACATTTAAAACCAACTCTGGATTATGAACATCAACACTTATATTAGCAATACTTTTAAGAATTTCTCCACCTAACGTTTTACTAACCATAACACTTTCTAGCGGATACTTTTTATTACTTCTTTTCGTATTAACTTTAAATGTACTAAATTGTTTAGTTTTTAATAACTCTAAACTATTTTTTTTAATATCTTGAATCTCTAAATTATCATCACGATATCCTATTACAATTTCATGAATTCCAAAAACATACTTTAACCTATCTACTACCAAATCGATTTCTTCTGTTTTAATAAACATTCTACCAAAATCATAATACGTCGTATGTTCAATATCTTTTAAAGTAATTTCAATATTATTTTTCAATTTACTAATAAAAAAATTCTTATTATCTTTTTTAGTACTTAACTCACCATATTTTAAAATAATTAATTTTTCCATCCACAAAAACTCCCATCAACTTCCCTATTTTAACAAAAAAGTTTTTAAAATACTATCTAATTATTTAACTAAACTCAATTTTTCATATTCTTCTTTAAATATTTTCAAAAATTTATTTACTTCTTCTGTCGTCGTTACATGTGATAAACTAATTCTAATTGTATGCTTTGCTCTTTTAAGATCATCAAATACGGCAATAACACTATTAGAAACATCTCCACTAGAACAAGCAGTATTAGTACTTACATAAATTTCATATTTATCTAAGGCATGCACCATGGCTTCTGGCATCACATTCATAATACTAATATTTAAAACATGGGGAATTGAATATTTAGTTTTATTAATCATTATATTAGGATACTTACTAAGTTCAGCAATAATTTTTTCATTTAATAAACTGACAAACCGTTCTTTTTTTTCTAATCCCTCATTAGCTAATCTTATCGATTTTGATAAAGCTGCAATCAAAGGTAAAGGAGGTGTCCCTGGCTTCAATTCATTAGTTTTACCACTTCCCATGATAAGCGGTGTTAATTTAACCATACTACTCTTATATAAAAGTCCTATTCCCTTAGGTCCAAATATTTTATGACCAGACATACTTGCTAAATCAACATCATGCATATTCACGGATACTTTTCCTATCGCTTGTGTCATGTCAGCATGAAAAACTGTGCCAATATTTTC
>CAKOMU010000018.1 GCA_934096755.1 uncultured Bacilli bacterium
CATAGAAATAGATGTTAATCCGATTAAAATATAACAAAAAGCCTTTACAACGGGTAGAAAGTATAGTATAATTCAAATATGTCAGCAAGGAAAATTGCTGAAAAATAAAAAAAGTAAAAAAAAGTATTGCCAAAATCTTAAAAATATTATAAAATAATAGAGGTTTTGTTAGTACGGGCTTGTAGCTCAGCTGGTTAGAGCGCACGCCTGATAAGCGTGAGGTCGGAGGTTCAAGTCCCCCCAAGCCCACCATTAAAATGGCCCGTTGGTGAAGTGGTTTAACACACATGCCTTTCACGCATGCATACATGGGTTCAAATCCCGTACGGGTCACCAATTTGAAATTAACTCTCGTTTATACGAGAGTTTTTATTTTGATGCATTAATTAATTGTAATAAAAAAACTTCCAAAAGGAAGTTAATTTCTTAATGGCGGAGTAGAGAGGATTTGAACCTCCGCGCCAGCATTCGCCGACCTAAATCCTTAGCAGGGATCCCTCTTCAGCCTCTTGAGTACTACTCCACAAGCTACTTCTATATTTTAATATAAAAGTATAATCTTGTCAATTAGCAATACACAAATTTCTTACATTATCGATAAAATCTTGCATATTACTTAAATAATCATCGATTGATTCTGTGTTTTCGACATTAGTCATTGATTTAATATCGATGGCCTTAGCACCATAGTCATTGATTAAACTGTTAATCTTTTCTGTATAATTATTGTCTAGAACTAAAATTGTACTATAAGTCTTTTTCTTAAATCCATTTTGAATTGAATTGAAAGTATTATCATTTAGAGTTTCTTCATCTAAAGAAATAATTTTAAATCCATAATTTTCTAAAAATTTAAATGCGTTATCACTAACTACCAAAGTATTGTTGCCACTTTCATTCGCTTTTTTACCAATAGCTCTTAAATCGGCATCTTTAATAGACAAAATTTCTGCCAATTCATCATATTTTTTATCAACCTCACCAGCGATAATAGAACTCTCTAAATATTCTTTTAAATAATCTTTAATGTTTTTAGCAAGCATTAAATAATTATTAGGACTCATCCATAATTCCTTTATGCCATTAGTATAGGTAAGACCATTAGAAACGTCGATGATTAACAAGTTTTTATTTTTATTAATTAAGTTTTTAGCAATATTTTTTTCATTTCCTAAGCCATTATAAATAAATAAATCAGCCTTAGCATATTTCTTGATTTGTTTTTCTGTTAATTCATAATTTAAGACATCTGCTCCAGCGGGATAAATACTTTCAATCTTGGCATAATCTTTATACATAAATTCTGTTAAATATCTAATTGGATAAATAGTTGTGTAAATCGTAGAATTTTCCAACTTATCTTTTTGCAAACTACATCCAGTAATCATCAGTAATGGTATTAATAATAATATTATTTTTTTAAATTTCATTTATTTTTTTTCCTTTCTTTGTAACGGGTCATATCCGTATTTACCAAACGGATGACATCGGCCAATTCTCTTTATTCCTATTATTAATCCTTTTATAGTACCATATTCTTCAAGTGCCTCAATCATATACTCACTACAACTTGGTGTAAACCGACACATTCCATGAGAGTGTAGAGGTGTAATTTGATAAGTTTTAACTATCATGATCAATAATTTCTTTATCATATGTCATCATAAGAATTGTACTATATTTTTCTTTGTTTGTAAATGTTTTCAAAAGAATAAAAATTTGCTATAATTATTGAAGATGGGATTTGATAAAATGGATTTTTTAAAGAAAAAAAATATAAATATAAATGACAAAAAACTTTTAGAAACGGCTTTAACGCACAGTAGTTATGCTAATGAACATGATTGCGATAATTATGAAAGACTAGAATACCTAGGTGATGCTGTTTTAGAGGTTATTACTAGTGAATATTTTTATCTTCATACAACACATAAAGAAGGCACTATGACAAAATTAAGGGCTAATTATGTCTGTGAAAAAGCCTTAGCAACATATGCTAAAGAATTAGGAATCGACAAACATATTAGACTTGGCCATGGGCAAATTCATAATCTTAACGATACAATTATTGCTGATGTTTTTGAAGCTGTTTTAGCTGTTATTTATCTAGATCAAGGTTTTGCTACTTCTAAAGAATATATTAATTCAATTATAATTCCTTATATTCAAAAAGAAATTGATTTTAATGCTGACTATAAAACTAAACTTCAAGAAGTAGTTCAAACGGATAAAAAATCACTAGAATATGTAGTAATCAAAGAATATGGTGAAGCTCATAATAAAACATTTGAAGTAGAAGTAAAAATTGATAATATTATTTATGGAAAGGGTACGGGAAAAAGTAAGAAGGAAGCTGAACAAATGGCCGCTTTAGATGCTTTAAACCGTAGTGCAAGGTGAATATATGTATTTAAAAAGTATAAGAGCCCAAGGTTTTAAATCTTTTGCGGATAAATTAGATTTAGAAATTAACCAAGGAATCACCGGCATTGTAGGACCAAATGGATCTGGTAAAAGTAATATTGTTGATGCTGTTCGTTGGGTTTTGGGAGAACAATCAGTTAAATCTTTACGTGGTCAAAATAATATGACTGATTGTATCTTTAGTGGCAGTGAATCGAGAGAAGCTCAAAAAAGAGCGATGGTAGCCTTAACTTTTGACAATAATGATCATTATTTAAATAGTGAGTTTAAAGAAGTAGAAATCAAAAGAGTAGTTTATTTAACCGGAGAAAATGAATATTACATCAATAATTCTCGAGTGCGTCTTAAAGATATTACGGATCTTTTTATCGATTCTGGCGCTGGCACCACCGCATATAATATAATTAGTCAAGGAAATGTCACTGATATTGTTAATTCTAAATCCACGGAAAGAAGAATTATTTTTGAAAGTGCTGCTGGTGTATTAAAATATAAAAGAAGAAAAGAAGAAAGTCTTAAAAAATTAGAAAAAACTGAAGAAAATTTAATGCGAATTAAACTAGTAATTGATGAATTAGCAAAATCGGTTGAACCTTTAAAAGCCCAAAGCATTATTGCCAAAAAATATCTGGATATCAAAGAAGAACTAGAGCATATAGATATTGCCTTAATAGCTAAAGATATAACAGATTTAAATTTAAGTTATAGTAATTTAAAAAATGAAATAGATAGCTTGAAAGAAAAAATGGTCACTTTTACAGATGATGTCAGTGAATCTAAATTAGAAAAATTACGTTTAAATAATTTAGAACTAGAAGATAAGATTAATGCTAAAAAGGAAGAATTGTTAAAAGTAACGGAACAAATTAGTAATTTATCTGGCGAAAAGAAACTAACTCTAGAACGTCAAAAATATGAAATTAATAATGAAACGATTGACAATAACCTCCTTAAATTAAAAGAACAAGAATTAACTGTTCAAAAAAATATAACCGTTACTAGTAAAGATGTGGAAAACATCGAAGCAAGTTTAAATGATCAAAGAGAAAAATTAACAGAAGTAAAAAATAAAAACTTGGTTTTAAAAGTGAAAAAAAGTACCACTTCTAATAATTTGATGGAAAAAAATAAAAACTTATTTCTTTTAGAAAATAAAATTGAAATACTAGAAAATAATATTATGAGTGCTGAATCAGCACCATCATCAGTTCGTAATATCTTATCCAATCCAAGATTGCATGGAATACATAATACGATTGGTAAACTGTTAAGTATTCCCGATAAATATTTGATAGCTAGTGAAATTGCATTAGGTAGTAGCAGTAATTACTTAGTTGTTGATGATGAAAATGCGGCTTTACGGGCAATAGACTTTTTAAAAGAGCGTAAACTAGGTCGTGCAACTTTTTATCCATTAAATATCATTAAGAGTCGTTATGTCAGTACCGAAGTAATCAATGATATTTGTAATATTAATGGTTATATAGGAATTTTGAGTGATCTTATCGATTATGATTCTAAATATAAAAATGTTATTGAAAATCAATTAGGGCAGGTAATCGTCGTAGATAATGAAAGAACTTTAAATATTATTGGCAAACTAATTAATTATAAATATCGAGTAGTGTCATTAGATGGTGAAATTATTCATGTTGGTGGTTCTATTACTGGTGGTACTAGTAAGAAGAATAGTATGATAAACGAAAAAAATGAGTTGAATAAGTTAAAAATGGAAGAACAAAAATTAAAAATTACCATTAAAGATTTGACTGATGAAGAAGATAAAATTACTAATGATTTATTAGAATTAGAAGAAAGAGAAAATGTTTTAAATAAATATATAATTTTATTAAATGATGAATTATTCAATAAAAAAACTAGTTTAAGTAGATTAGTAGAAGAAGAAAGAAATATTCAAAGTGAATTAGAGGGCATCAGTGATCTAAAAACTAATAAATTAGATGATCACTTAGTAAAATTGTTAGAAGAGATAAATACTTTGAGTAAAGATAAAGAAATTATTGAAAGTACAATTAAAAAATTGACTAAAGAAAAAAATGATTTGCAAGAAGAAATGATGGCTTTAGAAAAAAGTATTAAAGATACTAATAGTAACTATAATGCTATTAATAATGAATTAAAAAACAAAGAAATTAATATGGGGAAAATTGAAGTCAAATTAGACAATTTATTGCAGGATTTAAATAACGAATATAATCTTACCTATGAATTAGCATCAGTAAGTTACACTCTTGATTTAGATCCAGAGATTGCTAGACAAAGAGTAGCATTACTAAAAAAAGAGCAACAATCATTAGGAAATGTCAATACTGGTGCTATCGATGAATACAATCGTTTATCGACTAGATATGATTTTTTAACTAATCAAAAAAATGATTTGGAAACAGCTTCGGGTGAACTAAAAAATATCATTGGCCAAATGGATGACATTATGGTTGAAAAATTCGCTGCTTCATTTAATGCCATTAAGAAAGAATTTCAAGAAATTTTTAAACTTATGTTTAAAGGTGGAAAAGGGGAGTTAGTTTTGACAGATCAAGATGATTTGTTAAATACAGGTGTGGATATAATAGCAATCCCACCAGGAAAAAAGATTAATTCTCCAGTTTCTCTTAGTGGGGGGGAAAAAGCATTAACAGCCATTTGTTTGTTATTTGCTATGTTGCGAGTAAAACCATCTCCGTTTGTTATTTTAGATGAAGCAGAGGCAGCTTTAGATGAAGTTAATGTCGATATGTTTGGTAAGTATTTAAATCATGAAAAAGCCAATAGTCAATTTATTGTTATCACTCATAAAAAACGAATGATGGAATATGCTGATTCGTTATATGGCATAACGATGCAAGAATCAGGAGTTAGTAAAGTAGTAAGTGCAAAGTTAGAAGGATAATTTTCTAATTAGTAAGACACTTTACAGAAATATCATCAAATAATATTTCTAAAACATCTAAAATATGCTAAAATTATAACAAGGAGGATAGATACGAATGATTTGGTTGATAGTAGTAATAGTAATTGTAGTTTTAATTCTTCTTTGGGCAGTTGGTGTTTATAATAGCTTAGTTAGTTTAAGAAACCGAGTTAAAGATCAATGGGCTCAAATTGATGTTCAATTAAAAAGAAGATTTGACTTAATTCCTAACTTAGTAGAAACTGTTAAAGGTTATACTAAACATGAATCAGGAACACTTGAAGCTGTAATTAAAGCAAGAAATACTTATGTATCAGCAACAGTTCCTGAAGAACAAATGAAAGCTGATGGCGAACTTACACAAGCTATATCAAAGTTATTTGCATTAACAGAAAGTTATCCAGAATTAAAAGCTAATGAAAATTTTCAATCATTACAAAAAGAATTGACGGAAACTGAAAGTAAAATAGCTAGTGCTAGACAATTTTATAATGATACTGTGTTAAACTATAATAATAAAGTAGAAATGGTACCTAGTAATATTGTGGCAAGTATTTGTAAGTTTAAAAAAGAAGCGTTTTTTGAAGCTAATGCAACTGAACGTGAAAATGTTCAAGTTAAATTTTAAGACGTGTTAAACGTCTTTTTTTAAATAATGGAAGGTGGAGTTTATGAAAAAAATAATATGTTTTTTAGTTGTCTTTTTGTTATCTCCTATAGTTGGGTTCTGTGCTAATTACAATATTGAACATTTTTATGTTGATGCATCCATTTTAGATAACGGCGATATGACAGTTAAAGAATTAATTGTTTTAAAAGGAACTTTTAATGGATATGAAAGAGATATTTTGTATAAAAATGGTTATACTAATACCAATTATAATGCTAGCAACATTACAGATATCTCGGTTGCATCTTTTAAAGTTTCCAATGTATCGTTAGAAGATTTAGACAAAAATTATGTTTTATCACAAGAGGTTATGACAGCTGAAAATGGTGAATCTAACAAATATGTTAAGAGTACTTTAGATGGCGGTTATCGTTTGCGAATGTATCATAAAACTGAAAGTGCTAAAACTGCCTTTTTGATTAAATATACAATTAAAGATTTAGGAATCATGCATAATGACTGTACTGAATTTTATTGGAACTTTTTTGGTAATGATTTTGAGGATAAAATAAAGGGTATCAAAATAAAAATAAATTTACCAGGTAATTTTGATGAAAATGATTTTAATTGGTGGTTTCATGGAGATATTACAGGTAATTCGAGTTTAGTGGAAAGTAATGAAATACTTGCTACTCTTAATAGTTTAAATGCTTATAGTCCAATTGATTTTCGTATATTATTACCAAATAGCGCATTTAACAATGTTTTAAAAACTGATCCTGAAAATGTTAAAGAAAATATTATTAAAAGTGAAGACGAAATTGTGGCCAATGACTTAGCCAATATAAAAATAGTAAGAACTATTTATTATACTTTTGTAGGATTGTGTATAGCCTTTTATGTTATTTTAATTATCACTTGGATATATGTTTATTTAAAATTTGATAAAGAAAGAAAACCTAAATTTCAAAATAAATATAATCGAGAATTCATTGATGACTATAATGTAGAAGTAATTGATTATTTATTTCATCATAATATTACCCCTAATGCAATGAGTGCTTCAATTATGAATTTAATCTATAAAAAGAATATTTCTGCGGAAAAAATAGAGGGAACTAAAAATGATTACAAATTTACATTGGTAAATGAAGAAAACTTAACAAATACAGAAAAAACATTAGTAGAATTTTTATTTACTAAAGTTGGAGCTAATAATGTATTTTCAACTAAAGATTTAAAGAAATATGCATCAGGGACTAAAACTTGTGATCAATTCATGTCATCTTATACTAAATGGAAAAATGAAGTCATTAAAGATGGAGAAAGTCAAGGGTTTTATGATCATCTTAATGGTAAAATCATGTATGCTTCCATCATTATGATATTAGCTTTTATCATTTATTTTGTAGGAATAGTGGTATATCGTGTCGAATTATTTATGTTGCATACTGTTATTATATTAGCTATAGCGTTTATAATATATGTTGGTTTCATAAAAAGAAAAAGTGAAAAAGGAATTGAAGATTATGCAAAATGGCAAGGTTTTAAAAATTTCTTAAATGACTTTGGTGCTTTTGATATCAAAGAATTGCCAGAAATAGCATTATGGGAAAGATATTTAGTTTATGCGACTATATTTGGTCTTGCTGATAAAGTGGAAAAAAGCATGAATGTTAAAATAAAAGAATTAGATTTAACTGATATGGCTTATAGTAATGACATTTATATTTATAATCATATTGATGTTGCTCCAAGCATTAATAGCTCAATTCATAGTGCTGTTAATAGTGCTCAAATGACTATCAATAGCAATAATGCCAATGCATCAGGAGGATCCTTTGGCGGTCATGGTGGAGGATTTTCATCAGGTGGTGGCTTTGGCGGCGGTGGCGGAGGCGGCCGTGGTTTCTAGAATGTATTTATTACATTCTTTTTTTAAAATTTTATTAGCACTCATACTTGACAAGTGCTAATTAATGGTGTATTATGTAACTGGTTCAATAGAAAGGGATGATTGTATGAACTTTGAAAATAATGAAGAATTAAAAAACGTTTTAGATAAATATGGTCGTGATATAACTAAAAACGTTTTAGATAATAAAGTTGATCCTGTAATAGGGAGAGACGAAGAAATAAGAAATGTTGTAAGAATACTTTCTCGTAAAAGTAAAAATAATCCTGTGTTAATTGGGGAACCGGGTGTAGGAAAAACAGCGATTGTTGAAGGATTAGCACAAAGAATTATTAAAGGAGATATTCCTGCTTCACTAAAAAATAAGACTATTTGGGAATTAGATTTAGGTTCTTTAGTAGCTGGTGCTAAGTATCGTGGTGAATTTGAAGAAAGGCTTAAAGCTGTACTAAAAGAAATTAAAGATTCTAATGGTGATATCATCATGTTTATCGATGAAATTCACATGATTGTTGGTGCTGGTGGTGATGGTGCAATGGATGTTTCTAACATGTTAAAACCAATGCTTGCTCGTGGAGAGATTCATGTTATCGGTGCTACCACCTTAAATGAATACCGTAAATTTATTGAAAAAGATGGGGCTTTGGAAAGACGATTCCAAAAAGTTATAGTAAATGAACCAAACGTTTTAGACACTATCACCATATTAAGAGGCCTTAAAGAAAGATTTGAAATATTTCATGGTGTCTCCATAAAAGACAGTGCTTTAGTGTCTGCAGCAACTCTAGCGGATCGTTACATAACCGATCGTTTTTTACCTGATAAAGCTATTGATTTAGTCGATGAAGCCTGTGCTACTATCAAAATGCAACTAGATTCTGTACCAGAAGAATTAGATGAACTTACCCGTAAAATAATGAGTTTAGAAATAGAAAAACAAGCCTTGAAAAAAGAAAAAGATGATATTTCGAAAAAAAGAACGGAAGAAATCAATAATGAACTTAGTAGTTTAAAAGAAAAAGAAAATATTCTTCGTACTAAATGGGATAACGAAAAAGCTTTAAAAGATAAAATCAATAAAAAGAAAGAAGAACTAGAAAGTGCCCGTTTTGATTTAGAAACTGCTGAAAATAATTATGATTTGGAAACTAGTGCTAGATTAAGACATGGAACCATTCCAGCTTTAGAACAAGAATTAAAACAACTTCAAGAAAATAATCAAAATACTATTTTAAGTGATGTTGTAAATGAAGAAAGTATTGCAGAAATTATTTCTAGATGGACTCATATTCCTATGTCTAAGTTAGTTAGTAGTGAAAAAGATAAATTATTAAATTTGTTTAGTTCTCTACAAACCAGAGTAATTGGCCAAGATAATGCTCTTCGTTTAGTAAGTGAAGCTATTATTAGAGCTCGTAGTGGTATTAAAGACCCAAATAAACCCATTGGTTCTTTCATCTTTTTGGGACCAACTGGTGTTGGTAAGACTGAAGTGGCTAAAAGTTTAGCTTATGAGTTATTTGATGATGAAAGACATATGATTCGTATAGACTGTAGCGAGTATATGGAATCATTCAATGTTTCTCGTTTAGTAGGAGCTCCTCCTGGATATGTTGGCTATGATGAAGGTGGAGAACTTACCGAAGCTGTACGTCGTAACCCTTACAGTATTGTGTTATTTGATGAAATAGAAAAGGCCCATAAAGATGTTTTTAATATTTTATTACAAATTCTTGATGATGGCCGATTAACCGATAGTCAAGGACGTACTGTTGACTTTAAAAATACAATTATTATCATGACTAGTAATCTAGGTAGTGAATACATATTAGATCATGAAGATAATGCTAATGAATTAGTTATGAATGAATTAAGATCTACTTTTAGACCAGAATTCATTAATCGTATTGATGAAGTAATTATTTTTAATCCTCTACACAAGGATGTTATTGGTAGTATCGTCGACAAAATTATTAAAGAATTAAATAATCGTTTAAGCCAAAATTATTTACATGTAGAAATTACAGATTCTGTTCGTCAAAAAATTATTGATGAAGCATTTGATCCTCGTTACGGAGCTCGTCCAATTAAAAGATATATTACTAAAAATATTGAAAGTTTAATTGCTCATAAATTAATTGAAAGTAACTTAGAAGTTGGTAAAACTCTTCTTGTTGATTTAGAAAACAATGAGTATGTCGTTAAAATAAAATAGGGGTGGTGTCAACCAAAATTGGTTGACACATCTTTTTATGTATGATAAAATAAGTTTAACAAAGAAGGAGGTACATTATGGCTGTTAAATTAAGACTTAAAAGAATGGGTTCAAAACAAAGACCTTTTTATCGTATAGTTGCTGCTGATGCTAGAAGTCCAAGAGACGGAAGATTTATCGAAACTGTTGGAACATATAATCCAATCAGTGAACCAGCAGAAATTAAAATAGATAAAGAATTAGCTATCAAATGGTTAGACAATGGTGCTCAACCAACTGACACAGTAAGAGCTTTACTTAAAAAAGAAGGCGTTTTGAAAGAACACGCAGAAAGAAAAAATAAATAAGTAAAGGTAAAAGTATGGATTTAAAAGAATATATTGAATTTTTAGTTTCTTCACTTGTGCCTAATAACGAATTAATTAAAGTAGAAATCATGGCTAATGAAGATGAATTTCAAACGGTGGAAATTTTAGTGCCTGAGGATCAAATGAAGTATATCATTGGTAAAGGTGGCAAAAATTCTCATGCATTACGTACTTTAGTTAATTCTTATGTTTATCTTCATAAGTTAAAGAAAGTAAAAATTAATATTGAAGCATTTTAATTAAGTAGCAATACTTAATTTTTTTAGGGGGAAAATTAAAATGATGGGACAAAATAGACTTGATTTAAAAGAAGCAAATGCTAATGTAATAGCTTACTTAAAGAAAATATATCCTAGTAAAAATTTTGTATTAAGACATACTAATGAGACTTTTATGTTAGCTAGATTCTTTACTTGTCAAAATAAAATATTTCAAAAAATTACTTTATTATCGGCCAAAGATTATTGTTTGCTTTTACAAAAATCTCTAAGTAACAAAGACAGGTTGGTTAAGGGAATTACTATTAATCATCAAAATAAAACTATTATTTATAACTTTGTCAGTATAAATAATAGCAGAACATTAAAACGATAATTAATCGATATTTTTATTTTTTATGAATTCAGTGAGCATTTTTGTTAATGCTCTTTTTTCTATTCTAGAAACATAACTACGGGAGATATTTAACTCATCAGCGATTTCTTTTTGCGTCATTTCTTTATGATTGTTTAAACCATACCTCTTAATAATTATTTCTTTTTCTCTTTTATTTAATAACTTAATGTATTTTTGTAACAGCAAAATATTGTTTTTTAAATCGACATTTTCTAATAAATCCATGTTTTTATCTTTAATAACATCCAATAAATTGATTTCATTTCCTTCCTTATCATGCCCGATAGCATCGTTTAAACTAATCGTGGGACCATATTTTTTATTACTGCGAAAGTACATTAATATTTCGTTTTGAATACATCTTGCTGCATAGGTAGTAATTTTAGTTTTACGGTCATTGTTATATGTGTCAATTCCTTTAATCAAACCAATAGTTCCAATACTAATTAAATCATCACTATCGGTATCTTTACTGTCAAATTTTTTGACAATGTGGGCTACTAATCGTAAGTTGTGTTCAATTAATTTATTTCTGGCTTTTTGATTTCCTTTGAGCATTTCCGTAATACATTTTTCTTCTTCCTCGCTAGATAAAGGTTCGGGAAAGACATTGTTTGAGTATGAACCTGTAAAAAATAACATTGATTTAAGTAAATTTAATAAATTTCCTAACATAATATACCTCTAATAAAGAATATGAATTAAGACTTGTAATTATTAAATTTTGTGATAGAATAAATTCTCGTGAGGAAAAATGAACGGAAAAAAAGAATACAAATCAAAATTTATCAGTAATGATGAATGTTTAATCTACGTAAAAAAATATCAAGAAGCTCGTCAAAATAATGATTTAAAAACTGCTAAATATTATCAAGATAAAATTATTTTAGGTAATATGCCTTTAATATATAAATTAGCTGGTATGTATAAACAAATTGGTGCAGATTTTGAAGACTTAGTCAACGAAGGTGTC
Organism: uncultured Bacilli bacterium; assembly: GCA_934096755.1. GTDB lineage: Bacteria > Bacillota_I > Bacilli_A > RF39 > UBA660 > Onthocola_B. Next base: position 12,053 of record CAKOMU010000018.1, read on the forward strand.
ATTGGCATGTATCAAGCTAGTCAAAATTTTGATTTATCACGTGATAATAAATTTAGTACTTATGCTTTTTATCTTATAAGAGAAAAGATATTTTGCTTTATTATTAATAATAGTAAAACAATTAGAATTCCTAAAACAAGATATGAATTGTTTATTCAATATTTAAAAATCCAAAATAAGCATTTAAATGAGCAAAGCAAACCTCTAAGTATTGAACAAAGTGCACATGTTTTAAATGTCAAGCTTAAGTATTTACAAGAAACACTAAATATGTTTGACCCTAGAACTTCACTGGATCAAGAACAACCAGACAGTGAAATTAATTACTACAATTTATGTGCCTCCAATGATTTTGAAGATAAGGTTATTAATAAATTGACTGTTGATGCTTATTTAAATTTGTTAACACCAAAAGAAAGAGACATTATAACTAAGTTTTATGGACTTGTGCCAGATGGCATAAGTAGTAATAGTAGAGAAATCGCTAAAGAATATAATTGCAGTTTTCAAAGAATTTTAAAAATTAAAGATAGCGCCATAAAGCGTCTACAACTTAAATATCAAAACAGCCAAGGAAGATGGTAATGTAGAGAAACATATTAATAAAATATTTCTTGAATTTTAGAGTACGATGATATATTTTATAGTTATGAAAGTATTGTAAAAATATTTAACATCACTAAAAAGAACTAGTGACTAAAGAAGGTAAATATGTTGTAATGTATAATGAGATTATGACTATTTATTCAAAATTATATAAAACTGATTATCAATAAATGATGAAAGACTTGCACATTTTTAAAAAATATTTAGCCTAATTTATGTTATACTATTAAAAGGTGATTACAATGGTAAAAAAATTAATTCTTGTCGATGGTAATAATTTAATGTTTCGTAGTTATTATGCAACTGCTTATTCTGGTAACATGATGAAAAATTCCAAAAATCTGCCCACTAATGCTTTATTTGGATTTGTATCGATGATCAACAAAATTATCGCAGAAGAACAACCAGAATATATGGCGGTTGCTTTTGACATTGGTAAAAATTTTCGTAAAGAAGAATATGATTTTTACAAAAGTGGTCGTATTGAAACACCAGAAGAACTAAAAATTCAAATGCCAATTGCCAGAGAAATATTAGATAACATGGGTATTAGGCATTTAAAACTAGCTCCTTATGAAGCTGATGACATCATTGGTACGATTGTTAAAATGACAGAACAAGATAAAGATTTTGCTAGTCTAATTGTTTCAAGTGATAAAGATTTATTACAACTAATCAGTGATGAAACAGAAGTAAAACTTTTAAAACAAAGTGGCTTTATTCGTTACAATCACCAAAAATTTGTTGAAGATTATGGTATTGAACCAATCCGGATGATTGATTTAAAAGCTCTCATGGGAGATTCCTCTGATAACATTCCTGGGGTAAAAGGAATAGGGGAAAAGACGGCTTTAAAACTTTTACAAGAATATACATCTTTAGAAAATTTATATGCTAATATCGATAACATTAAAGGTAAAACTAAAGAAAAATTGACAAATGATCGCGAAATGGCTTTTATCAGTCAAAAAATTGCGACGATTTACCGTGATGTTCCACTAAATATTAGTTTAGAAGATTTAAAATATGCCCCTAAAGATAATGCCTCTTTAATAGCTCAATTTAAAGATTTAGAATTTTTTTCACTTTTAAAAAATATGCAAAATAATAAAGCCACTAAAGAAATCACTTATGATAAAATAAATAGTATTCATAATATCGTTTTAGATAAAAGAGTAGCAATTGAATTATTATTAGACCAAGATAACTATCATCTTGCCAATATTATAGGATTGAGTCTTACCGATTCTCATAATTCTTATTTCGTTGAACGTGACAACGTTTTAAATGTTTTAAAAGAATTAAAAGATACAGAAATAATTACTTATGATGCTAAAAAAATATTGGGAAATACGAAACTAGCACTTAATTTTTGTGATGATTTAAGTATTAGTGCTTACATACTTAATTATAATATTAAAGATGATTTAGCTTATTTAGCCAATCAATTTAATCTAGAACTTGAATTTTATGATAATATGAAAAAAAATAAATTTGCTAATATTGCTGATGAATTAGTTAAAAGAAGTCAATTTGTTTATGAATATAATGAAATTTTCTTAAAAAAATTAGTTGAAACCAATCAGCTAGATTTGTATCGTAATATCGAAATGCCTCTTTTATATGTTTTAAGTAATATGGAACAAAATGGTATCATTTGTGATAAAACTATTTTAAATAGTATGAAAAATGATTTAGAAACCAAAATAAATGATTTGACGACAGAAATATATAGTTTAGCAGGAGAAGAGTTTAATATCGGTAGTCCTAAACAACTAGGTGAAATTCTTTTTGAAAAATTAAATATTGCTAGTGGTAAAAAAAATAAAACGGGCTATAAGACTGATGTCAAAGTATTAGAAAAGTTAATTGATAAACATCCCATTGTGGAAAAAATATTAACTTATCGTAATTTAACTAAACTAAAAAGTACTTACATTGAAGGTTTAGCTAATTATATTTTAAAAGATAACAAAATTCATACTATTTATAAACAAACTTTGACACGTACTGGTCGTCTTTCTTCTGTTGAACCTAATTTACAAAATATTCCTGTAAGAGAAGAATTAGGAAGAAGCATAAGAAAAGCATTTATTCCTGAAAATGATTGTTTTTTAAGTGCTGATTATAGTCAAGTAGAACTTCGGGTTATGGCATCATTATCGAAATGTCCAAGTTTAATTACGGCTTTTTTAAACGATGAAGATATTCATACTCATGTTGCTAGTGAAGTCTTCAATGTGTTAGAAAGCGAAGTTACAAAACAAATGCGTCGTTGTGCGAAAGCTGTCATTTTTGGTATTATTTACGGTATTAGTGGCTTTGGTCTAGGTGAAAATTTACATATTTCTAAACAAGAGGCCGATTTATATATTGATAAGTTTCATATGCTTTACCCAGAGGTAAAAGCATATACAGATCAAAAAATTCAAGAAGCTAAAGATACCGGCGGCGTTTCCACTTTGTTTGGGAGAAGAAGAGTTATTGAAGAAATCAATAATCCTAATTATTTAATTAGACAAATGGGAGAAAGAATGGCGATGAATACCCCAATTCAAGGCACTAGTGCTGATATTATGAAAATGGCCATGATTAAAGTTTATAATCGATTTAAAGAAGAAAATATTACTAGTAAAATGCTATTGCAAGTACATGATGAAATTATCGTCGACTGTAAAAATGAAGAATTAGAAAAAATTACAAAAATAGTTAAGGAAGAAATGGAAAATGTTTATAAATTAGACGTTCCTTTAAAAGTAGAAATTAATACCGGAATTAATTGGTATGAAGCAAAGTAGGTGAAATGATATGCCAGAGATAGCAGAAGTAGAAACAGTTAGAAATACTTTAAAGAGTATGATTTTAAATAAAAAAATAGTTGATGTCAAAATTTTATATCCTAAAATTATTGAAAGTAATATCACTGATTTTAAAGATATTTTAATAGGTCGTAAGTTTATTGATATTGACAGAATTGGTAAATGGCTTATGTTTGATTTAAATGATTATTATTTACTCAGTCATTTACGAATGGAAGGGAAGTATTTTGTCAAGAAAAGTACAGATGAAGTGATTAAACATGAGCATATAATACTATCGTTTGAATATGGAACGGATCTAAGATATCATGATACCAGAAAATTTGGTAGAATGAATTTAGTTAAGAAAAGTGATATTGATAAGATTGAAGCCATAAAAAAACAGGGCATTGAAGCCAATAGTGATAAACTTTCGAAAGAATATTTATATGAGAAAATTCATAAAAAGAATATACCTCTTAAAAATTTGCTTTTAGATCAAACCATAATAAGTGGATTAGGTAATATTTATGCTAATGAGGTTATGTTTGCTGCTCATATTAACCCTAGTAGGCTTGGTAAGGATGTTAGTATAGATGAATGTGATTTACTCGTTAAGGCTAGTAAGCAAATAATCGATGCAGCGATCAAAGATGGTGGCACCACAATTAAAAGTTATACATCTTCTTTAGGTGTTACAGGTAGATTTCAACAACATTTAATGGTTCATAAAAGAAAAGATGAAGCTTGCAAAGTTTGTCAAACAAAGATAGAATGTGTCAAAATAGGAGGAAGAAGCACTTATTTTTGTCCTAGCTGTCAAAAAAATTAGAAGTAACGGTTAGATGTTGCTTTTTAATTTGCTAAATGCTAAAATAAAAACAGATATGAGTATATGTTAGGAGTGTGTAGAATGGATAATCATATTAAAAAAGATAATAAAAAAAATATTATTGTTTTTATTATCGTGGTGGTTTTGGTAATTACAGTAGGGATTTTGTTCATTATTTTAAATAACAAACAAAATCACAATAAGAGTGCCAATACTGGTGTCAAAAAAGTAGATTCGCCATATCGTCTAGCTGGCAATGATTTAGAAGATTTTGACCTTTATTTTCTAGGTTTAGAAAATAAAAATCAAAACATGATTTACAGTCCTTTGTCGATTAAATATGCTTTAGAAATGCTATTAGAAGGAACTAGTGGAGAATCCAAAAGTCAAATTGCTGCTATTATAGGAGATTATGAAGCCAAAAAATATGAAAATAGTGCTAACATGTCTTTTGCTAATGCTTTATTTGTTCAAAATGAATTTAAAAATAGCATTAAAAGTAGTTATACAGATACTTTAAAAAATAAGTATAATGCTAGTATTATCTATGATTCGTTTAGTACTCCAGATAACGTTAATGCTTGGATTAGTGAGAAAACCCTAGGTTTATTACAAAATGTTTTAGATGATGTTAGTGATAAAGATTTTTTATTAATTAATGCCTTAGGTATTGATATGGAATGGAAAAATGTCATTCAACCAGTTCCTGGTGGTACCCCGTATGATAAATTGCATAGTGATTATGATGGCGAGTTTGGAGTTTCTTATCCACATGAAAAAGAAACTGATGAATCTTTTACATATAGTGTTGGTGTAAGCCTATTAGATAGTGATTTTCCACCAACTATAAATTTTAATGGTAAAGAAAGCAAAGCTTTAGAATTCGCTGCTTCAATAAACAATTATGATATTATTAATACTCTAGGAAGAGAAAATATTGAAAATAATATAAAAAAAGAATATGAAAAGTTTGTGGCTGAAAAAACATGTGGCGAAGGTCCTTACGAAAGTACGGAAGAAGTAGTTAGTAAGTATATGAGTGAAATCGGTGCCAATTATAAAGATGTAGCGTCTTCCACTGATTTTCGTTATTTAGATAATGATGATGTCAAAGTATTTGCTAAAGAACTAAAAAAGTATAATAATACGACTTTAGAATATATTGGTATAATGCCAAAAGAACAAGATTTGAGTGATTATATTAAAAAGATGAAAGCAAAGGATATTAATCAAATTATTAATAATTTAGTACCAATCACTTTAGAAGCTAGTGAAAAAAATGTTATTACGAAAATTGAAGGTATAGTACCAATCTTCAAATTTGATTATGAATTAAATTTTCAAAAAGATTTAGAATCTTTAGGTGTAAAAGATGTTTTCAATATAGACAAAGCTAATTTATCTAATTTAACTAGTGCCCAAGCAGAATATATAGGTGCAGTTAAACATAAAGCTAGTATAGAATTTTCTAATGAAGGAATAAAAGCTGCGGCTGCAACAACTGTTGGTGGAAAAGGAGATATGAGTTGTGATTTTGACTACCTTTATAAAGTACCAGTTAAAAAAATTGATTTAACTTTCGATAAACCATTTATGTTCATAATAAGGGATAAAAATAGTGGAGAAGTATGGTTTGCAGGTAGTGTCTACGAAGGAATTACTCAAACAAATAAATATTATATACCTTAGTAAGAGGGAACAATGTGAATTCATTGTTCTTTTTTTAAAATTTATGATATAATGAACTTACTTTCAAAATCTAAGGAGTACATATGGCAAGTATTTTACATAACTTTTATAATTATTTCTTTTTAATTACCGTTCTTTTTTATAACTTTTTTCCCAAAAAAGCTCGTCCTTGGTATTTGTTACTTTGCAGCTGGTTTTTCTTTTTTTTACTAAGTAAAAAATTAGTCATTTTTTTAATACTTAGCATTATTTCTATTTTTATATCTGGTCTTATTATGACTAAACTAGAAAAAAATTTAGAACAAGAGTTAACAAATTGTACTAAAGAAAATAAAAAAGTTATGAAACGAAAATATCAAAAGAAAAAGCAAATGGCTTTAATTGGTTGTTTACTTTTTAATTTATTATTTTTATTTCTATTTAAATATCTTAATTTTTTTACCTTAAATGCTAATCATTTGTTAGCACTGTTTCATGTTTCGTATCGATTTAATATGATTAAGTTATTTGCCCCGATTGGCATAAGTTTTTATACTCTTCAAGCTCTTTCTTATATAATCGATGTTTATCAAAATAAAATTAAGGCCTCATCTAATTTTTTGGAAGTAGCATTGTTTACCAGTTTCTTTCCTTGTATTATGGAAGGTCCTATATGTCGTTTTCCTGATACAGCTAAAAATTTAATTGCTGGAGAAAAAATTACTTTTCATAATCTTTCTTTTGGTTTAGAACGAATTTTATGGGGGATGTTAAAGAAGTTTATTATAGCTGATCGTCTAAATATTTTGGTAAAAACCGTTTTTGCTAATGATACCTTATTTTCAGGACCAACTATTTTCCTCGGTGCTTTTTGTTATACAATAATGCTATATATGGATTTCTCAGGAGCTATGGATGTTGTAATTGGTATTGGCGAGATTTACAATGTAAAAATTCCAGAGAATTTTCGGCAACCATTTTTTTCTAAAAATATCAGCGAATTTTGGACGAGATGGCATATTAGTTTAGGGACATGGTTCAAAGATTATATTTATTATCCTATTTCTTTGTCTAAACCTATGAAAAAATTAACATTAAAATGTCGTAAATTATTAGGCCATATCTATGGACCTTTATTAAGTGGAACCATCAGTTTATTAGTCGTATGGCTTTTAAATGGTCTTTGGCATGGAGCAGGGTGGACGTTTATTTTATATGGATTATTTCATTTTCTCATGATTTCTCTTGGCAACATTACCAGGCCTTTATTACAAAGTTTATATCAAAAATGGCATATAAGTAATAGTTTTCTTCTAAAAATTTTGCAAATTATCAAAACTAATTTTCTAATTATTTTGGGAGAGTTAATATTTCGAGCGGAAAGTGTTCATCAAGCATTTCAAATGTATCATAAAATATTTACTAATTTTACTTTTTCTCAAAAAGAATTTTCTCTTTTAGGAGTCGACTTTCCTGATGTATTTATTCTTACTCTTTTTGGTTTGCTAGTCTTAGTTATAGGGATATTACGTGAAAAAAAGATTGGTATTCGTTCAAGATTAGAACATAAAAATATTTTTATTAGATGGATAGTACTATATTTATTAATTTTTAGCATTATCATCTTTGGTGCTTTTGGACCAGGGTACGAACCGGTTGATCCCATGTATGCGGATTTTTAGGAGGCAAAATATGAAAGTTATTAGCAAAATTATTTTATTTATTAGTATCTTTATTTTTCTTTACTATACTTTGTCTTATCTTTTATTACCAAAATATAATATCAAAAAATTTGGCCTTTATAAAACTTCTTTGTATGAAATTTTAGGAGAAAAGCCATCTTCGATTGATGTTATTGCTTTAGGGGATAGTTTAGTTTATTCTTCTATTATTCCTGTAGAACTTTATGAAAATTATGGAATTACGGCTTTTGATTGTGCCAAACCGGCGATTACTATGCCTGATGCCTACGATTATTTAAAAATTGCTCTTGAGAGTCAAAAACCTACGCTAGTCTTTTTAGAAGCAAATATGTTTTTTCGAGATACTTCTAAAAAGCCTTGGTATACAGAGTATTTAAAGGTTTTACAAAATGCCTTACCATTAATCAATTATCACAATAATTGGAAAAGTTTTTTGTTTAACCAAGACAGCTTATTAAGTGCAGAAAAAGGGTATAAGTTAAATCAAAATATTAAGCCTAGTATTAATAAAGATTACATGCAAAAAAGTGATGATTCTTACCAGATTTTTCCTGAAAACTTAAAAATAATTAAAAAAATGTTAAAATTACTTCGAGAATATCAAGTAGAAGTGGTAATTTTAGGTTTACCCAGTCAACACTCTTGGAATTATGCCAAAGATCAAACAATTCAAAAATTTGTACAAGATTATAACTTAACATATCTTAATTTAAATAATATCAATCTCGATATCGACTGGGAACATGATACCAAAGATTATGGCAGTCATTTAAATTACTATGGGGCCAAAAAAGTTACTAATTATTTGGGCAATTATCTTAAAACTAATTATCAATTCTCTCTAAAAAAAGATTCCACAATCGTGAATATTTGGGAAAATGCTTATAAGATTCATAAAGAAAAATTGAAAACTTATTGACTTTCTAAATTTAATTGTATTATAATTAAGTCACTTGAGAAAAGTTAAGACTGGGACAAGTATTTTAACTAAAGCTTTAAAAGAGAACTTTTCCATGGCTGCGAGAAAAGAAAGTCATGTTAAAATATATCACCCACGAACTGAATAACTGAAAAATAATAGTAAGTTATTACGTCATTCGCGTTAAGAAAATAAGATAAATAAAGGATGGTACCGTCACTTGTTGACTCCTTAGGTACCATCCTTTTTTTGAAAAAGGAAGGGAAAATATGTATAAAGAAATAACAGAAACTACTCAAGAAAGAGAAAAAAGAACTATTCAAAAATGGCAAGAAATGAATCTTTTGCAAAAAACTATTGATAATCGTCGTGATTGCGAAAATTATGTTTTTTATGATGGTCCTATCTATGCTAATGCTAAACCTGGTGTGCACCATGTATTTGCCAAAACTATTAAAGATTCTATATGTAAATATCAAACGATGCAACATAAAAGAGTATTAAGAAAAATTGGACTTGATACTCATGGCTTACCAATCGAAGTTAATGTTGAAAAAAAATTAGGTTTTAAAAGTAAGGCTGATATAGAAAATTTTGGGGTAGAAAACTTCTGTAAAGAATGTAATAAAGAAACTGCTACTAATATTGATGAAGTTGTTAAAATTACCAATATGATGGGGCAATTAATCGATATGGAAAATCCTTATATCACTTGCTCTAATGAGTATATTGAAAGTGAATGGTGGTTAATTAACGAAATATTTAATAAAGGTTTAATTTATAATGGTAACAAAGTATTGCCATATTGTCCTCGTTGTGGTACTGAATTATCTCAAAATGAAGTATCTCAAGGATATCAAAATGATCCTGTTAATACAGTTGTTGTACCATTTAAATTGACTGATGAAGATACTTATCTTTTAGTTTGGACCACTACACCTTGGACTCTTATGGATAATGTTGCAGCTTGTGTAAATCCTAACTACGATTATTTAAAAGTAGAAAGTATGGGATATAATTTTATTGTTTGTAAGTCTTTAGCCAATCAAGTTTTAGGTGAAGATTATAAAGTATTAGACACTTTCAAAGGTACCAGTTTAGTAGGCAAGACCTATGAACAATTACTACCTTTTGTTCATGTTGAAGGCAAAAGTTTTGTCGTTTTAGCTGATGAATATGTTACTGATGCTGATGGTACTGGTATTGTTCATATGGCTCCGGCTTATGGTGAAGACGATAGTAGAGTATGTAAAAATAATGATGTAGCTTTTGTTAAATCTGTTAATAAAGATGGAACATATAATGTTGGTCCTTGGGCAGGTAGATTAGTTACTGATAAAGAATTAGAAATAGACATCATTAAATACTTAAAAGAAAATGATAAACTATTTAAAAAAATCAAAATCAACCATGACTATCCACATTGTTGGCGGTGTAAAAGTCCATTAATTTATTACTCTAAACCGGCTTGGTATATCAAGACGACTGCTTTAAAAGAAGAAATCATCAGTGCTAATAAAACTGTAAATTGGTATCCAGAATATGTAGGTGAAAAAAGATTTAATAATTGGTTAGAAAATATGGTCGATTGGGGTATATCTCGTAATCGTTACTGGGGTTGTCCAATGCCTCTTTGGACTTGTACTTGTGGCCATATTGAATGTATTGGTTCAAGAGAAGAATTGCAAAATAAAATAGTAGAAGATACAAATGTTTTTGAAATGGAATTACATCGTCCTTACATAGATGAATTACATATTAAATGCCCAGAATGTGGTGAAATTATGAATAGAATTCCTGATGTTATGGATGTTTGGTTTGATTCTGGGGCTATGCCTTACGCTCAATATCATTATCCTTTTGAAAATAAAGAATTATTTAAAGAACAATTTCCAGCTGATTTTATTGCTGAAGGAGTCGATCAAACTA
>CAKOMU010000019.1 GCA_934096755.1 uncultured Bacilli bacterium
TTCTTTCATTTATATTTTGAATATTTTCAGCTTTTTCATACTCTTTTTTATTTTCATAAAATTTAATAGCTTCTTTAGGTAAAATATTAAGCTTATATATTCTTTCATCATTGTCAATAATTTCACTCATTTTAGCTTTAATTTTAGAAATGTCATCATTACTAAGTATTTTTTCTCCAACAACTAATCCCAACATACCTCTCGGCACACTATGTTCATAATTAATATCTAATCCAGGAAACACTTCTTGCAAAGCTACTTGAAATAAAAATTTCAAACCCGATTTGTAAATTTTATTTCCTATGATATCGTCTGTATTAATAAAAGTAATTTCTTGATTTTCTTTAATTTTTTCATCTAAAGAAAAAACTTCATTATTAATCTTTAATCCCATAATATTAGGTAATTCACAATCTTTACTTACTTCATAATAAGATATCCCTTTTTTATATTCTCTAGGCATAGAGTTATTAAATGTAATTTTAACAGTATCCATAATCTCCCTCTATTCTTAATTAATTATATCAATATTTTATTATTTTGTGAATAAAATTATCCCTTTTTTACTATTATTTACTTAGGTGATACTAATGAACATTATTCCAACCATCATTGAAAAGACTAACAACAAGGAATATGCTTATGACTTATATTCTCGTTTATTAAAAGATCGAATTATATTTATCGTAGGTGAAATAAACGATTATTCTGCTAACATTATAATCAGTGAATTATTATTTTTAGATAACATTAATCATGACGACATTTATATTTATATTAATAGTCCTGGCGGAGTTATTACAGCTGGTATGGGAATTTATGACACAATGCGTTTTATTGAAAGTAAAGTAATTACGATTGGAATTGGCATGTGTGCTAGTATGGCTGCCTTTTTACTGTCCAGTGGTGATACAAGATATGCATTACCTAATACCGAAATTATGATTCATCAGCCGCTAGGAGGAGCTCAAGGTCAAGCCAGTGATATTAAAATAGCTGCCGAAAGAATTATTAAATTAAAGAAAAAATTAAATCAAATACTTGCAGATAATACTAATCAACCATTAGACAAAATATATAATGACACTGAAAGAGATAATTTTTTAAGTGCTAAAGAAGCTAAAGAGTACGGATTAATCGATGATATAATAAAAAAGAATACATTTTAATGCATCCTAATAATTACTTCACCATCTGCTGAATACATAAATTTTTCTTTGGCATAGCGAGCTAAATAATCATCGTCCTGTAATTTAGTTACTTCACTAACTAATTTTTCTTCTTCACTAAGCAAATCATTATATTGGTTATTCAATGAAGTTATCATACTTTTATTAGCTAATATCTGTGTCCAATCTTTTGCCACTGAAGTAATCAAAGATATAATAAGAAAAATAATAGCACCAGAAATAAACATCAAACGTTTCTTTTCCTTTTTAGTCTTTTTCATATCTTCAATCACCCCATTCTTCCCACTCATTATAACAAAAAACTTAGAAAAAAGTTTCTTATTCTTTCTAAGTTTTTTCATATTTACAACTATTTGACAACATTATCTATTTTAATAACAAAAATACGGCAATTAAAATACCTATAATAATTAATAAAATTACAACATAAATAGTAATAGAAGCAAAACCTACTTTATCTAAATTAGGATTGGTTCTAACTAGCTTTAAAACTTTATCTTGAACATTTGTAAGTGTTGCATTTTCACTTCTATCTAACATTTCTTCATAACGTTGTTTAGTTTCAATAATATTATTATTAGGATTTTTTAATGAATACAAATAATTAGACAATTGACAATATTTCACATAATATCGATATATTTCAGGAATTAAATAATCTTTATATGTAATAACATCAAATAAATAGTTTTCAAATACTTTAATTTTATCATTTTCTTCTTGGGTATATTCATCTGGTTTTAAAATTAATTTTTCATACTCTTCGAAAGTAACTAAAGGAATCTTATCTTTTTCCTCAATATAGTCTTCTGTTGGAGTATTTTCCATTACTTCACTCGTAGCACTACTACCACTAGCCTCATGATTTTCTTTAACATATTTATTATTTTTATCCAAATTAAAAGTAGTAATCATTCCATGACTAACATAAATTTTTTCTTCTTCATTTCCAAAAGGTGTATCCAACGTATCACCGGTTGCATGATTACGATCATTTAATAATTTTAAATTATTCAAATGTTCTTCACTAGCATTATTACGCATTAAAGCCTCATTTAAACATTCCATAGTAATCTGTTTTTTTTGCTGACACAAATAACTATATAATTCTTCTGCCGAAACATTTGCACCTTTAATAGTTATAATATCATTGTAAAATTTTAACAATTCTTCTAATGATATATCACTAATTAAATGATTTACTCCAAATCTATCTTGATAATGAACATAATTTTTTACAACATTTTCTATTTTTTGATGATTATGTATTAAATGAAAAGATTTCAAGACTGGATATTCTTGTGTGATCTTAGTAAATTGTTCTTCATCTATATTTTTTTCTTTTTGTAACTCATCATAATATTTAGCATGAACATCTAAAATCCCAATTAATGCATCAGCTTTTAAAGTGGTCATTTCTTCTTTAAATCGACTATTTTTATTAAAAAAATCTTGAAAATCAAATATACTAAAATTCACAGTTTTTCCAGCATAAGATATTTTCCCATTACTTATAGTTAAATTAGTAAATTCAGGATTATTTTTAAGCATTTCTACAAATATAGCAAAATTACTCATTACCATCACTATCCTTCTATCATAACAAGTATATCATAGAGAATTTATGACCGCAAATATTTTTGAAATTAAAAAACTAAATACTCAATGTATCTAGCCTACCACTTTTTAAATTTCTTTTTCTTTTTATTAACCATGTAATTCTTTCCTTTAAAAATTAATGATTTATTTTTCCATACTAACAAATATCCTAAACAAAACACAATAGCATAATAAGGATGCATAATTCCCAAATTAATTTTATACATGATATAAACATAGACTATTACAATATCAATAATAAAAATAAGACTTATTACTAATTGACTAACCACACTTTTATTATCAATAAAATATTTATTTAAACTAGCTGCTAAGTAAAAGAAGATTCCATAAAGAAACGAAAATCCCAAAGCCAACAATTGAACATAACTATTCATTTAAATAATTTTGTAAATAAACTTTCTTCTTTATCTTTAACTTTACCATCAATATACATAAATGAGTTTATCTTCCCCTTAATTTTTACATTTCCATCATTGGTATCTAATTTTAATAATTCTAAAGAATTACCTAACAAACGTAAATTACCCATATTAGTTTCCATTAAAAATTCTTCATCATCAAAACTGACTATTTTATTTACTCCTGTAATAGTAATTGTACTACGATCAATCATTTTTACTTCTTGACTACCAAAAGTTATATTATCCATAGTATCACCATTTAATTATATGAAAAAAGTAGATAATTATAACTATCTACTTGAACGTCTTCTACTTACAGTACAATCATTTAATTCTACTAATGGATCTTCTGGATCTAAACTCATGATATAAGCCAGATTAGCAGCCATTTTCGCTTTAACTTTTTCATCAACAGCCTTGTTTCTATAAACATCAACTTTTTCACTTAAAGCTTCTCTAACATCTAAACCATCTTTATAATCGATTACAGTATCGTTTTTTTGTAAATATCCAGTTTGACCTGTTTGTGGAAAATATATACGACCTTCAATATTTAAAGACGCATATTCTTCCTTAAAAGCTTCATTATTTTTTTCTTTAATTCCTACATAATATTCTTTCTTATGAATCTTTTCTCCATCGTATGAATATACAATTGCACCTATAAGTTGATTATTTCCTTCGCTATCTCTTCCATAGACAAATTCTACTTTATTCATAAATCATCTCTCCTTTTTAGCGATGGTTTCAATAATACCATACTATATATGCTATGTCAAGGACAAATTTTTATGAACTGTCATCCAAAACTTTTTTGTTAATGTCTATTAGTGGCCATTTTTTCTTCTTTAAATATTCTTGGATCCATTATCTTTAAATCTTTACTAATTAATGGTTTAAAGGACATCTTAGCTAAAACATCGTTTTCTAAATCAATACCCTCTGCAATTTCTACTAACATAATTCCTTCATCTACTAGTTTAAACACAGCTCTTTCTGTTACGTACCAAATATCTTGATTATGTTTTCTTGCTTCCTTGGTCGAAAAAGTAACTTGTTCAACTTTTTCCACAAATTTAGAAGTTGTTCCTTCTTTTACAATATGTAAGTTACCATTTTTTATTTCTTCTTCAAGCCCATCCGCCATAAAAGTACCCATAAAAATTATTTTTTTAGTTGGTTGTGTGATATTAATAAAACCACCCGGACCAGTCACCCTTGATCCAAATTTAGAAACATTTACATTTCCCTTTTTATCTACTTGAGCAATACCTAAAATTGCCATGTCAAGTGAACCACCATTGTAGGCATCAAATTGACTAGCCGTCGATATTACTGAATCAGGATTGATAGCACCACCAAATGCAATTCCACCAATTGGCATCCCTCCTGTTGGACCTACTTCAACAGATAAATAAATATCATCTAAGCAATTTTCTTCATACGCAACATTAGCAACACCATCTGGCATACCAACTCCTAAATTGATTACATCACCTTTTTTAATTTCTAAAAATGCTCGTCTAGCACAAACCTTTCTTGCATCTAAACCTCTACTAGGAATTTCTATTTTTATTTTTTTATCACCTGTTACTTCTGGTCGATATTCTGGCATATTATATTCTTTTAATGACTTATCTGGTTGTGCTACTAACACATAATCAACTAACGATGAATGAACCAAAACATTTCTGGCTTTTAAACTACCTTTAGGTTTAATTTCTTTTACTTGCGCAATAACAATGCCACCACTATTATGAGCCGCAATAGCCATATTATATTGTTCCCCAATTACTGCTTCCTCTTCTAAAGAAATATTACCATCTTGATCTGCATAAGTCCCTTTTATGACAGCAACATTTATAGGAAATGACTTATAAAACAATATTTCCTTATTATCGATGTGAACTAATTTAACAATATCATCTAACGAACTAGCCAAATCATTAGCTCGACAACCATTATATCTAGGATCAGCAAAAGTATTTAAACCAATATGTGTAAAAACACCTATTTCTTGCCCTCCAATTGCGCGATACAAATGATTTATAACGCCGAGTGGTACTGCAAATGCTGGGAATTGATTATTACCTACCGCTTCGCCAAAAACTTTACCCATCCCCAAATGGGCACATATTGCTTTTCCTACTAATCCTGGTTCAGCTAAAATATTCATACCAACTAAATCTCTAGTTAAATTACCAGGAGAAATACCACATGTAACACCAATATTACGTGGATGACCATTTAATAAAAAAGACTCTCTTATCCCCATTAAAATATCTTCACAAGAACCTGATCCGCCTGATCCAGATATAGCCACCATATCATTATCTTTAATTAACTTACCTATATCTCTTTTTGTAATTACTTTCAATATTATCACCATCTTTATTATACAAAAAAAATTCCTATGTTTCCATAAGAATTCTTCTTTTCTAATCATTTTTCTTCTTCAAAATAGTTGCATCCATAACCCATTTAGTTACACAACTTAACACGATCGTTATAATAACTGTAGGTATAAATATTAACCAGAAAGAATATGTAGTTGCTTGTGAATTTTTACCTAACATTCTTAAAATCATTATAGCAATAGGATAATGTAGCATATAAACATATAAAGAAATGCTTCCTAAATATTCAAATAAACCACTAGTTACCTTATTATTTAATAATTTTGTAACATAATCTTTATTAAGTAAACTTAAACCTACTACTGTAATACATAGTAATGCCACAGTCCATCTTTCTAAATTAAACCAAGTTGGAGCATAAATTATATACCATAGTAATAAAACTGAAACAATAACATTTAATATAGTTAAAGCACATTTTTCACCTTCAGTAAATTTATGTTCTTGTAACTTTTGAATAAGATAGTAAAGAATCATTCCTCCAAGCATACCTAAAAGAACAAATACTAAACCATTATTAAAGCCAATAACTGCTGTTGCACCAGTTGCAGAACCACCCATACCATTAGTAGATAGAGTTTGTGATCCAAAAGTAGACCAAGCAGTTTGAGCTGCACGAGTATTTGTAAAACACCACCATCCAGTTAAGAAAATAAATGTAAATGGTGCTAGTACTCCAGCCATAAAATCTTCATTTTTACATAATCCCCAATATAGGAAGTAACCAACAATGATAATAGCAGATATAAACCATAAAGTACCATTTAAATTAAAGAATTCATTACCTAAACTACGTAGACCTACAGCATGGAATCCTAGAAATTCCCAAACGCTATTTATAAGCATCGTACATACTTGTTGGAAATTATAATCTGGATAGAAAAATTTAGTTGAAATTATTACTCCTAAAATATAACCCAAAATAAGTATTGGCAATAATCCTTTAATTCTTGTACTAGTGTACTCCCAAGCTCTACTAGAAGCACTTAGACTAGAATATTCTTTTTTAGCCATCATCTTTTTAAAATGAGCTACCATAAAATAACCTGCAGTTACAGTAAATATTAACAATACTTCACTTGAACCAAAAAACCAATTAGAAACCTCCATCCAATAGCCATTTGCACCATTACAGCTTCTTGCAATAATATATCCTGTATGAAAACCGATAATTGCAAAAGCAATTACAAATCGCCACAATTCAATTGCTACATTACGTGTCTTAGCAATTTCCTTTGTCTTTGGCAAAACGCCACACTCCTTTCACCCATAAGTATTACCCTATGTTAATCTAATTATACCAAATTATGCAAATTAAAAAAACTAGTTTCCTAGTTTTCTTGCATTTCTTTGTTATATTGTTCTAAAATAACTGATTCAAATTTTTCTCTAGTTTCTTTATTAGTAGGAAATACTATATTTTCTTCCTTTCCTTCTTTATTTAACTTTCCAGGCATTGCTACAAATAATCTTGTATTACCTTCAATAATTTTAGCCCCTTTAATTGCAAGGCAATCATCAATTGTAAAATCCACAAATGCTTTAAGACGTGAATTTTCTTTTTCTCTGTGATAAATATCTACTCTTGTAATTTCCATAAATCCTCCTAATGTATCACACTTAAATTCTATATCATATTTTTTATTTTGGCAATACTTTACAAATACTTTATTTTAATATCCTCAGTTATAATATCACGATATGGAAAACTTTTTTCTTCTCCATTAATTAATACACTAAATAAATTAGGATAAACTTTATATAAGCGTCCTTCAAATTTTTCCATTCTATTACGCATACCATAAACTGATACAAGTACTTTTTGAGACAAGTGACTTTTTATTTCTTCTTTTACTAAATTAATATTCATATTTTCCCCCTACCTTGGATAACCAACATACATAAGACCATTGCACATAAGACCACCCATACCATCTTCTTTATATTTTGTCTTATTTAATAATTTTTTTAAATCAATTTCCTTATTACGTTCAGTTAATGAAATAGTACTGGCAATAATCGCTGGATCTAGCGCATGAATATTTACTCGTTTAGGACTAGATGCAAAATTGGCTCCAGCTTTAATTAATTCTTCATAATCACTTTGACAAGCACCAGCTATAATCACTAATTTTTCATGTGATTTTTCATAATTTCTAGCAACTTTAACTGCTTTTACAAAATACTCTGAATTCTTATAATTTTTTAAATCATTTACATTACCCTTTTTCTTCAAATAAGCATCATGCCCTGTAATAATTACAATATCAGGCTTATATTCTTTTAAAAGTAACGGCAATTGTTCATAAACATTTCTTTCATTAATTTTTTTCCCAATAGCTAAAATACCATTTCGTTTATAAAATTTTAAACATCTGGTCAAATATTCCTCATCACCATCGATATGCAACACTTTGGCCGGTAAATAAAAATATTCTCCTCTAGTTAAAAGCTCATCTTTAATATCTATGTCATCCACATCTTCATTCTCTACAACTTTATCTATTTTTTTTAAATCTTTTATATCAGCATCAGCTACTAATCGAACTTCTACTCCTTTTAAATAAACTACTCCATCTTTGATATTTAGAACTTTAAACACAGTATCATTATTATAACTATTTCTAGTCACATAATCACCTTTATTAATATCCAATAGTAATCACCATTTAATTATATGTTAGAAATGCTATTTTAGACCACTAAAAAACTACTCTTAAAGAGTAGCATGAAACAAATCAATAAGTACATCTTCACTAAGTTCTTCAGCTCGAACCTGTTCTAAAATATTTCTCTGTGCCAATACTTTTTTTAGTTTATCCCAATCATAAATACCACCAATATTATTTTTTAAAGTTTTTCTTTTTTGTCTAAATACATTTTTCAAAAATACTTTATATTTACTTATATCAACTTCTGGTTTATTTTCTCTAGGTCTAAAACTTACAACAGCACTTTCTACTTTAGGAACAGGTACAAAAGCATACTTAGACACATCACAAACTTTTTCAAGTTCAAAATAATAATTTAATAATAAAGTCATATAACCATAATTTTTACTTTTTGGTTTAGCTAAAAAACGATCAGCTACTTCTTTTTGAACCATTATAGTAAATTTTTTAAAATCTAAATCTTGACTAATAATATGTTCAATAATTGGGGTAGTAATATAATATGGTAAATTTCCCACTAAATAAAGTTCTTTATATTTTATATCTTTAATATCTTCTTTTATATTACTTTTTAAAATGTCTTTAAAAATAACTGTTAATTGTTCTTTATTTAAATTAATCAAAACAGGTTTTAAATCCAAATCTAACTCATATGCTAACACTTTACAATTCTTAGTAAGTAATTTTTTTGTTAAAGCACCTCTCCCTGGACCTATTTCAATAATCAAGTCTTCTGGAGTTGCCTCAATTTCATTAGCAATTTTCATAATAACTGTTTCATCTTTTAAAAAATTTTGTCCTAATCTTTTTTTTGCTTTCATAACTAATATTAAAGGGAATATTTACTATTCCCATCCACTCCTTAATACATCATAAGTAATAGAACTCCTACCAATATAATCAGCCGCATATCTTTCACTAGGACTTAAAAAATCTAACGCATTTCCTAAAACTCCACGATCAAGTACAATCGCATATACTTTTTCATTACTAATTCTATTACTATAAAAACTAACAATCGAGCCACATGGCAAATTTTTACTAGAAGCCACAATATTAACAGTACCATATTCTACATCATTATAAGTATTTACGCCATTACTAACATTTAAACTAGGTAAACAAGCAAGTTTACCACTACATAATGGGCAATTAGCTGCATAACCTGTTAAATCACCTGTATAAGTATCAATCGCTGTATCTTTAAGAGCCTGTTCTACTTCTACAACTTTCATCGCCATTGTCGATAGATTAATTGTTTTATTGACATTATCATTTTCTACTGCAGCATCTCTTACATCAGTACTACTTTTAGCAATCAACACTACACAGAAAAGCACTATCAATCTTGTAAAATAATTTACACCTTTCAAATTATCCACCTTCCCGGATAAGACAATTATAGCATTTAGACACTTCAAAATCAATTGGCAATAACTTACATTGCTATTATATAAAGATTTGTTATAATAGCATGCTCATTTTAGAAGTATCGATTGATAAATTATTGACTACATTTCTACAGTAAATTATTACCCTTTTATAATTTTCAAAAGGTAAAAAAATCCATTTATATGACTTATTACTTCTGTTTTATCTGTTAAACAAAAAGACCATTAAATTAATCAATGATCATTTTTGTATATAACTTTTTAATATTATTATTAGTAATATCTGCTAGTTCTTCTAAAGAAACCTGAAATAAGGTAGCTACAAATTTAGCAATATCAAAAATATGTTCTGGAGTATTTTGTCTTCCCCTATATGGCTCTGGCGTTAAATAAGGACTATCAGTTTCCAAAACAATATTTTCTAAACCGACTTCACGTATAACGTCTTTAATATGAGCATTTTTAAAAGTAATAACGCCATTAACACCTAACAAATAACCCATTTTCACATAAATCTTAGCAACTTCCAGGCTTCCCGAAAAAGAATGAATAACTCCTTTTACTTGATATTTCTTTAAAGTATCAATAGTATCTTGCGTTGCTTCTCTACTATGAATTATAACCGGCATATGATATTTTTCGGCTATTTTCAATTGTTGTTCTAATAAGTCAATTTGTCGTTCCTTATTTTCTTTCGTATAGTAATAATCCAAACCAATTTCTCCAATAGCAACAATTTTTGAATTGTTAATATTTTGTTCAATAAATTTTAAATCTTCAGTTTTATATTTATCAACATCTTCAGGATGAATTCCTAAAGCTCCATACATATTATGATACTTTTTTATCAATTCCAATACTTCTTTATTAGAATCAGCATCACTTCCATTATTAATATAATAATTGACTAAATTAAATTGTGAACTTTTTATTACTTTATCCAAATCTTCAAAATACTCTTTAAATAAATGACAATGAGTATCAACAAACATTACTTTTCCTCAATTCTATCAAATAAATGTATAGGATCATTTAGTACTACAGGCAATTTTAAAGGTTCATCATCAATATTTTTAGAATCTGTATTCAATACTGCAAATATTTTTGCTGCTGTATCCGGCAAGAAAGTTTGCAAATAAACAGCACAAACTCTTATACTTTCTAATAAATTATATAAAACTGTTTGTAATCTTTCTTTTTTACTTGAATCCTTAGCTAATACCCACGGTGTTGTTTCATCAATATACTTATTACATCTTTTTAATACTTCAAATATTTCATCAATAGCAAGACCAATTTGTAATTCATCCATTCTTTCTGTCACTTTTTTATCTAATTGACTAACCATATTTAATAACTCTTGATCTTCATTAGTAGAAACATTATTCACTTCTACTTTACCATCAAAATATTTATGAGCCATACTTACTGTTCTATTAACTAAATTTCCTAAAATATTTACTAAATCGCCATTTATTCTTTCAATCAATAATTCTTTAGAAAAAACACCATCACTAGCATAAGGCATTTCATGTAAAAAGAAATATCTAATAGCATCGACACCATATTCTTTAACCAAATCATCAGCATAAATGACATTACCTTTACTTTTACTCATTTTACCATCAGCCATAATTAACCATGGATGTCCAAAAACTTGTTTAGGTAAATCTAAACCCAAACTCATTAAAAAACAAGGCCAATAAATTGTATGAAAACGAATTATATCCTTTCCTATCAAATGTAAATCAGCTGGCCACCATTTATTAAAATCAGGATCAGGATTTAAAACGTCATAACCAATGTTAGTAATATAATTTGTTAAAGCATCCAACCAAACATATACAACGTGTTTAGGATCAATTGTAACAGGAATTCCCCAACTAAAAGAAGATCTAGATACGCATAAATCTTGTAAACCAGGTTTTATAAAATTATTTATCATTTCATTTTTTCTAGCAACTGGTTTTATAAAATCAGGATGGCTTTCAATGTAATCTTCCAATCTTTTTTGATATTTTGATAATCTAAAAAAGTACGCTTCTTCACTTTTTTCTTCTACAGGACGACCACAGTCTGGACAATTACCATCAATTAATTGTGATTCTGTCCAAAATGATTCACAAGGAGTACAATATAATCCTTTATACTCTCCCTTATAGATGTCATCTTGTTCATACATCTTTTTAAATATATCTTGTACCACTTTTTCATGATGTTCATCTGTAGTTCTTACAAATTTATCATAACTGGTATTCATTACATCCCAAATATTTTTAATTTCTAAAGCAATATTATCTACGTATTCCTTAGGAGTTATTCCAGCTTCTTTAGCTTTAATTTCTATTTTTTCACCATGTTCATCCGTACCAGTTTGAAAATAAACATCAAATCCTTTTAATCTTTTAAATCTTGCAATTGCATCTGCTAAAACAATTTCATAAGTATTACCTATATGTGGTTTGCCAGAAGTATAAGCAATCGCTGTCGAAATATAATATTTTTCTTTCATAATTATCCTTCTTTCTCTTTATTAGTACTACCAATGCCTCCAATTCTATCATTAGTAGCTTTATCATCATCCGTTAACAAATAATTCACGAATATTCCTTGCACATATGCTTCATTTTGACGTAGCACAAATTCTTTGTTACCTTCATTTTGAATCGAAACATATATGTGTCCTTCATTACCACTATTATTATAATAATCTCGATCAATAACTCCCACTTGATTAGTTAAACGAAGATTATATTTAAAACCTAAACTGCTCCTTAAAATTAAAAATAACACTTCATTTTCATTAAACTTTGCCTTATAGCCAGTGGGAATTTTAACTATTTCCCCTGGTTTAATAACATAATCTTTTAATGCAAAAAAATCATATCCTGCACTAGATTTAGATGCTCTACTAGGCAATAAATAATTTTCATACATTTCTTTATCATCAATAATTTGTTGACTAAATGCTCTCCAACTAATTTTTTCAAAATTACGCATTATTACCTCCAAAAAAACAAAAAAAATCATAAACTAAGGACGAGTATAACCCGCGGTACCACCTTAATTCACGATTTATCATGCATCTATTATTTATAACGTAATGACCCGATTTAACTCCAGAACCATGTTCAATATTGTAAATTAATTCTTTTGCACCAACCAAGAACTCTCTATGTAATCACCAATATTTACTCTTTCTTTCTTCGTTAATTAACCATAGTTTATCATAATTTATTTTATTAATCAACCAAGTAATTTTAAAAAATATCTAGTTTATCTACAATAATCTTAGCCATAAACTTTCCCAATAATACTAAATCTTCTAATTTATTTGCTACTAAAATAATTAAACCAATCGCTGAACTATCATCAATAATAGGAACACATGTAAAATATCCTTCTACTTCTAATGCACCAAAAGTCAGTTTATCCATTGCACTACTTATATAACTTTCTCTATTATCTAAAAGTTCTAATAGCTTCTCATTCAATAATTTATTATGAAAATCTTGACCTAAAGAAGATGTAATAACTTTCTCTCTATCTGTAATAATTACTTCTACATTATAAATATTACTAACTAACAAGGCTAATTTTTTACTAAAATCTTCATATTTTTGAATTTCATAATGTTTTTTTAAACATATCATATCTTGATCTACTAATATTTCTAAAACTTCACCATCTCTAATTCCTAAATTTTTACGAATTTCTTTAGGAATTACAATTCGTCCTAACTCATCTATTTTTCTAGTTACACCAGTTTGTTTCAACACATTCACTCCACTTCAATATTTATTGTGGAAAAATTAGTTAAAATTATGTATTAAAGAATTTTTTCAAGTAAACTTACTAAGTAAAAAATAAAATGTTTATCTAAATTTTTAATATACAAAGTAATAGTAATTTTTTCATTAACATATTTAATATTAAATTGTTTGGTTAAAGATAAAGCTTCCATTAACAATTTATCTCCTTTTATATTTTGAGATATTTCTCGTGGTAATGTCACTTCTACCATTCTATCAGTTTGAATTACCTGTTTAATATTATATTTTTGTGCAATATTAGCAAACCATTCTTCATACATATATACTAAAATATCTTCATTTACTTTTCCAAAACGGTCTTCTAATTCACTTTTTATTGCTAATAATTTATCATATGAATCAATCTCATTAATTTTTTGATGTATTTCAATTTTAATATCTTCATCACTTACATAATCATCACTAATATGTGTTGTCACATTGATTAAAGATTGTGTTTCTAAATCATCTTCTTCTACTTCCAATCCTCGTTCTCTTTTTAATTCATCATCAATCATTTTCATATAAAGATTAATTCCTACACTATCGACAAATCCAGCTTGTGATGCCCCAAAAATATCACCTGCTCCACGTAAATTTAAATCTCGCATAGCAATACGATATCCACTACCTAACTCAGTAAATTCTTTAATAGTATTAAGTCTTTTAATGGCCATATCATTTAACAGTTTATTCTTTTGATACATTAAATAAGCATAAGCTATTTTATCACTTCGACCAACACGCCCCCTTAATTGATACAATTGACTTAAGCCAAAATTTTCGGCATCATGAATAATCAAAGTATTTACATTAGGAATATCAATTCCACTTTCAATTATTGTAGTACATATTAGAATATCAAATTTTCCTTCAACAAAATCGTTCATAATATTATCAAGCCTACTCTTATCCATTTGGCCATGAGCAAAATTAATTGTAGCATCTTTTACTAATGCTTGAATATGGTGCATATATGATTCGATAGATTCTACCCGATTATACAATATAAATACCTGTCCATTACGAGCTAATTCTTTATAAATAGCATCCTTAATTAAAAAATCATCTTCTACTACCACATAAGTTTGCACTGGATATCTATTAACTGGAGGAGTATCAATAACAGATAAATCTCTTAAACCTGATAAAGCCATTTTTAAAGTTCTTGGTATTGGAGTTGCACTTAATGTTAAAACATTAACGTCGTTTTTCAATTGTTTAATCTTTTCTTTATGTGTAACACCAAATCTCTGTTCTTCATCTACTACTAAAAGACCTAACTTTTTTGGTTTAATATCATCACTTAAAATACGATGAGTCCCAAATAAAATATCAATTTTACCTGATGCAAAATTATCTAAAATTTCTTTTGCTTCTTTTTTAGTAGTATATCTATTTAAAAGTGCTATTTCAATCGGCCAATTGCCAAATCTTTTTTTTGCAACTTCAAACTGTTGTTTAGACAAAATTGTTGTAGGACATAAATAGAGAACTTGTTCATTATTTAAAACTGTTTTAAACATAGCACGCATAGCTACTTCCGTTTTACCAAACCCTACATCACCACAAAGCAATCGATCCATTGGAAAATCTTTAGTTAAATCGTTATTAATGTCATTAACACTTTTTTGTTGATCTTTAGTTAATTGATATTTGAATTCATTACCAAAAACAAGCTCTTCTGGATAATTTTTATAAGGATTTTTCTTTAAACTTATTCTTTCTTGATACAGTTTTATTAACTCTCTCGATATATCTTTTACTTTACCAGCAATATATTTCTTAGTTTTTTCCCAATTATTACTATTCAATTTATTTAATTTAGGAGCAATTCCATCTTTACCTGTGTATTTATAGATTAAATTAATTTTTTCTACTGGTACATAAATTTTATCGCTGCCGTCATAATGAATTGTCAAAAAATCTTTCTTTACGCCTTTGACATTTAAAGTTGTTATACCTTGATAAATACCAATACCATGCGCAATATGAACGACGTAATCACCATTTTCTAATTGATTGAAATCTTTAATTTTTTTACCAATATGAAAATTACTTTTATAATTACTTACTCTTTTAATTTCTTCAATATCACCGGCACCTATTACAACATCATTACTTAAAATAAATCCATGCATTATTGGAATTATATCTACTTCTGCACTAGGAATAACTGCTTCAATTTTCTTTTTTTCTTCTTCATTTTGTAACCAAAAATGCACTTTCTTACCACTTTTAATCCAAGAATAAACATCCTGCTCTAATTTTTCAAAATCTTGTTTATAATTTATAATACTCTTAGCTTTTAAATCATTATCTCCAGAATTAAATAAATTTATATATATTTTATTTTTAGCTGGAATATCCTCTAATTCAAACATTGTTTTTTCTTGATTACTTTGTGATTTTTGATATTCACAAATATCTTCTAATAAATGTGTGTAAGCTGCTTCTATTTGAGCTTTATCTATATATACGACCAAAGGATTATCTGCATAATCAAACAAAGAATTATAACCATTACTAGCAATTTCATCGATAGCTTTAATACGCACAGTATCGACACTTTCAAAAGTGATTTGACTATTTTCATCAAAATACTTTATACTTTCAATTAAATTACCATCAAACTCTATTCTTATAGGATGACGCTCATCAATAGGAAAAATATCTAAAATAAATCCACGTACCGCCATTTCTCCACTAGCTGTAACCAATGATTCACGATTATAACCAAGTTTTTGAAAAATTTCGACTAATTCATCTCTTTTAATATTTTCATTAATGTTAATTACTTTAGAATTATCCACAGTTTTAGCAGTTAAAAATTTCAAATATCCCATTAAATTAGTAACAATAATATTATTAGTAGTATTTTTTAATTTATCTAAAGTTTCTAATCTTTTATACTTTAATTCAGGGCTAGCTGCTACCACTACAGAAGATAAAAAATCGTCCATAGGGAAAAGATAAACATTTTCATTATGACTTATCCCATTATAAATTTTATTAGCTTCATATAAAGAACTCGTTAAAACGATAATATTTTGTTTATATTGTTCTTGTAATCGTTGCAAGTAAAAAAAGCTTAACTCTTCAGTTAAACCTGACATCTCTACACCCACATCATATTTAAAATAATTATCTAAAAATTTCATTTAAACACTCATTTCCTATTATAAACATTCATAGTCTTATCTATACCAACATTTATAAATGAATTAATTATTTCATCATATAAATCATAATTATTTTCTAATAATTCAAGTTCTTTTTTACTAAACTTTCCTAAAACAAAATCGATCACATCTTTTTTATTTTCATCTTTAATTCCAATTTTTAATCTTGCAAAATCCTGACTTCCTAAAGAAGCAATAATAGATTTTATTCCATTATGACCTCCACTACTAGAATTCACTTTTAATTTATATTTTCCTATTACCAAATCTAAATCATCTTGGATAACTAATATGTCACGAACAGAAATATCATAATACCTGGCTATTTGTCCTACAGCTAAACCAGAATTATTCATATAAGTTAAAGGTTTTACTAACACTATTTTTTGATCATTCACAGTTTTTATACAATACTTAGCATTATATTTTTCTTTCCAATCATTAGACCTTGCAAAATAATCTAAAACCATAAAACCAACATTATGTCTAGTCTTATCATATTCACTACCAGGATTTCCTAACCCTACAATTAACTTCATTTCAACTCCTATCAAATATATGTTGATAACTTGTTAGGCTTTCAACACATATTTCTTTATTTATAATTAATCCCATTTTACTATTTTTCACACATTTTATTAACACTATTTGTGGTTTAGAACCAACTTTTGTGCTTATCAATTGTACCTCTTTGACATGCATATTGTATTTATCAGCTAAAACAATTATTTCATCTAACCTACTTGATCTTTGAACTAAATAAAAAATACCCTTATTTTTTAAATATTGACTGGCAATATTCATTACTTGTTCTAAGTTTATTGCTATTTCATGACGTGCTAATAATAAATAATCATTGTGATTGACATAATTAGTCTCAGTATATTTAAAATATGGAGGATTACATGTAATAACATCAAAATATTCACGAGAAAAATAATTGTTAATCAAATTAACATCATCATTTATAATAGAAATTTGTTCTTGTAAATCATTAAGTTCCACAGATTTTTGAGCTAAGAGAGCAATATCTTTTTGAATTTCAAAACCAACGATATGAGAATTAGTTTTTAAACTAATAATTAAAGGAACTACACCATTACCAGTGCACATATCCAATATTATTTTATCACTAGTTTTTAATGTAGCAAACTCTCCCAATAAAATAGAATCTAATGAAAAACGAAAGCCATCTTTTGACTGATATATATATCGATTTTTGTAATCAAATAAATCATTCTTGACTATCGACAACATAATCTACTTTTTCTCCATCAATTAAAACTTTGCATGTTCTATTCAAAATATCTACATTAACTACTTGCCCATCTTTGTTATCAATTTTTATTTTATCTCCTACCTTAGGCATTGTTTTAGCTGATTTAACATAATTTTCATCTTCATAAGCTAAACAACATAAAAGCCTCCCACAACAACCATTAATTTTGCTAGGATTTAAAGCTAAATTTTGATTTTTAGCCATATTCATAGTAATAGTATCAATTTTTTTTAAAAATCTAACACAACACAATTCGCCACCACAAACACCAATACCACCAACTTCTTTAGCTTTATCTCTTGCACCAATCTGTCTTAACTCAATTCTTGTATGATAAATAGATGCCAATTTTTTTGCCAATTCACGAAAATCAATACGATTATCAGCCGTAAAATTAAAAAGTAATTGACTACGATCTAAGTTGTATTGGGCACCTATTATATGCATATTTAGATTTAGTTCTTTTACTAATTCCTGACTCTTTTGTAAAGCTTTATTTTCATCTTTTAAATTATTCAAAAACTGATTATAATCATCTTTTGTTGCTAATCTAATAATACTTTCACTAACCTCTAAATCTTTTTCAAGAATTTGAACAATTTTGACAATCTGTTCCCCTCTAGATGTTTTTACAACCACAATATCATTCACTAAAAAAGTATCTTCACCTAAAAAATAATAAACTTTACTATTACTATTAAAAGAACACCCAAAGACCTTAGACATTTTCACCACTCATTTCTATTACAAATTTATCCAACAGTAATTCAACATTTCCATTAAAACTTAAATTATCAATCGTACTTATTATTAATTGCAATCCATCCTGAATTTCTTTCAATTTCAAACATTCTAATTCTTTCAAATTAAATCTATCAAATTCATTTTCAAAACTTAATTTTTTCTTTAAAAGTTCCTCAAAAATTATCATTAGAATTTTAAAAAAAGTTTTAATATCTTCTCTTTCTTTATATTTACACAGTAAAATATCACGATTAATAAAAATACCACTACCCCGCTTTAATTCCACTAAATAATTTTTACAAATGTTAAACATTTCTTCATATCTGTCAGTCATTAAAGCATCGACATTTATTGTATTTTCAGGGTAATAAACTTTCAAAACTTCACATCTACTTCTAATAGTAGAAATCACATTATTAATATTATTAGTGACAAAAAAACCAATAATATTTTCTTCTGGTTCTTCTAAAAATTTCAACATCGTATTAGCAGAAGCATCAGTCAATTTTTCAGCTTCTTTAATTACATAAATATTTTCTTTAGTATAAACAGGTTTAGTGCTAAAAGCTTTTTTTAATTCTAATATTTGTTCTTTTTTTAAAGAACTACTATCTGTTTCAATAATCTTTAATGATGGTAAATAATTCTGTTCTATCAAGTTGCAAATATTACACTTTTGACAATTTTCTTGGTAATCATTTTCACAAAAAATTTGTTTAATTACTTTTAATAAATCATCAAAACATTTTTCCAAATTATTAGTTTCAAGCAAATAAGCATGAGAAATTTTATTCCCATGATAAAACTTTACTAACCTTTCCAAAACATTCACTTCCACATTTCCTCCTACAACAAAACAAAATAAATTGCCACTAATGATAACAAACCACTCATTCCCAAACTAGAAACTACTATTATAGTAATAATATTTATGGGAATAAACACATTTAATCCACTCCCCACTAAATCAAATGCATAAACCAAACAAATAGCTAAAACAACACGCTTAACTAATAAAAAAATAATTTTTTTCATAGATCCTCTATCAAATTCTATGTTAATAATTATTTATTATTCACTAATTTTTTTACGATCTTCTAAAGCTTTATCTAACGTAATAATATCTAAATAATCAATCTCCGCGCCCATTGGTATGCCATAGGATAACCTTGAAATTAAAACATTTTTATTTTCAAAAATTTTCTTTATATACAAAGTAGTTGTTTCTCCTTCAATTGTTGATTTCAAAGCTAAAATTAACTCTGGATTTTCTAATTCATTAACGCGTTTAACTAAACTAGCTAAATTTATATTATCTGGTCCAATATTGTCTGCCGGACTTATTAAACCATTTAAAACGTGATAAACGCCATTAAAATTACCAGCTTTTTCAAAAGAAAATACACTTTTATAATCCTCAATTACACAAATTATATTATGATCTCTTGCTTCATTTGCACACACATAACAAATATCATTTTCAGTTAAATGACCACATATACTGCATTTATGTATTTTTTTTGTTTCAACAAGAGCATCAGCAAACAACTCAATTTCATTTTCCTTAAAACTTAAAGTTGCCAAAGCTAATCTCTCTGCATTTTTTTCACCAATTCCCGGTAATTTTTTATAATAATTGATTAATTTTTCTAAACTTGGTGGATAAATCATTAAAATAATCCATTCATAGAAGCATATTGTCCTAGTTTACTTTCAGTTTCTTGATCTATTTGTTTAAATGCATCTTTCATTGCAAGCATTATCATATCTTCCAACATTTCTTTATCATCATTTTCTATGATACCATCTTTTAAAATTTTAAAAGATTGAATTTCTCTTTTTCCATTAAAAACTATTTCTACCCAAGCTGATTTTCCTGTAAATTTCATTTCATCAATTTCATTTTTTTTCTTTGTTATATCTCTTTGCATCCTTTGTGCTTGTTGCATTAATTGTTGCATATTCATAATTTTATTCCTTCTTTCTTTATTCAATTTCTATTTTATCTAAATCAAAAACATTAGCCATATCATACTCACCAGTTGAAGCATTTATTTCTTTTAATGGTGTAATTAATTCATCCATTAATTTATATTTATAACCATTTCTAACATTTTTAACATACGTATTTTTTTCTTGATTCCATCTATTTTCATCAATACATATTAGATTTATTTTTCTATTTAAATAATTTTGTAACAATATTTCAATTTTTTCTAAATTGTTATTAATTTCTTCATCCATGTGAGATATGCTACTTACTAAGATTAAATAATTATTAGAAGCAGCAGCTATTACTGTATCATTAATTAACCCTTTAACATATACATCTTCTACATTTTGTTGAAATAAACGCCACTCTTCCCGAATTTCTTGCAAATCTTTTTTCGAAGCATTTACAAAACAATTATTCAATCTTATTTTAATTTTTTCTTCATAATCAACATCATTTCCCAGCATATTTTCGGATAATTTTTGATTATTATTGTTATTATCATTTTCTATATTTTTTACTTCTAAACAATCAGTATTTTGTGACTCTTTATTAACATCAATATAACTTAAAAAAGTTAATTTAATCAATAAATAAGGATCTACATTAATATTAATTTTATTCAACAAGTCGTTTAAATCCATTATCAAATGTTTATATTGATCAAAATCTAATCGAGATTTTATTTCTCCATTTAATTTTTTTACAGACCTATCACTTAAAGAATACACTATTTTTTTA
>CAKOMU010000020.1 GCA_934096755.1 uncultured Bacilli bacterium
ATTTTAAAACTAATGGCTTCGAATGGCAAACCTAAAATTTGACAGACTGTTTTAGCTAAACACTTTTGACCAATTTTAGATGAATACAATTTTTTAACGACATCATCACGCATAAACATTTCTCTTGTTTTTACTTTTGGCATATTTACCTCCCTTCAAGGACGTTATTATAAAGGAAGTTTTTTAGGATACAAGAGATTCGACAAAGCTTGTCAAAACTTTTTTAAACCAAATAAAAAAACTTTAAGATTCAATCTTAAAATTTTAAGTGATAAGTTTCACCTTCAACTTCGTTTAAAATAGCTTTAGGTGGTTCTTCTTTTTTTAAAGAAGGCAATTCCATATCTTCATCATCATCGTCTTCAATAGTGAATAGTTTACTATTTGAGTTCACATTTACTGTTGGCTCACTTACAACAGTTGTTTTTTCTTCTTCATTATGAGTATTTATTTCATCTTTTTTATTTACATAAACGGAACTAAATACTTGACTAGGTTTAAATACTTTTTCTTCCTTTGGTTCTTCTTTTACTTCGTCTTTAATTTTAGGTAATTCTATTTGATCAAACTCATTTTTAATTTTATCTAAACTACTTAAATCAATGTTAATGTCTTCATCATCATCAATTAACGGAGCATTTTTTAATTCTTCCAAAGTTATTGGTTTACTTTCTTCTTCATTATCTTTATGATTATTAGTAACTGCTATTGGCGGTATATCTAATGTTTCATTTTCTTCTACTACTGAAAGTTTAGGAGTAATGTCAGTAACATGAACTGTTTCATCAATAGTTTGTGGTTTTTCAATAGTATTAGTTGAAGTCATTACATTAGTATCAGGAAGTGGTATATCTTCTTTTACTGGTCCTAAATTTTCTTCTACTGCACTCTTAGTTACTTCTACTGGAGTCGCAGGTGCTGGTTCTTCCTTAAATGTATTTTCTAATTCTATCTTTTGCAATCTTCTTGTTTCTTCCAATTTTTGATCTTTTTTGCCAAAGAATAATACTACTACAAATAAAATAATAAGTATTACAAGAGCAATAGTTAAATACATTGTAAAATGATCATTTTTATATAGTTCATATATGAAGTCCATCATATTTTATACACCTCTTTATTCTATATTTAAATTCTATCAAAATATGCCTAAAATGTAAACTGTTTTTGTAAAATTTAGTGTCTAACTACGGTAAATATAACCGTTTTGTCATATTTTAATTTATTCAAGGATTATTGGTGAAGATTTTGTGCCAATTCCGCTTAAATAGTTAACGTTAGTATTAAGGTAAAAAACTGGTCTAACTGCAGCTAAACCGCCTAGTATTTTTGAATAAACTACTCCTTGAGTAATTCCGCCACCGCTATCTAAAACATTTGCCATATAATCTGTATTTGCAGTGCTTTCTGTTACATATTGTGGTGTCAATGTCCATTCATAAAGCCCTGTATACATCCAATTTACCGATGTTACTGTTGAATCACTATATCCCCAAATTCCTAATTTTTTAGTCCAAGCACTTGAGGACGCGGCATATCCGTAATCACTTACATACATTAATCCTATTTTGGCATTATATGTCGTATTTTCCGCAGGACTTGTTATTTCATTTTGATATACTACAGAAGCAGTCACTTGTGATATATTTTCGTAAGTATTGCCTCCTATTTTCCATGCGTGCGTTGCTATTTTATTTGCCCATGTTGATCCTATATTATCTAAATAATTGGTATTCAAATTAATTGAGTTTAATTTACTTTCATACCAAGAATTAGTATTAGTAGAATTATAATGATAAACTCCAATTTGTGTTGTGGAATTACTTGCTTTATTTGTCCCAGAACAATAAGATGTATTTTCATCATTTTCGCAATTATAGTAAGTTGTAGAATATTCACCATTCGTGCCTATTAGTGAAGTTTTTGCATAATCGTATTTGATTAATTTTACTTGATCATTAAACACACCGATTATTCTATATAAATTATCTGTTGGGCACGTCCCATCAGTTGAGTCATAACCAAAACAAACAAAATTATTGGTTGTATCACTCGAACCGGCATATCGATATGAGCCATCACCTGCTCCATTAGTTAATGTACTGTCATGTAAATACAAATTTTTGCTACCTTGAATTCCAGTATATTGGATTTTAACGCAGTTACTTAAAGTTTGATCAATACATAAATCGGCTAATGTAAGTTCTTTTTCATCTTGTTGAATAATTACATTAGCTTTTAAACTCTTTTTTTGATTTTCTAACTGATTGCTATCAAGATTAATAAAAGTAACCTTAAACGTCCAATTATGTGTTGTATAATTTGTACTTGAATTAGATGTAATGTCATAATTAGCAGCTATATTTTTTAATCCTTTTGCTGTTGTAATATCAAAACCTTTTACAGTAGTACCATCGGCATTAGTCGCTGTTACATAAGATAAACCATTAATGCTTGTTACATCAGTCCCATTTGGATCTGTTATACTCAAAACTATTTCAGGCTTTTTATCGCTTGTAGTATAAACATAATTATTAGAAGTGATATCGAAATATACATAATAATTATAGCTAGCAGTATTTTTGGTACTATTGGCTCGTAGTTTAGCAGAAGCGATGGCACTATCACTTAAATTACCACTGCCACTAGCAAAATTGTCTTGATTAATAGATAGTGAAATATCTTTACTAACATTGAATTGTAAATTATCTAATTTACCTGTAGATAAATTAGCATCTTTATAAGCATTTTTATTACTTCTAACTGTTAAATATGCAAATGTTATACCTATAGCTAATACTAACAATATTACAAAAATTACAGTATACCTTTTCTTATTATTTTTATTATCCATCTTTATTTCTCCATTTCTTAATCCAAAACTATTAAGTATGGACTATTTACACTGCCATCTCCGCTTTTATATTTAACATTATTATTTAAGTAAAACGTTTCTCTAATCTGTGCTGACAAACTTGTATTAGCACTTCCAATAGATCCAGTGCTTGCTATCAATAGTCCACCACTGGAAGCTTGTGGTGTTATTATCCATTGATATCCACTATTAAATATCCAATTATTATTTAAAATGTCTTTATTTTGTGAATAATTATTAATATTGGTTGTCCAAGCACTTGGCAATGCCGCGTATGCATATTCACTTACATATGGCAAACCTAATTTAGCATTATATATCAAATTGGTTTTTGGATTTTTTATTTCGTTATTGTAACACGTTTGTGCAGTAACTGGTGCAACATCTGCATATTCTTTCCCACTTACCTGCCAAGCAGCGTTATAAATTAAATTTTGCCATTTTTTGAAACCTACTATCACACTATCACTTGATCCGTTTAAATACTTATTAATTGATGATGTTTCCCAAACGTTTGAATTACTACTATCCCAGGGAAAGCTATAACTAGATGTGTTAGCAATTAATTTAACTTTATCATCAAAAACCCCAATTATCCTATATGTAGTACTTGCATTACAGCTGTCTGTGTATCCAAAACAAGCATAATTACTAGTTGTATCACTTGAACCAGCATAGCGATAAGAATTATCATTTGCACCATTTGCTAAAGTTGAATCATGATAATATAAATTATTAGTACCTTGTATTCCATAATATTGTGCTTTAATATGATCAGCTAGTACTGCATATTCTCGAATAGTTATTTCAGCATTTAACGTATGTTCTTCGTTTTCTCCTTGATCACTATCTAGATTTATATAAGTAACTTTAAAAGTCCAATCCTGATTAGTATAATTAGTACTTGAATTAGATCTAATTTCATAATTACTAACTATTTCTTTTAATCCAGTGGCCGTTGTAATATCAAAGCCTTTAGTAATAGTTCCATCTGCTGCTGTAACAGTGACATATTGAAGGCTATTTATAGATGTTATGTCTTGACCATTTGGATCTTTTATAGTTAAAATAATTTCCGGTTTTTGTTCAGTAGTCGTATAAATATAATTATTACTTTTGATATTAAAAGACAAATAATAATCTCTACTAGCTGTATTAGTTTTGGAATTAGCTCTTAATTTAGCACTAGCAATGGCTGTATCATCGACATTACTTCCACCATTTGCTAAGTTAAATTGATTAATAGAAATATTGATTTCTTTATCAACACTAAATTGTAAATCATCAAGTAATTTGGCAGTTACATTAGCATTACTACTAGCACTTTTATTACTTTGAGCAATGACATAAGCAAAAGTAGCTCCTACAACAAGTAGCAAAAAAACTATAATTATTATCAATACTTTACTTTTGTTTTTTTGAATGTTCATATTTACCTCCTGGTTTTTCTATTAAATTGAAAGACGATATGGATTTGCCTTAGTACCATCGCCACTTTTATAATTAACATTTTGGTATAAGTAAAAAGTTGGTCTAACTGGCACAACTTCCATATCCGCCTCAATGTTAGCCACATAACCATAAATTGCCACAGCAAATACAGTATTATTAGTGACTAATTCTGGTGTTATAGTCCACTCATATACTCCTAAAAACATCGAATTATTGTTGGTTGCATCAGTATTTCCTTCATGATTACTATATCCAACCAAACTTTTTGACCAATTATTTGCAGATGCAGCATAACCATAATCACTAGCATACATAAGTCCTATTTTAGCCGAAAATATTTTCGATTTAGCTGGACTTATTATTTCGTTTTTATATACTTCTTTTATATTTGCTGTCTTCATAATATTATCACTATTATTTCCACCAACTTGCCAATCAGTAACAGCAATCATATTACTCCATTTTGCACCAATATTATTAAGATAATTAGTATTTAAATTTACTGTATTTAATAAACTTGTACTCCACTCGTTTGAACCATCTCCATTATTAATTTTAGTATCATTTTGCTTATTCCAAAAATAAGTATTGACTGAGGATAATTCACCTTTATAATATTCACCATATGCATCCGCTAGATGCTCAGTACTATAATTGCCATTAGTTCCTAGCAATGATTTAGTAGCATAATCCGCTGAAATTAATTTAATCTTATTATCAAACACTCCAATTATTCGATACAAATTATTATATGGACACACACTACTATCACTACCAAAACAAACAAAGTTATTGGTTGTATCGCTACTACCTGCATACCTATATGATCCATCATTAGCACCATTTTCTAACGTACTATTATGTAAATATAAGTTATTTGTCCCTTGGGTTCCTGTATATAGTGATTTGACATAGTCTGCTAAAGTATTACTAAATGGATCTTCTTGTATAATTATTTTACCATTTAGAGAATGACTTTGGTTATTTGATTGATCTTCATTAAGATTTACCACTGTAACTTTTATAGTCCAATTATCAACTTTATAACTAGTACTAGAATTAGATGTAATTTTATAATCACTTGCAATAGTTTTTAAACCTGTGGCCGTAGTTATATCAAATCCTTTGATAATGGTTCCATTTGCATCTGTGACGCTGACATAATTTAGTCCATCAATTGTAGTTACTTCTTGTCCAGTAGGATCTGTAACAGATAATATGATTTCTGGTTTTGAATCACTAGTTGTATAAATATAATTATTACTAGAAATATTAAAATAAACATAATATCCATAAGTGGCAGTATTTTTAGTACTGTTAGCTTTTAATTTTGCTGTTGCAACAGCAGTATCACTTAAATTACCTTGATTAACACCAAAATTAAATTGGTCAATAGCAACACTAATATCTTTGTCAACACTAAATTGTAAATCATCTAAAGTATCCGCTGTAATATTAACATCTGCTTGATCACCTTTATTGGATTGAGCTGCAAAATAAGCATATGTCACACCTACAGCAATAACAAGAATTAAAGCTACTATTAGAAGTATTAATTTCTTTTTAGGTTCTTTACTATTTTGTTTTGTTTCTTTTTCATTCATTTAATGTACCTCCATCATCGTTTTGTATTGTATTGATCTTTTTGAATCATTATTTGAGCGTTAAGAGTTTTATCTTCATTATCGATTTGATTAGTAGCTAAATTAATAAACGTTACTTTAAAATTCCAAGTTTGATTAGTATAATTTGTACTAGAATTAGATGTAATTTCATAATTACTGGCAATAGTTTGAAGACCTGTTTTAGTAGTGATATCAAAGCCTTTAACTATTGTTCCATCTGCATTAGTAGCACTGACATAGTTTAACCCATCAATACTAGTAACTTCTATTCCATTAGGATTCGTTATAGTCAAAATGATTTCAGGCTTAGAATCACTAGTTGTGTAAACAAAATTATTGTTTAAAATATTAAAATAAACGTAATAATTATAGGTTGCCGTATTCTTAGAACTATTTGCTCTTAAAGAAGCCGTAGCTGTTGCATTATCACTTAAATTACCACTACCACTAGCAAAATTAAATTGATCTGCCGCTAAACTAATTTGTTTATCAACGGAAAATTGAAAATTATCTAGTCGGTCAGCAGATACATTTACATCCTTTTGATCTCCTTTATTACTTTGTGCTGCTAAATAAGCAAAAGTAACTCCAATCGCTACTACTAAAATTAGTAAACCACTTAATAAAAAAATTCTTTTTCTTTCCATAAAAAAATGTCCCCAATCATACAATAATTATACAAATTGGAGACCTATTTTGTCAATATAATATTAGGATTTAAGTCATTGACGTTACTATTTAAAAAAATATGAAAAACTGGGTATTTGATAGCAATATGTTCGTAACTAACCGCTGTAGAGCTTAATATATCTGTTTTATCCCACCCTTTTATTAATTGTACCGATTCAAAAAATATTTGCCACATTCTTTTATATGTTTCATCATTAACTTCATTTTTATATAAATCATTTAAGAAAATAATAACGGTATGTAATTCTTCTTTAGTTATTTTGTCATTATGTATTAAAACTAGTAAATCCTTTAAAACTATTTTTAAGATATCGTTATAAGCAACTTGATAATTGCTTTTGATACTATTATTAAAAGTATAATTAATATTATAAAATATTTGATAATCATCGATATCTTGTAGGTTAAAAAAGTTATAAAAAGCAGTAAAATCTGTATTGAAAATAGCTTCATAATATTGATCTAAACTCTTATTTTCTTTAAAACAAGCAGTAAGAAGTAAATAGTTTTCCTGTTTACGTTTATCTTCATAAGCATATGATTCAATATTAGCGTAATTAATTAGTTGTGATTCCGCACTAGCTTCCATTAAATAAGCAAATGTAGGAGATTCTCCCAAAGAAGAATAATAAGCATTATTATTTAAACTAGTTGTTTGTCTTACATGATTAATTTCATGTGCTAAAACTTTTTGTAAATAATTGGCAGAAGAAATTTTCGATAAATCTAAGTAAATAGTATTAGTTTTGGGATGATAAAAGGCTATTTCTTGGTCAGGCAACGATTTACAGCGAATTGCTACACTTTTTAAATGATGTAAATCTTCATTGTAATCACTTGCTGCTAAAAAGGATAACTTCACACTTTGTTTTAATATTTGCAAAGCATCAGGATATAATTTAAAAAAGCTATTATCATAAATATTGCTTAACATTTGAATATTAGATAAACATTCATCTAAATTAACTTTCTCATATTTATTTACAGAATTACATTTAGTAAAATTAGTAAACAATTTAATTGTTTCCAAACTAGGATAATATTGTTCATAATTATAGTGATTACTTACTTGATGAAAAAACAAATCATAACGATCCATATTGTTTTCAAGTTGGTTCAAAGTATGATTATGACTATTAATCAAAGATAACAAAACTATTACAAATGCAATTTTTTTCATAGTAACCCCTTTTTTGTCCATTATTATATTGAAAATTAATATAATAGTCAACTATTAATTGCATATTTATTTGCTGAAAGTAATTAATAAAAAAACTACTAGAAAAAACATATTTGTTAATTCTAATAGTTAATCTATTATTCATTTAAAAGTTCTACAGTTATACGACCACCAAAATGTTTGCCTTGGTCGTAATTTTGTTCTGCTCCCGTTCCATGTAATGTAAATGAAACAGTGTAATTTTGAGTAGTTTTTGGAGCAATGGCAACATGACTTGCCATCAAACCATCTGTAAACGGTGTTGGTTGAAAATCTTGTTTAAAGCCATTGTAATCACTCCAAACTTTAAACCAGAAATTCGTACTTGTAAACGTATTAGTAATATTTAACCAATTAATATTATAGTATAAAATTCTATCCGTTCTGTTTTCAATGCTAAAGTTAATATCTGGAACTTTAGTGTTAACATTTCCTTTTTGATCATCAGGGTAAAGATTTTCTACAGTGACATTGTTACCATCTGCAAAAGTTACCACTAAGGCTGCTGTTTCTAAAGTCACATCATTGTCTCCTATATTAGTTTGACCATCTTTGCCACTAACAAAAGTACAATTTTTATCACAAATGCCATCATCGTCTTCATCAATATTTAAATCTGGGACTCCATCACCATTAGTATCGACATTAATATCTGGAACACCGTCACCATCGGTATCAATATTTATATCTGGTTTACCATCACCATCTAAATCAATGTTAGTATCAGGCCAGCCATCATCATCTGTATCACAGTTTAAATCGCATTTTCCGTCCTTATCTAAGTCTTGATTCATAGGATTAAAGATACTTCCATCTTCTCTTTTAACATTGAACATCGCTTTACGATTACCACGATAATCGATATTTAAATCAGGTTTTCGATCTTTATTAGTATCACAATTTATATCACATATACCATCACCATTAGTATCAATGTTCAAATCGGCAATTCCATCGTTGTTTAAGTCAATATTTAAATTAGCTTGGGCTAAAAATCTTACTCCGCTATACGTGGCAAAGCCTCCCAAAAATAAGAAACCTAAAATAAATAAAAGAAGGAGGCCAAGATTTTTATTTTGGCGAAAACTGAATTCTACTTTATTGCCTACTTTTTCTACGAATAAATTATACGGAAGATAAGTATCATTATCTTTATCATTAAAAATAACGTTTAAAACTTTTTCTATAAGATTTTGTGTTATTTCTAGTTGATTATCATATAATCTATTTAAGATTTCGGTAAGATGTTCATCTTGTTCACTATTTTTTAAAAGCATAAACTCTTTAATATTAAGGGTTTCTTTATTTGCTTTGATTTGTTCATAATTAATCTTTTCTCTCTTGGCCATATTCCTCTCCTATTTTAATATACTTTCTACTTTTTTCTTTCTTTTTTCAATATCTAAAAAGAAAATATCCACTGTTTTTTTAATATTATTAATAACTTTTTCTTTTCTCTTACTCGCAATATTATATTCCTTATTAAGGATTCTTTTAAATTCTCTTTCCGTAATATCACTTGAGAAAACAAAATCATTGACAAGTTTACTAATAATTGCACTGTTATATTCTTCTTTAGTATTTTTCTTAGTATCTAAAGCATCATTATCGATAAAAAATGCTAAATCATACTTAGTTTTAAGATCATCATTTTTTAAAATTTCAGTTTTATGTTCTACTGAAGTAATTGGTTTAATATTATTTTTTTCTAAATATTCCCATAACTCTAATGCCTTAATAAAATTTGGTTCTTTTAATATTACATTAGTTTTACGAATAGGGCTTCGTACTGGACTACTTTCTTTTAAACCTTTAATAAAAGTCGAACTACGAAAAGCAGCAATAATGTCTTTAATATGGGCTATTCTCTCATCTAAAGAGTGACCATCTTTACTTTTATCAACAGTCGTATTTTTTTTACTATTTAGGGTAAGAGAAACATTTACTTCTTCATTATTTCTCTTCATTATCCCCTTATAAGTAACTTCATTAGATACAGAAGCAAAACTTTTTTGATCAGATTCATTTAATTTATTATTGACAAATTGATATAGATTATCAACTAAAGATTTAATAAATCTGTTTTCGTATAAATCGACAGTTTCTTCCCGATAAACATTTAAAAGTTTAAGAGGAATAACGGTTCCATCTTCATGCACTTCTTGAATCAAACTCGTGTGTTGAGCTAAATGTCTAATACTTTCTTC
Source organism: uncultured Bacilli bacterium (assembly GCA_934096755.1). GTDB lineage: Bacteria > Bacillota_I > Bacilli_A > RF39 > UBA660 > Onthocola_B. The sequence goes on from CAKOMU010000020.1 coordinate 10,069, forward strand.
GGTTACTACCTTAGCTTTTTCAATGGGAACGATGTTTTCTTCTTGAGCGATAAAACGGCGTGGATTTCTTATAATATTATCTAAATAAGGAATACATTCTTCGACCATGTCTATCCAAGATGTATCACTGATTTTTGCTTCGGTATCCCTTTTGACAGTAATAGATGAAGAAGTGGCGGATATAAAACCACTTGCTTCTTCTTTGTCTAAATTATTTATGTAATCATATATATCCATAATATCACCTAAATTGTCTTTTTCAGTCTTAATAAATAAGCTTTACATTCTGGAGTTTTATCTACACCAAATAATTTATCTAAATATTTGATTAAACCATCAATTTCATCTTTGATATAAGCTAAATTTAATTGTTCAAATTTACGGAAAATTTTATGAGCAATTATATAGTCTATACCAGCTACTTCATCACCGCCACAAGCAACAAAAGTTGGCACAAATTCTTTTAATTGTTTAACAATTCTGTTACCAAAAGCTAGTCTAAAGTGATCGATTACATATCTATCAAGTTGAGCAACTTTGTCTAATGTTTCTTCACTAACAGGATATTTATTAGCAGCTTCAGTAAATAAATTATTTAAATACTTAAAGCTTACTTGTACTTTGTCAGTATCTGGAGCATTAAATTCTTCGCATTTATCCTCAATAGCAATTGGCATTGCTCGATCGTATACTTTATCAGTAATCATGAAAGTCGAGTCATCGTTATTAATTGTTCCTATATACCACATATTTTCAGGAATTTTTAACTTACCTTCATCTAATTTTTTAGGGTCATTTGGCCAAACATTTGGCACTAATTCTACTACCCAATCCTTTTTATTTGGAAGTTCTAGAATAGATAACATTTCTGCAAAGTAATACTCTACTCTCGAAATATTCATTTCATCTAATAAAGTTATATAAACTTCATCAGTGTATTCAGCTTCATACATTTTTTCTAGAATTTGGGTTTCATTAAATTTCTTAGTAAATTCATTGAAATAACCAAATATTTCAGTAGAATCACGCCATGATGGTTGTACACTTGCTACTGTGGTTTCATTATTAATAAATGAACCGAAAGCATAAGCTAAACTCGTTTTACCAGTACCACTAATACCTTCTAAAATGATTAATTTATTTGAAGCAAATGAAGAAACAAATAACCGAATTAAGTTGATATCATAATATAAGTGCAAACGAGATGCTGAATAATTACGGAAAATATTACATAATTCTTCTAAAGTAAAACTATTATGAATTTCTGCCAAAGTCGTATTGACATATTTTCGATCGACATTACTTAATTTGAAGAAACGACTTTCACCTTCTGGTAATTCATTTTTAATGGTACCATCTTCGTTTAATTCGATTTCTTTGATTTTTTCATTTTGTCTTTTTAATTTAAAGATTTCATTATTTAAAGAATCTATTTCCTCAATTAACATATCTTCTTTTTTGACATTGCGACGATATCTAACATATGTCTTAATTGATTTATATATTAAGAAAAATATTAAACCAAAGATAACTATTAAAAAAATGATAGATAAAATCATAATAACTAAGCCTAAGCCCGTAAGATCACTCTTATAGTCCCCAATTACGGTAGCATAATTGATTATGTTAAACATTTGAAATAAGCCTTCGACTAGACCTTTAAATATTTTGGCTAACCCCTCAAACAAAGGAGCCATAAATTTTGTAAAAAACTCTCCATACACACTCATCTTTTTTCCTCCTTATTCTTTACAATAAAATTTATTCCCATTTTTTGAAAATTTAGTTGATTGTCCTCGTTGTTTTGTAAAAATTCTCTTTCTACTAATAAATTCATATCATTTTCTAAGATACTGCTGTTGATATTTTCAGTTTCCTGGTAATCGTAATAAATATTGATATGATTCTTTTTTAAAAGTTCAATGATATTTTGATAATCAATTTCTTGTTCATAAGGGATTAATACGTAAATGTAATCTCTTATGTTTTTACAAGAAAATAATTTTAAAACACTGGCTTTTTTAAAACTAGAATTAATATTTACAAAGTACTTAGGCATACTTTTGTTACTAATTAATTCTCCTAGAAGCCGGTATGTCAGTAATTCTAGTGATAACTCGTTAAATTTATCTTGGTAACTTTTTAAAACACTCTTACTAAGTTCTGGATCGAAATCTTCTAAACCAGGTATTTCGTAATGTAATTTTGCTAAATAAAAGACTGGATTATTACTTACCATTTTATACTCATTATAGAATGTATCACTATTTAAACATTCGACTATCTTTTTATCTTCACTCATGTTTTTCTTCACTAAATCAAATAAATCATTAATTAAATATTTGTTTTCTTTAATAATTAAAAGATTAGTTTTAGCTAGATAATTAAGTAAATATTTAAATTTAGCTTTAGTATCAGAAAAATCACCATCAATTATATTAGTCGCTAAATCCAAATAACTAGCCGCACAAATAATCACCGACATTAAAAACGTTTCGTTTTTCATATTGGTTAAGATATCCATCCGTTTTTCCTTTTGACAATACTCAATAATGGATTTTAAAACATAATTAATATTATCATTAGAATATTCAATAGGATTATCTTTATGAATATTATTTTGAAAGTAATATTCACTAGTAAAATACGCAATTATATCCGTTGCATATTTACTAAATTCTTTTTTCGTATCCCACATTTTATTATTATCAACACTAATAATAGATTCTAGTACTTTCGAGTATTCAAGCAAATCTGTTTGCTTTTTTGCTACGTATTTATCGATAACGCTTAAACTCACAATCTATGTCACCTTACCTATTCTTCATAAATTATATCAAACAAAAAAATATATTGCAATAGCGAACAAAAATGAAGTCAGAAATTTGTCGCCATAAAAAAAGAAAAAATTTACTAACTCTTGTAATTTAGGGTTAAATAAGCTAGAATGATAATAGAAAGAAGGATAGAAAAATGGATCGACAAAGTCAATTAGGAACAGAGTTCATTGACATTGCTAATAAACATCATGAAAAAATGCAAATTAGTAAATCTATGGATGACTGTATCAAAATGAGTCAAAAAAAACAAAGACCTATTGAAAATGTTCCTAAAACAAAAAAAATTAATAAGGAATTTAAAAAAATAGCTAAAAAAATAATAATACTAAGTGTGATGGGTGGCTTAGGTTTAGGCGTTGGTGGTACTTTAGCAGCCCAAAAAGGTATTAATGAAGTTAAAATTGGTAGTGAAAGCCAAAGAATTGAACATGCTGTTGCAAAGTCCACTATTGATAATACCATTCGTTATGGTTATAATCCTAACACTGGAGAATTAAATTTTAACTATGATATTAACGGATTAAGTAATGCAATTTTAAATAATAATCAAGAATATAGTATTGATTATCGTATATATAATTGTAATAAGAATTTACAAGAATATCAAAAAACTGAATATATGGATTCTATTTGTCGAGATTTAAAAAACAAAGTACAAAATAATTTAGAGTTGTATGATGAAAATGTGCGAAACGCTTGTAATTTTGATTCTTTTGCAGATTATATTGCAAGTAAAAATATGACAGAAGAAGAATATATGGAACTTATGAAAAAAATAGAAAGAGCTTATGCTCAAGAAAATCTTAGTCAAAACAATTTAAATGATAGACAAGCAAATGTTAATGAACTTTTAAGCGAGTTAAACAATAAAGGAGTGGCAAGATGACTGAAGAAGTAAAATATATGACTTTTGATGGTAAAGATTATATCATTACTGATGAGATTATGATTAATAATGTTAAATATGTTTATTTTACCAATGAAAATGATGTGACTAATTTTTTTATCAAAAAAGCTAATATCATTAATGGTGATGAATGTTTAGTAGCTTTAGCAAATGATGAAGAAGTTAATATGGCTTTAAGAGAATATGCTTTAAAAAATAAAAATGTACAAGACTAACGCTTGTACATTTTTTATTGACTAAATTCCAAATTAATTTCTGTAATATCAGGAGTTATTATTGTGCCTGCCCCTACACTTTGATTTACTACATAACCATAGCCACTAGAAGTATATTTTAACTTTAGTAACTCACAATAAGTTTTAACTTCGTTTAAACTCCATCCAGTCATGTCTGGTATCGTAAATTCATCACCATTGGTTAATAAAAACACTTTACTATCCACTAAAACTGTTTTGTTTTTTAATGGATATTGATTAATAATATACTTACCGTTTCCTAAAACGATTGGTTTAATTCGTTTATTTTCTAACTCACTCACGGTAGCTTCTACAGTTTTGCTAAGATAATTATCTAATTTAACTAGTTTAGTTTCATCGACATCTGTAATATTATCTGTAACTTTGGCATAACTAGCTATTTCTTCTACGGCAGTAGTAATAACTTTAGCCCAAGAACCAAGATTTGTTTCTGGTTTTTTACCAGCGACATAAACGATATATTTGGGATTATCAGCTGGAAATATTCCGGCAAAAGATTTAATATAGTCATAAGTACCGTTTAAATAACCACCTTTAGGAGACGCAATTTGAGCTGTTCCCGTTTTCCCCATAATTGTGACGTTATTGGTTTGCCAAACCTTAGAAAGTCCTTCATATACTACTTTCTTCATTAATTCATGCATTTTTGTGACAGTACTGCTACTATACACTTTTTCTACTACTTCTTTTTTACCTTGATATGTAATGTTACCATCTTGATCTACTATTTTATCAACTATATATGGTTTAATCGTCGTTCCATTGTTAGTCATGGCACTCAAAGCTTGTAAAATTTGAATCGGTGTTACACTAATTCCCTGACCAAAAGAAGCATTTGATAACTCTGATTCATAAACAAAATTGATTTCTCCTTTTACTTCATTAGCCAGTTCAATGCCAGTTTTACTGCCAAATCCTAATTTGTTGTAATAATTAGTTAACTTATCAACCCCAAGACGTAAACCTAAAATCGTGGCAGCAACATTTGATGAGTACGCAAAACCAGTATCGAAATTGATTGTGCCCCATCCACTTCTTTCTGCATCCCGAATTACGGTACCATCGTTTAATGTATAAGAACCAGAAGCAAAAGTTTCATCACCTTTATATACGCCTTCTTCAATCGCTGATGCAAAAGAAAATATTTTCATAACCGATCCTGGTTCATACTGATAACTTACTAACGGATTCATATAACTGGTAATTGTATTAGTGTCATTAGGATTAAAATTAGGACTGGTACTACTAGCAACAATCGCCCCACTCTTAGCATCCATAACAGTAAATACGGCCCAATCAACATTAAAATTATCTTTCATCGTCGAAACCGCTTTTTCGGCGATAAGTTGAATATTACTATCAAGAGTTAAATAAATATTGGAACCATTTTGAGCCTTTTTGGTATCTTCGGGAGTATTAGGTATTTGGTAATTACTAGAGGTATACTTTAAATATTTGGTATAACCATTTGTTCCTGAGAGAATATCATCATAATATCCTTCTATACCTAATTCTCCTACTAGAGAACCGTCATGTTCTTTAGCGTATCCAATTATGTAAGAAGCAAAAGTCGATTTACTATAATATCTTTTTTTGGAATTACTAATAAAATCAATGCCAGGTAACTCTAATTTTTCAATTTTAGCCTTAGTTACTTCAGTAATACGATAACCTCCTGGCCTTAACTCGACTTGATAAGCATCTTTATTTAATAATTCTAGTAGTTTTTCTTCAGTCATATTAAGAATTGGGGCCAGTAATGTAGCAGTTTTTTCTTTATCTTCAACATTAGTTTTATTGGAATGTAAATAAGCTATAACAGTATAGGAATTAACACTACCAGCTAACTCTTCGCCATTAACATCAAAAATACTTCCCCTACTGGCATATAAAGTTTTCTTAACTGTGGCAATTGAAGCTGCTTTTTCTTGCAAATTAATGCCGTCTACTTCATTACTTAAGACAACATAAGATAACTTGGCAATCGCAGCAACAAATAAAAGAGCAACAATTAAAATGATAAACTTTGATATTTTAACTGTCACTCTTTTTTTCATTATAATTCACCTTACTTTTCTCCAATAGATTTAATATTACTATTATTATACGTCAATCCATATTCTTCGGCAATATTTTGAATATTATCAAGACTTGCTAATTCATCAATTTGCATTGAAAGACTTTGATTAATCAATTCTTGACGTTCAATATTTTTCTTTACCTTTTCCATTTCATTATTAGTTTGTGAAAGTAAAGAACTGGTATAAACATTAAACATAGGAATAGCTATTAACAAAAAAATTAAAAGAAAATACATTAATTTTTCGCCTTTTAACAATTTAACTTTCTTACTTTTTTTGGCCATGAAATCATATCCTTTCAATTATTCTTAATTTTGCACTGCGACTGCGTGTATTTTCAGCAAGCTCAACATCACTCGGTAATATTGGCTTCTTATTGATTAATTTAATTTGAGGGCGATAAGCTTCGGGGATTTCTTTTAATCCTCTTACTAATTCATCTACCTCACTATATTTTTTAAATATTTGTTTGACAATACGATCTTCAAGAGAGTGAAATGTGATAACACTAAGTCTTCCTCCCTTTTTTAATCTTAAAATAGCTTCTGGTAAAACTTTTTCCAAAACCGTTAATTCTTCATTAACTTCGATTCTTAGTGCTTGAAATATCTTTCTTTCTGGATGTTCTTTATAAAAGTATTTAGCACCGGTAGCTTTTTTGATTACTTCCACTAGTTCGAGTGTAGTATTTATTTGTTCTTTTTCTAAGTTAATCGTATGAGCAATTTTCTTACTTAATTTTTCTTCGCCATATTTAAAGAATATTTGGCTTAATTCAATTTCACTATAATTATCAATGATGTCTTTTGCACTTTTACCAGTACTACTCATACGCATATCTAACGGTCCATCATGCATAAATGAAAAACCACGGGTTTCATCATCGATTTGAGGAGAAGAAAAACCTAAATCAAAAATAATACCATCTACTAAAGTTACGTTGTGTTCATCTAGGCACGAATTCAAATTAGCAAAGTTAGTATTAAAAATATGAAAATTTTCACCAACTTGAGATAATCGGTCAGTAGAATATGCTACTGCTTTAGGGTCTTGATCAAAACCATATAAATAACCTTTTGGAATTTTCTTTAAAATCTCTAAAGCATCGCCAGCATAACCAATCGTTCCATCAACATAGATACCATCTTCTTTAATATTTAATGAATCTATTAGTTCTTGTTTTAAAACACTATAGTGCATATCAATCACCCTCAAATAAATTTTCAGCAATCTTGGATATTGCCATAAATTCACTATCTATATATTTATTAAAATTCTCATTACTCCATATTTCTACGTGGTCGCCAACGCCGATGATAACACACTCTTTTTTTATATCGGCGTAACTAACCAATGGGGAGGCAATATTGATTCGACCAGATTTGTCGAATTCGGTAACAGTGGCTCCAGAATAGAAAAATCTTGTGAAGGCGCGGGCATCTTTTTTGGTAAAAGGTAGAGTATTAAGTTTGGCTACTAATTCATCCCATTTAGCTATTGAATAGAGATTTAAACAATTTTCAATACCTCTCGTGATATAAAAAGAATTTCCAAGTTCATTACGAATCTTGGTAGGAATCACTAGTCGCCCTTTTTCATCAATATTATGATGATATTCGCCTAGCAACATCGTATCCCCCACTTTCTCCCACAGTTCTCCACTGTCTACTTAAATACTACCAAAAAAAGTAAAAAAAGTAAATATTGAATATTTACTTTTTCTTGCGTTTACATTTATTGACGTTATTATTTGCTTTGTTTTTTATCATTTAAAGTTTCTTTTAATGTTGTACCAAAAGCTGCTATACCTTGTAATTCTGCTGGAATGATAATTTTGGTTGCATCGCCATTAGCTAGGCTTTCTAAAGCTTCAAAAGATTTTAAACGTAAAACTGATTCATCAGCACCAGCTTCTTTTAAAAGACGAATACTCTCTGCTTCAGCTTGTTTTAATTTAAGCATAGCTTCAGCTTCACCTTCAGCAACTCGAATTTGACTTTCTTTTTGAGCTTCAGCACGTAAAATAGCACTTTCTTTTTCACCTTCAGCAATTAGAACACTGGATTTCTTTTCACCCTCAGCTTGTAGAATTTTTTCACGACGTTCTCTTTCAGCACGCATTTGTTTTTCCATAGCTTCTTGAATATCACGAGGAGGTAAAATATTTTTTACTTCTACTCTATTTACTTTGATACCCCAAGGATCAGTAGCTTCATCTAGAATAGCACGCATCTTAGTATTGATAATATCTCTACTCGTAAGCGTTTGATCTAATTCCAACTCACCAATAATGTTTCTTAGCGTGGTTGCCGTAAGATTTTCAATGGCACTAATAGGATATTCAACTCCATATGTATAAAGTTTGGCATCCGTTATTTGAAAATAAACAACCGTATCTATTTGCATCGTAACATTATCTTTAGTAATAACAGGTTGAGGCGCAAAATCCTTTACGATTTCTTTTAAAGTTACTTTATTAGCAATAGTATCAATAAAAGGAATTTTAAAATGTGGGCCATTTCCCCATGTAGAAAAATAAGATCCTAATCTTTCAATGACATAACATTTTGATTGAGGAACAATCTTAATATTTGGTATAACAATGATGGCAATTATAACTAAAATTGCAATTAATATTTGTGGCATAACTATCTCTCCTTCCTAACAATAAGTTTTACGCCATCGATAGCTTCGATAAATACTTTAGTATCAACAGGAATATGTTCCTTACTAATCGCACTCCATCTTTTGCCATCGACTTTAACTTCTCCAATTTCTTCGTTTTTAATTTCTTGGGTAACGATACCGTGTGAGCCAATGATACGATCTAAATTAGTTTTAGTA
>CAKOMU010000021.1 GCA_934096755.1 uncultured Bacilli bacterium
AACTTTGTTAGATAAAATGAAACATTTAAGTCATAAAGAAAATTTAATAATTGATAATTTGGAAGAGAAGAAAGTTTATGAGATGCTTGCAAAAGGGGAAACAACGGGAATATTTCAATTTGAAACGCCGATATTAAAAAATTTAACTAAAAAGTTTCAACCAACGTGTTTTAATGACTTGGTGGTACTTTTAGCTTTGGGAAGACCTGGTCCAATTATGTTTGCTGATAGTTTTATAAGAAGAAAAAATGGTTTGGAATCAGTAAATTATATTAATGAAGATTTAGAAAAAATATTAAAGAGTACTTACGGTATAATCTTGTATCAAGAACAGATTATGTCTATATTAAAAGTGGTAGCAGGTTATAGTTATGCTGATGCCGATATTATTAGACGAGCGATTTCTAAGAAAAAAGCTGATGTCATAGATAGAGAAAAAGAAAAATTTATTAAAAGAGCTATGGAAAATAATTATAGTAGAGAAGTAGCAACAGATATTTATGAACAAATGGCTAGATTTGCCAGTTATGGATTTAATAAATCTCATTCCGTAGCTTATGCGCGCATTGCTTATTATATGGCTTATTTTAAGGCTTTTTATCCGGTTTATTTTGTCATTGCAATGCTTGATGAGGGAATTAGTCCAGATTTATTTAATGCGTATATGAACTTTTTAAAGTTACAAGGCGTAAAAATTGTAAAACCAGATATTAATTTTAGTGAAGTAAATTATTATTTAAAAAATGAAAAATTAGTGATGCCTTTAAATACTATAAAAGGAATTACTAAAGAACTTTCTCAAAAAATTATTAGTCAAAGACAAAATAAATACATAGATATTTTTGATTTTGTTAGTAAAACTGATGATTTTATTGATAAAAAGTTATTAAAAATTTTGGTAGATGCCGATGCCATGCGAAGTTTGGAAGTTAATCATCATACGATTATAGCTAATTGTGATAATGCTTTTAATTATGCTAGCTTAGGGGGATTTGATGATTTAGTGCAAAAACCAATGTTGGTGTTAGAACCAGAATATTCAAAAGAAGAATTAAGAATGGCAGAGTTTAATAGTTATGGAATGTATATTTCTAATCATCCAGCTTCGTTATATAAAGGTGTGAAGTTAAATCAGTTAGAGAAATATTTGTTTAAAAATATTCATATCTATGTTTTGGTAGAAAATATTAAAAAAATTAAAACTAAAAAGAATGATGATATGGCTTTTATTCGTTGTAGTGATGAGATTGCTAGTGCGGAATTTACAGTTTTTCCTAAAATTATGCCAATGCTTGCTAATATAAAAATTGGTAATATGGTAGAAATTAATGGAAGGGTTAGTAAATCATTTGACAAAATAAGTGTTATTGTAGAAAATATTAGAAGGGTGGGTTAAATATGAATGATGAGTTAAGAAGATTTTTACAAAGTATTAACTGTGTAGATTCGATGTTTGATGAGGCAAAGATTGAAAGAGTTGTCTTAAAAAAACAAGAAGATAAATTTGTAGTTTATATTAAAAATCATAATGTTTTACCAGTGGAAAATGTTAATCAACTTTTTTTGAGTGCTTTAAATGGGATTAATGGAGTAAAGAAATGTGAAGTAGTCATTAATTATGAAAAAGTAAATGAAGAAGATGTTTTAAGTTATTTAAATTATTTAATTGATGAAGTTATTATTAAAAGACCAAGTTTAATAAGTATAAAGAAAAGTAATATTGAAATAAATGAGAAAGTTATTTATTTTTATGTGTTAAATGATTTTGAAAAGAGTGATTTACTACATGAAAGTAAGTTTTTATTGGATAATTTAAAGAAATATGGCTTAGGTGATTATGAACTGGAAGTAGTTTTAAATGAAGAAGATCGTAAAACTTTACAAGAAGAAATTTTAAATGAGCGTAATACAGTGGTTATCAAAAAAGAAGATAGTCCAATTGTGATGGGTAGTCATAAAGAGGGAAATGTAATAGCTTTAAATAATATTTTAGGAGAAATGAAAAATATTATTGTAGAAGTGTATATTTTTCAAAAAGAAGTAATTGAAAGACAAGGGAAAAAAGGTCCTATATTTATTCTTAATTTGAAGGTTAGTGATAAAACTGATAGTTATTTGATGAAAATTGTGAAGTTTAATGAAGAAGAATTTGTCAGTATTAATAAAAAATTAAATGTTGGTTCTTGGTATCGGGTACATGGACATATGATGATGGACCAATATTTAAAACAAATGGTTTTAGATGCTCGTAATATTGAATCTATTCCTTCGAAAGATGTTAGTGTAAAAGATTTAGAAGAAGAAAAAAGAGTAGAATTACATGCTCATACAATGATGAGTATGATGGATGGTGTTGTGGGGACAACAGATTTAGTAAAGTATGCTTTGAAATTAGGACATAAAGCTGTAGCTGTTACTGATCATAATTCTTTACAAGCCTATCCCGATATATATAATACTTTAGCAAAAGTTAATAAGGGAAAAGAAGATAAAGATAAGTTTAAAGCCTTGTATGGAGCTGAATTAAATGTGGTGGATGTTGAATCAAATATTGTGTTTAATAATAAGAAATATGATTTATTTGATCAAGAATATGTAGTATATGATACTGAAACAACAGGGCTTAATAGTGGAATTGATCAGTTAATTGAAATTGGGGCAGTAAAAGTTAAAAATAATGAAGTAATTGCTAGATTTGATGAACTTATTGCTTGTGATAAGCCTTTACCTAAAGTGATTGTAGAGTTAACTAATATTACTGATGAAATGTTGGTTGGTAAAGATAGTGAAGAAAATGTTACGAAAAGATTTTTAGATTTTGTTGGTGACTTACCGTTAGTTGCTCATAATGCTCAATTTGATATTTCATTTATTAAGAGTGCTTGTAAAAAATATAATTTGAAGGAATTTAATAATACGGTCGTAGATACGATGGGCTTGGCTCGTAATATGTATCCTGAGTGGCGTAATCATAAACTTTCTACTTTGGTTAAAAATTTAAATGTTGAATGGGATGAAGATAAACATCACAGAGCGGATTATGATAGTGAAGGAACGAGTAAATGTTTCTATCGTATGTTAGATGAATTAAAACAAAGAGGAATGAAAACTACTATTGATTTAGAAAGTTTAGCAGATAAAGAAAATGCTATTAAATTTGCTCGACCTTTTCATTTAACTGTGATTGCTAAAAATCCAGTTGGATTGAAGAATCTTTTTAAGATTATTAGCTTAGCAAATACTAAATATTTGTATAAAGGAAAAGAACCTAAAATACCTAGAAGTGATTTAATTGAATTAAGAGAAGGATTAATTATAGGTAGTGGTTGTGTAAATGGAGAGGTCTTTGATAAAGGTTATGGTCTTATGGATGATGACTTAATCGATATGATGAATTTTTATGATTATATCGAAGTTAATCCTGCTAGTGCTTGTAGTCACTTAATTGGAGATCAACAAAAATTTCATAATGTTATGGAATATAATGGTTATGTTTCAAGATTAGTTAAGACAGCTAAAAATATGGGGAAATTAGTAGTTGCTACAGGGGATGTTCATAATCTTACTCCTGATGATTTAATTTATCGAAAAGTTATTATTCATCAAAAGACTAATGGGAAATTACATCCTTTAAATAGGGAAGGATTAGAAGTTCCTAATATGTATTTTATGACTACTAAAGAGATGTTGGAAGATTTTGCTTTTTTAGGTAATGATTTGGCCAAAGAAATCGTAATTACCAATACTAATAAGATAGCTGATATGGTAGAACATTTACAAATCATTAGAGATAAATTATATACACCAATATTAGAAAATTCGGCAGAGATAACAAAAGATATGGTTTATAATAAAGCTCATGAAATATATGGTGAGATTTTGCCTAAAAATATTGAGGAAAGATTGGAAGCAGAACTTGCTGGGATTATTGGCGGTGGTTATGATGTTATTTATTTAATCGCTGAAAAATTAGTAAAAAAGTCTAATGAAGATGGTTATTTTGTAGGTTCTCGAGGCTCAGTTGGTTCAAGTTTAGTAGCAACGATGATGGGAATTACTGAAGTTAATGGATTACCACCACATTATGTTTGTCCTAAATGTAAGAAATCTTATTTTGAAAGTGAAGAAGGGGAACCTTTAGCTAACCTTTATCCAAGTGGATATGATATGCCAGATCGTTATTGTGAATGTGGAGAAAAATTAAAAAAAGAAGGACAAGATATGCCTTTTGCAACCTTTTTAGGATTTAAAGCTGAAAAAGTACCTGATATCGATTTGAATTTTTCAGGTGATAATCAAGCCGATGCACATAATCACGTTAAAGTTTTGTTTGGAGAAGATCATGCTTATAGAGCAGGGACTATTTCGACTGTAGCTGAAAAAACTGCGTTTGGTTATGTGAAGGGATATTGTGAAGATAAGAATTTGATATTAAATAATGTGGAAATAGAAAGAATAGCTTTGGGATGTACAGGAGTTAAAAGAACAACTGGGCAACATCCAGGTGGTATTATAGTTATTCCTCAATATATGGACGTTTTTGATTTTACACCATATCAATATCCAGCTGATGAACCTGACAGTACTTGGTATACAACTCATTTTGATTTCCATGCTATTCATGATAATGTTTTGAAATTAGATATTCTAGGACACGATGATCCTACAATGCTTAGATATTTGGGAGATACAACTGGTATTAATATTAAAGAAGAAATTCCTTTTGATGATAAAAATATTATTAGTTTATTTACTTCTACTAAAGCTTTGGGGGTAACTGAAGAACAAATATTGTGTAAGACTGGAACTTTGGGAATTCCAGAATTTGGTACTAATTTTGCAATCAATATGCTTTTGGAAATTAAACCAACTCATTTTGCTGATCTAGTTAAGATTGCAGGTCTTTCGCACGGAACTAATGTATGGCAAGGTAATGTGCGAGATTTGATTGTGAATAATGTAGCTTCTTTTGATGAAGTAGTTGGTTGTCGTGATGACATTATGGTTAGTTTAATCAATTATGGATTAGATCCTTCAAGAGCATTTAAAATTAGTGAATTTGTACGTAAAGGAAAAGCTAAAAAAGAACCAGAAACTTGGTTAGAACATGCTGCTTATATGCGTGAATTTAGTGTTCCAGAATGGTTTATTGAATGTTGTAGAAAAATTGAATATATGTTTCCTAAAGCGCATGCTTGTGCGTATGTTATGATGGCTTATCGTGTTGCATGGTTTAAAGTTTATTATCCTCTTTATTATTATTCAGCTTACTTTAGTATACGAAGAAGTGATTTTGATGTTAATGCAATGCTAAAGGGATATGATGGTATTAAAAGGAGACTTATTGAAATAAAAGAAAAAGGCTTTGGAGCTACGGCCAAAGAATCAGCGGTAGCGGATACTTTAGCTGTTGCTTTGGAAATGCTAGCTCGTGGTTATACTTTTAAAAATATTGATATTGAAAAATCTTTGGCTAAAACATTTTATATTGATAATGAAAATAAATGCTTGTATTTGCCGTTTATGGCTGTTGATGGTTTGGGAGAAAACGTTGCTAATAAGATTATTGAAGAAAGAAAGATTAAGCCATTTTATTGTGTAGAAGATTTTGCTGGACGTGGTCATGTTAATCAAACAACAGTTAATGCTTTAAGAGAATTAGGAGTATTTAAAGGTATGCCTGAATCTGCTCAATTAAGTTTATTTTGATTATTCCTTTGAAAAATATCGATTGCAGGTGTAATATTTCTTTGAAAAATATCGATTTCGGTGTTAATATTCCTTTGAAAAATATGGAAAAGGGTTAAAAATGATAGACAATGCCGTACTTTGGTGGTATTATTAGTATGGAGGATATACTATGTTAAAGAGAAAAGCATATCATAAATTAAAAACTTGGAAAGATACCCATAGAAATAATTGCTTAATGGTTATTGGGGCAAGGCAAGTAGGTAAAACTTACATTATAAGAAAATTTGCTCAAGAAAATTATGAAAACTTTTATGAAATGAATTTTATAGCAAATGAAGATTATAAAAAAATATTTGATGGAAATTTAGATGTTGAAACTATTTTAAGAAAAATGTCGTTAAGTGTACCAAATTTTCAAATAATACCAGGTAAAACATTAATCTTTTTGGATGAATTGCAAGATTGTCCAAATGCAATAACGGCTTTAAAATTTTTAGCTCAAGATAATCGTTTTGATTGTATTGCGTCTGGATCAATGTTGGGAATGGCATATAAAAGAGTTACTTCATTTCCTGTAGGATATGTAGATAGACTATATATGGAGTCTTTGGACTTTGAAGAATTTTGTTGGGCAAATGGTTTAAGTGAAGAAGCGATTGGTTATTTAAAAGAAGATTTTGATAATAAAAAAAGTGTTTCAGGAGTAGTTCATACAAGAATGATGGATCTATTTAAACTATATATTGTTCTAGGTGGGATGCCTGATGTAATTAATGAATTTAAATTAACTCAAAATTATAATTTGGCTTTAAGTGTTCAAAAAAGAATATTAAATGATTATCGGGATGATATTGTTAAGTATGCTGAAGCAAATGAAAAATCTAAAATACGTGCTTGTTTTGATAGTATTCCAACTCAATTGTCACGTGAAAATAAAAAATTTAAATATGGGATAGTTGAAAAAAATAGTAATAGAGAAAAATATTATGGTGCTTTGCAGTGGTTATTTGATGCTGGAATAATTAATTTTTGTTATAATTTGAATAGTCCAGAATTACCACTAGAAGGAAATAAAATTGCCGATTGTTTTAAAGTTTATATGCGAGATACTGGTTTATTGATGGCTATGTTAGATGATGGTGCCAATTTTGACATTATGAATGGTAATTTAGGTATTTATAAGGGAGCCATTTTTGAAAATGTTATAGCAGATATATTTCATAAATCAGGAAAAAATTTATATTATTTTGAAAAGAATTCAACTTTGGAAATAGATTTTTTTCTAAGATATAATGGGGTGGCTACTGCGGTAGAAGTTAAGGCAGCGGATAATACAAAATCTAAATCTTTAAAATCAGTGATGACCAAATGGAATGTAGAACAAGGCATTAAACTTTCAAGTAAAAATGTTGGGGTAAATGAAAATGGAGTAATTAGTATGCCTCTTTATATGAGTATGTTTTTATAAAATAATTAGACAATTATTCTTAGTAGGACATTAATGCAGTTATAGTAAAAAGATATTGCAATTTCCTTTACTAGAAGAAAACTAATAAGAATATAATAAAGAAATATAATAAAACAAAATTGTTATAATTGACTTGAACAATTTTGTTTTTTTTTATATAATTTATTTAGAATAAGGAATGATTTTATGAGTAAGAAAAAAAGACTAATTATTTTAGGAGTATTATCTGTTTTAATTGTTTTGGTATTGGTTTTAGGGATTACGAAAGCTTTTATGAAACCGATTGAAGAAACAAGTTCTATAACAGAAGTAAGTTTGAGTAGTTGTGCTAAAATTAGACTTACTGGAAGTAGTTCTATTAATTTAAGTAATACTTATCCAATGAGTAGAAATAGAGGTTTACAAACTACACCTTATACATTTACAGTTAGTAGTTCTTGTGATACTCCGGTAGGTTTTAATTTATATATTGCCACTCTTAGTACTAATACATTGAAAGCTAGTGAAATACATTATATTGTTACTAACAAGGGTAGTAAAGATGCTTTAGCTGAAGGCGTTTTAAGTAATGCGACTGAAGATTCAAGTAGTTTTAGTGGTAGTGAAAAAACAGAACTTAATACTGGTTTGCATGGTACTTATGGTAATATTTATAAAATACATAATGAAAGTATCCCTTTAAGTGGAAGTAAAGATTATGACTTATATTTATTTATAGATGAAAATTCGACGAATACTTCACAAGGAAAGACATTTAATGCTGGAGTTGCTATTAAGTCTTATGATAGAGAACCAGATCCGCTAACAATAGCAGACTACGTTAAAACACAATATACAGGAACACAGGGAGAAAATAACTTATACTTGCATGATAGTACCTTAACAAATGGAGCAGGAGATGGTTCATACCGTTATGCTGGATCAAGTGACACAACCAATAATTTTGTTTGCTTTGGTTATGATTCAACCGATGGTACTTGCCCAACTGATTATTTATATAGAATAATCGGTGTATTTGATGATCAAGTTAAATTAATAAAATATGATTATGCAAATAGTAATCTATTAGGAACAGATGGAGATTATGCTGGTTCATCAACCACGGATGCATCATACTATAAAGGAAGTTTAACGTCAATTAATACATATTATTGGAATTATAAAAATGATACAAGTATAAATTCTGGATACGGATCAAATGTATGGAGTACAAGTTTATTAAATAAAATCAATCTAAATACAAATTACTTAAATAATATAGGATCAAACTGGTCAAATAAAATAGCAATGCACACTTGGAAAGTAGGGGGAAATACTTGGGAGAACATGGACAACACAGTTGTGTCAACAGCATATCAAAATGAAATAACGAGTCCTGCAACAAACACGACATATGATGCAAAAGTAGGACTAATGTATGTAAGCGATTATGGATATGCAGCAGCACCAAGTGCATGGTCAACTGTTTTAGTAAATTATGATAGTTCATCAGTAAAAAGTGTTAACTGGATGTACATGGGATTTACTGAATGGACAATTGCGCCTAATTCGTCTGAGAGTGCCCGCGTGTTCTATGTGCACTATCGCGGTTTCGTGAGCTACTTAAACGCGAGCAACGGCTATGGGCAACGTCCAGTCTTGTATCTGGAATCTTCTGTGAAAAAAATAGGCGGTGAAGGAACAATAAGTAAACCATATATAATTGGGGATTAGCATAAAGGAAAAGTGGGAGGCGGCGTAGTCCGCCACCTAGGACTGGGCCAAAATTTATGTGTGACTAAATAATAAGTTTGAATTAAAAACGCGATGGGAAAGTGTTGAAAAACTAAAAGCACGTTATGCAAAATAAATAAAAAAGAAGAAAGAGGGATATAAATGAATGAAAGATATTTACCAATAGGTAGTGTGGTAGAACTTAAAAATGGAAAAAAAGTAATGGTTACAGGATATTATTCTGTAGAATATGAAAATGATATTATGGTTTATGATTATTCAGGATGTGCTTATCCGGAAGGTGTAATGCGTAAATCTAGTAATTGTTCATTTAATCATAGAGATATCAGTAATACTTTGTTTATAGGGTATCAAGGAAAAGAATATATAAAAATGAATAATAAGCTTAATATGATTGATGGAGGAATATTGAGCGATGAAGAACCTTTGAAAGATGAAACTTTGGATAAAAATGAAAAACCAGAAGAACAATTAGAAGAATTAGAAACACTTCATTTTGATAGTTTAGATACTAATAAAGAAGATGATGAATTTCAAATACCACATTATGTATTTGATGAAAATGGAATAATTATTAAAGATTAGTTTGTTGACAATCATGCTTAGATTAAGTATGATTGTTTTTGTAAGGAGATATCATGAAAATATTAGTTACAGGTGGTTCAAAAGGCTTGGGTAAAGAAATTGTTAAGTTGTTTTTGCAAAATAATTGGGAGGTTATTTATACTTATTATCAAGATAATGTCAGTATTGATGGTGCTATTGGTGTTTATTGTGATGTGAGAAAAGAAAGCGATGTTAAAAAGCTTTTTGAAAATATTACGGATTTAGATGTCATTGTGAATAATGCTGGTATTAGTATAGATAATAAATTAGAAGATAAAAGCAGTGAAGAATTTAGGACTGTTTTAGACACTAATTTGGTTGGTGCTTTTAATGTAATTAAATATGGAAGTAAAAAAATTAAGAAGGGAAGTATTATTAATATTTCAAGTACTAATGGTATTGATACTAATTACGTGCTTAGTATGGATTATGATGCCTCGAAAGCTGGTTTGATTAGTTTAACTCATAATATGGCTGCATATTTGGCTCCCGATATAAGAGTAAATTGTGTTGCTCCAGGATGGATGAATACCAGTATGAATGAAGATATGTTTCCAGAATTTAGACAGGTGGAAGAAGATAAAATATTGTTAAGGAGATTTGCTGAACCTTTCGAAGTTGCTGAAGTGGTTTATTTTTTAGCAAGTGATAAAGCCAGTTATATCAATGATACAGTTATAAGAGTTGATGGAGGAGTTAAATGAACTTAGAAGAAATAAATAAATTAATTGATGATGTATGTTTTTATAATAGTAAAAAAGTTCTAGAAGCTTTTTGGCATAATCATGTTAGTGAATCATGTTTTAATACAACTTCTGGTTATGGTTATGGGGATCTAGGTCGAGATACCTTAGAAAAAGTTTATGCTGAAGTGTTTAAGGCTGAAGATGCATTAGTAAGAAATCAATTTATTTCAGGGACACATGCTATTAGTACGGCTCTTTTTGCAGTTTTAAGACCTGGTGATACACTGTTAACAATTACAGGTAAGCCGTATGATACTCTAGATAGTGTTATTGGTCTTAATGATAACCAAAGTAGTTTAAAATCCTTTGGTGTTAAATATGAACAAATTGATTTAATTAATAATGATTTTGATGAAGAAAAAATAAAAAAGAGAATAGAATTAGGAAATGTGAAGGTAGTGCATATTCAAAGAAGTGTTGGCTATGCTAATCGTGATAGTATTAGTATTGAAAAGTTAGAACATATAATCAAAGTTATTAAAGAAATTAATCAAGAAACAATCATATTTGTTGATAATTGTTATTGTGAATTTGTGACAAAAAAAGAACCTATTGAAGTAGGTGCAGATTTGTGTGCTGGTTCTTTGATTAAAAATTTAGGCGCTGGTATTGCTAGTAATGGGGCTTATATTGTAGGCAAAAAGAACTTAATTCATCTTTGTAGTGAAAGATTAAATGTGGCTGGCGAAGCTAAAGAAGTGGGGCCAAGTTTAGGGGCTAATAAAAGTTTGTTTCAAGGATTGTATATGGCTCCTTCAGTCGTTGCTAATGCTTTGAAAACAGTTGCGTATGCCGCATATAAATTAGAACAAATGGGAATAGAAGTAAGCCCTAAATGGAACCAATCAAGAGTCGATATTGTTTTGAAAATCATATTTAGAAATAAAGAGAAATTGATTAGATTTGTGGAAGGCATTCAAATGGGAAGTGCAATTGATAGTAATGTTTTGCCAGTACCATCAAGTATGCCAGGATATGATGATGATATAATTATGGCTTCTGGTTCGTTTACGCAAGGATCTTCGATTGAAATATCTTGTGATGGACCAATTAGAGAACCTTATATAGCATATTTGCAAGGAAGCTTAACTTATGAATATGGAAAGATTGCAGTAGATAAAGCTATCGCTAATTTAGACAAATAAAAAAGCTAAGTAACTTAGAAAAAGTTAAGTTATTTAGCTTTTGTTTTAATTGGTTGTTCTGGTAAAATACTTGCTACAGCTCTTACCATGGTCATTAGTTGATCAACTCTAATACGAAATTCGGTCCATTGTTCATGTGTTTCTGTTTGCATGATAGTATCGTAATTAGCAAAACTGTTGATAGTACCAGCCATGGTGCAGATTTCTCTAGCATTTTCTAGTAACTTGTCAGCATCAAATGGCCAAGTGTTTTTATTATAACTGCCATAAGCTACGTTTTTGCTTTTTTTAGGATTGTACAAGCATTTGCTCCATAGTTCACTAACTTTTTTTGATGTTATTTTTTCATTCATAATAATTTTCCCCCCTGAATTGCTTTATATTCTAGTCTTATTCTGGAAATTTGTCAAGTAATTTAAAAAAATAAAAATTAGCAGTTATATATTGACAAGTGCTAAGCATAATATTATAATGTATTTAGCACTAAAAAAGAAAGAGTGCTAAAGAGGTGAGTTTATGGATGAACGTAAAAATAATCTCTTAAAAGAAATAGTAGAAACCTACATTAAAACAGTTAAGCCCGTAGGAAGTAAAGCATTATGTGAACGTTTTGATTGTTCTAGTGCAACCATTCGAAATGAAATGGCGGCGTTGGAGGAACTAGGATTGCTCGAAAAAAATCATGTTTCTTCTGGTCGAGTTCCTAGTGAGGCTGGTTATCGTTATTATGTTAAACATTTAATGGAACCAGAAAAGTTAACTGGAAGTGATATGTTACAGTTGCAAAAAATATTTGCTAATACAGAATTAGAATTAAGTGATGCTATTACAAAATGTATGGATATAATAAGTGAGTTAACTAATTATACTAGTATTGTTTTAGGTAAGAGTAGTAGTGATAATAATTTATTGCAAATAAACATTATAGATTTAGGTAATAATCAAGTAGTAGCTGTAGTGTGTACTGATAAAGGAAATGTAGAAAATAAAGTATTTAATTTAGGTCAAAATATTAATGTCAAAGAAGTAATTAAAACTGGTGAAATTATTAATAAGTTATTAGTGGGAACACCGATTAGTGATGTTAGTAGAAGAATGGAAATTGATGTTAAGCCAGTAATTAAGCAACAGATAAGTCAATATGAAGCTGTTTATAATATTTTCTATGATGCTTTTAATGATTTTGTTGCTAGCAATAGTAATATTCATGTGACTGGGAAAACTAAGATTTTTGAACAGCCAGAATATGCAAGTGTTGGTGAGTTAAAAAGATTAGCTAATAAATTAGAAGATAAATCCTTTATTTCTAAAGTAGAGGAAATGGATTTAGACGGTGAAGAAGGCATAAAGGTTTATATTGGTGAGGAAAACGATTTTGATTCTAATGTGACAATTATTAGAAAAAAATATCATATCAATGGTGAAGAAGGAACCATTGCTGTGATGGGACCTAAAAGAATGGATTATCAAAGAATTGTTGGCTTGTTAGAGTATATCGATGAATTCATTGATAATAGGAAGGATGAACATGGAAAATAAAGATACAGAGGTAAAAAATAAACAAAAAGTAAAAAGTATCAAAAATAAAAAGGGAACTGAGAAAAAGAAAGATAGTGAAGAAGTTAAAAAGTTACAAGATGAAATTGCTAACTTGAGTGAAAAACTTTTGCGTATTAGTGCTGATATGCAGAATATTAAAAGAAGAAATGAAGAAGAAGTATCAAGACTTTGCAAATATGATGGGGAAAAGTTGATTTTAAAAATTTTACCTGTCATTGATAATTTTGAAAGAGCAATTTTATTAGACGATCGAGATTTAACTGATGAATTATCAAAATTCTTGAGTGGGTTTAAGATGATTTATGCAAGTTTGTTAAATACTTTAAATGAATTTGAAGTTAAAGAAATAGACTGTAAAGGATTAGAATTTGATCCTAATAAAATGGAAGCAGTATTAACTGATAATGATCAAAATTTACCAAGCAATGTAGTATTAGAAGTACTACAAAAAGGATACACTTATAAAGATAAAGTTATAAGAGTGGCAATGGTAAAAGTTAATGAATAAAATACTCAAACATAAAGAAAGGAATGATTAATTATGAGTAAAATAATAGGTATAGATTTAGGTACAACAAACTCATGTGTTGCTGTATTAGAAGGAGGAACTCCTAAAGTTATTGCTAATAGTGAAGGAAATAGAACAACACCTTCAGTTGTAGCATTTAAAGGTGATGAAGAATTAGTTGGAGAAGTTGCTAAAAGACAAGCTGTAACTAATGTTAAAAACACTATTTCTTCCATTAAAAGAAAAATGGGAACTAGTGAAAAAGTAGAAGCTAATGGTAAAAAATGGACACCAGAAGAAATTAGTGCAAAAATTCTTGGTAAATTAAAGAAAGATGCTGAAAGCTATTTGGGAGAAAAAGTAACTAAGGCTGTTATTACTGTACCTGCATATTTTAATGATGCAGAAAGACAAGCAACTAAAAATGCTGGTAAAATTGCTGGTTTGGAAGTAGAACGTATTATTAATGAACCAACGGCAGCTGCTCTTGCATATGGTTTGGATAAACAAGATAAATTACAAACTATTTTAGTATATGACTTAGGTGGTGGTACATTCGATGTATCAATTCTAGAACTTGGTGATGGTGTATTTGAAGTTAAAGCTACTAGTGGTAATAATCGTTTAGGTGGAGATGACTTTGATGCGCGTGTTACAGATTATTTAGTAAGTGAATTTAAGAAAGAACATGGTATTGATTTAAGTAAAGATACTATGGCAATGCAAAGAATTAAAGATGCTGCAGAAAAAGCTAAAAAAGATTTGTCTGGTATGACTAGCGCACAAATTAGTTTACCATTTATTGCTCAAGACGATAATGGCCCAGTTCATATGGAACTTTCATTGTCAAGAGCTAAATTTGAAGACTTATGTCGTGATTTGTTTGATTCTACTCTTGAACCAGTTAGAAAAGCGTTAAAAGATGCCAAAATGACTGCTAAAGATATCAATAAGGTAATCTTAGTTGGTGGTTCAAGTCGTATTCCATATATTCAAGAATTGGTTAAAAAAGAATTGGGACAAGAACCTAATAAGAGTGTTAACCCAGATGAAGTAGTAGCTATGGGAGCTGCTATCCAAGGCGGAGTATTAACTGGTGAAGTTGATGATATCGTACTTCTTGATGTTACACCATTATCATTAGGTCTTGAAACTTTGGGAAATGTTATGACAGTGTTAATTCCAAGAAATACAACAATTCCTACAAGTAAATCACAAGTATTCTCAACAGCAGTAGATAATCAACCTGCAGTAGATATTCATGTTTTACAAGGGGAAAGACCAATGGCTAGTGATAACAAAACTTTAGGAAATTTCCAACTTACGGATTTACCTCCAGCTAGACGTGGAGTACCACAAATTGAAGTTACATTTGATATCGATGCTAATGGTATTGTTAATGTTTCTGCTAAAGATTTAGGAACTAATAAAGAACAATCAATTACAATTACCTCATCAACTAATTTAAGTGATGAAGAAATTGATAAGATGATGAAAGAAGCTGAAGCTAATAAAGAAGCTGATGAATTACGTAAAAAAGAAGCAGAAGTAAGAAATGAAGCTGATAGTGCTGTATTTGCCACTGAAAAAGCTTTAAATGATTTAGGCGATAAAGTGAGTGAAGATGATAAGAAAAAAGCCGAAGAAAAAGTAGACGTAGTTAAAAAAGCTTTGGAAGGAACTGATGTTGATGAAATTAAAAAAGCAACTGAAGAACTAAATAAAGTAGCTATGGATTTAGCAGCTAAAGTATATGAAGAAGCCGCTAAGAAGAATAATGATACTAATGCAACTGATACAAGTAATGATGATCATGAAAAAGTAGAAGATGCAACTTATGAAGAAAAATAGTATAATTGTTTAGATAAAAAGAGAGCGTCTTAACTCTCTTTTTGCTAATTTAGGGAGATATATGAATAAAGAAAAAATTGAAATTATTTTGAATAAAATGCTAGCTACTGGTGGAGATTTTGCTGAAGTATTTTGGGAAAGAAAGAAAAGTAAAGTTTATTCTTTTGTAGATAGTAAATTAGATGCCATAAATATTAAAAGAATCAATGGATTAGGATTAAGACTCGCAAGTGGTACAGATGTTTATTATGGGGCTATTAATAATTTAGAAGATAATGCTATTGCTGAAGTTATTGATAATTTGACTAAAAATATTGATAACAAGGTGCTGTATTCAAATGTTAAGTTAGACTCGTTAGAAAGATTTGTTGGTAGTAATGAAACTCACTATACTGATCAAGATGTTAAAAAGTTGATGCAAGAGATTGATAATTATGCTAGAAATAAAGATGATAGGGTTTTACAAGTAAATGTCGTGTTACAAAATAATGAACAAACTGTGACTGTTGCAAATCATACTGGAAGATATAAAGAAGAAGTAAGAGTACATTCACGTATATTTATTATTGTGACTTTGAAAGATGAAGATAAAGTAGCTGATATTCATTTTACGAAAGGAACACTGGAAGGTTTAGATTTTTTAGATAAAATAGATTTTCATAAGGAAGTAGATATACTAATCAAAGAAGGTTTAGATAAGCTTTATGCTAAACCATGTTTAGGCAAAGTTATGCCGGTGGTAATAGAACAAGGATTTGGAGGAGTAATTTTTCATGAAGCTTGTGGGCATGCTTTGGAAGCTACAAGTGTGGCTCCCAAAATATCGGTTTTAAGCGATTTAAAAGGAGAGGTAATTGCTAGTCCTAAGGTAACTATTATCGATGATGGAACCTTATTAAATGAATGGGGTAGTAGTATTATTGATGATGAAGGGAATAAAACACAACGAAATGTTTTAATTGAAAATGGAGTTTTAAAAAATTATTTAATTGATGAAATTAATAATCGTAAAATGCATGACGTTATAACTGGTTCGGGACGAAGAGAAAGTTATTTATATGCTCCAACATCTAGAATGAACAATACTTACTTAGAACCTGGGACAGATACATTTGTTGATATGATTAGTAGTATCAAATTGGGATTGTACTGTGCTAAAATGGGTGGAGGTTCTGTTTCCCCTGAAACTGGAGATTTTAATTTTGCTTGTGATTTAGCTTATATGATAAGAGATGGAAAAATTTGTGAATGTGTTAAGTCAGCTAGCTTAATAGGTAATACTAAAGACATTTTAAAATCTGTAGAAATGGTTGGTAGCAATTTAGCTTTAGGACCAGGTATGTGTGGTTCTATTAGTGGCTCTGTACCGGTTAATGTTGGTATTCCTACCATTAAAGTAAGTCATATTTTAGTAGGAGGTTATAATGAAGAATAAATTAATTGATGAAGGTAAATTACGGGGAATGGCAATAGAAATTAATGAAGATACCCATAAAAAGGCTGAGATTAATACTTTAAATGATAAGGTTAATTTGTTTCAAATTACTAATGTCCAAAATTACAGAATTAAGGCTATTAAAAATGGTAAATCTGCTAAAATTGTTTGTGAATCGTTAGATGATATTGAAGAAATTTTAGATGATTTAGAAAATATTTTAAGTATTCAAGATAATGATAATCAAAATGAACTGGGTAAAGGTACAATAGTAAAAGAAATAGAAGATGAAATAATTGATTTAAACTTAATTAAGAAAAATCTACTGGAATTAAATGATTTAAAGAAAACGTATGAAAACATTGTCAGTATTGAAACTAGTTTTTGTCATTATTATGAGGGAAGAATATTAGAAAATAGTGCTTGTAATTTAGTGGATCAATTATGCTTTAATGAATATGGAGCTGCATTGACGGTTGGAGTTGGTGAAAATAAAAAAGTAGCATATGTAACTTATTATTCTACAAAGGAAGATTTTGCTGGCTTTAGAGAAGCAATAATTGCTAAATTAAATGATTTGCAAATTAAATTAAATAGTAGTTCAGTGACTACTAAAAAATATAAAGTATTGTTAACTAATAATGTGGTTACGAGTATTTTAGCAACTTTTGCAGATGCCTTTAACAGTAAAAATATTTATCTTCATGATTCGGTTTTAGAAAATGATTTTCAAAAATTGATTTTTTCACCAAAAATAACCATGGTAGATGATGCTAGTAAAGGTATAATTCCTATTAGTTTTGATGATGAAGGTAGTAAAACTAAAAAAAATATATTAATTAATAAAGGTGTCTTTCAAACTAAAATTAATAATATAGAATATGCTTTAAAACTAAATGAAGAAACAACGGGAAATGCTAGTGGAGTTAATTATTTATATATCGAATCTGGGCAAAAAGATTACTTAGAACTTGTAAAAGAACTAAAAAATGGTATCATTATTGATGAAGCGTATGGATTTCACGCTGGTGTTGATAAAAGTAATGGTGATATTTCGGTTCAAGCAGAGGGAATGTTAGTAGAGGATGGTAAAATTATAAAAGGACTTAATATGATTATATTGTCAACTAATTTTAAAGAAGTTTTTAAAAATGTTTTAGAAGTTGGTTGTGATTGCTCTAGTAGTAATCCTGAAGTTTGTGCACCATCATTACTTTTAGAAGATATTACAATAACAGGAGGAGAGTAGTTTATGAATAAAAAAGATTTTTATGAAATATTAGGTGTTAATAAAAATGCTACTGATGAAGAAATTAAAAGAGCCTTTAGAAAATTAGCAAAACAATATCACCCTGATTTAAATAAAGAACCTGGTGCTGAAGAAAAGTTTAAAGAAATAGGCGAAGCCTATGCTGTATTGTCTGATCCAACTAAAAGAAAACAATATGATCAATTTGGTCATGCTGCTTTTCAAAATGGTGGTGGAACTGGAGGAACATCAGGCTTTTCTGGTTTCGATATGGGCGATATAAATTTAGATGACATTTTAAGTGATTTATTTGGTGGAGGTTTTTCTGGATTTTCTGGATTTGGTCGTCAAAGTAGTAGAAATACTAATCGGGCTAGTAAAGGAAAAGATATACGAGTTGTGTTAAATCTTGACTTTATGGAAGCTGCCTTTGGTTGTGAAAAAGATGTCAAACTTAATTTAACGGCTGCTTGTAGTAAATGTCATGGTAAAGGTGGTTTTGGTGAAAAAACTTGTCGTACTTGTGGAGGAGCTGGTAAGGTTTTAGAACCACAACAAACGATATTTGGTTATATGCAAACGCAAAAAACTTGTCCTGATTGTCGAGGGATTGGTAAGAGTTATGA
>CAKOMU010000022.1 GCA_934096755.1 uncultured Bacilli bacterium
TTACAAGAAATTTTAACTTTTGAACATGTCGAAAAGTTACAAATATTAGAAACTTTAATGAATACAGAAGTAATTAATAACCATGTAGTAGAACGAGAGAATATTAATTTATTAAAAAAGTACAATGAAACTCACCACTCTACGGCAATTAATTATTTATTACAAAGATTAGTAAGAGAACAAAAAAAATTAGATACTAATATTATCAATGAAGCTCATAAAAGATTAATGATGGGAACTTCTAACGGTAATAAAATTTTTAAAAAAGTAAGAAATAACAATAAAACTTTTGTAGGATACAAAGAACAGGAAGAAATAGTGGTTAATTATTTGCCCATTTCTTATGATGAAATTGCCAAATCGCTTGAACTTTTATGTTCATACTATAATGATAAATGTAGTCAGCCGACAATGTCTTTAATTAAACCCATTATTGTTCACGGATTAATTGCTACTTTACAAATGTTTGAAGATGGTAATACCCGCTTTGCTAGATGTATGCAACATGTAAATTTATTTACTAATACTAATAATCTATTAAATATTTCTCTGGAATTGCCTAGTCTTTATTGTTCAAAAACTTATATTCCCTACCGTAGACAATATCGAGAGTTAATTATGAAACTGGCTCTTGATCCATCTTTTGAAGCTTGGGATGATTGGATAAATTTTAATTTAAGAAGAGTACAGGATCAACTATATGCTAATCAAGAAAAATTAATTAGACTAAAAAAATAGTCAATGCACTATTCAAATAGTGATATTAATAGTTTTTATAAATGGTTAAAATATTTAACCGCCCAAAAAAAATATACATTTTAAATAAAGTGTATATTTTTTAAATGATATTAAGAATTTTAGGTAAAAAAATAATTAATCCGGCAATTAGAGAAACACTAGCAAAAAACAATACAGCTCCAGCAGCAATGTCTTTGGCTTTTTTAGCACCGATGCGAATATCAGGAGAAACAATATTTACGATTTCTTCTAAAGAAGTATTAATCAATTCACAGCCAATAACTAGAGATATTAAAATCAAACAAATTAACCATTCTATTTTGTCAATTTTAAAATAGAAACCTAACGCTATAACTATGATAGCACAAAAACTATGAATTTTTAAATTCCTTTCACTCTTAAATGCAGTCAATAATCCGCAAATGGCATACTTAAAACTAGCTAATAAATTTTTACTTTTCATATTTTTTCACAGCTCCATTATATATATCAATAAAAATAATTAAATATGATAAAGACATTAGAAATCCCGCAATAACATCACTAGTATAATGAACTCCTAAATAAATGCGACTAAACCCTATGGCTAAGACTAGTAAACTTAATAGAACGATCAAAAAATAACGTAAATAAATGTTTTTAACATTTTTATAGATCAAAAAAGCTAAGAAACCATAAAAAGCAAAGCTAACCATCGAATGTCCTGAAGGAAAACTATAGCCGGATTCATCGATTAATCGATGTTCGATTGGTCTTGGACGTTCTACAATAAATTTTAATATTTGGTTTAATAAAGTAATCGAAAGTGAATTTATAATCGTTGCTATTTTATTAATTTTATTTTTATATACTAAACTTAGAATAATTGTCCCTACAATAATGACAATAGATCCTCCAAAATTAGTAATGATTTTTGCAATTTTAGTGATCGTATCATTCATAAAATGTTTAGAAATAAAATTATAACCAATAACATCCATTTTATAAATGTCATATTCACATACATCTTCTAAAATAAAAAGAAAAAGGATTAAGCTAAAAAACATAATCAAATAACGATATTTTTTAATATATTTAGCCATTTTAATCCTCAATGTTTTTATTAGACAAATAATTTTTTATTTTTTCTAGTCCAAATATGACAAGACCACCAATAAGGAAAAACAAAATACTAAATGTATCAAATGACAAAGCATTTAATGGTTCTTCTAAAGTTGTTGGACCCATGATGATAGCATATAAAGAACCTAACATTAATCCTATGATTAAGTAGACAGTGGCACTACGATGTTTTTCTAAACACCATTTAATAAGACGAATAACCAAGAATATTCCTCCCACTACTCCAATACCAAAACAAATTAATGCTGGCAAATAACTAAAATTCATATGTAATACTTCTTTAATGGCGTTCATAATGGGAATATATAAGCCAAAAATTAATAGTAATGTTGAACCAGAAATACCTGGTAAAACCATCGCTGATATAGCAATCATACCAGCTAATACGATATATAATATTAAACCGATATTTAAAGAGGCTATGTTGACAATATTACTACTACCAGAAATAGGATTAAAGTAAGTAATAAAAGAAACAACGATAATACCGATCACAAGAAAAATAAGATTTTGATAACGACCTTTCAAATTGTCTTTTTCTTCTTTAATAATTAAGGGAATCGAAAAAACAATAAAGCCTAAAAATAAAGAACTAATGTTATATATTTCTTTTTCAAATAGACTGGTTAATACTAAAGAGGCTAAAACCATCCCTATGATCCACCCTATTCCCAATTTAATTAAAAAGATTATGGCTTCTTTTTTTTCTGTCATTCCTCCGTAAAATAAATCGTTTAATGAATTAATAAATTTATCATAAAAACCTAAGATAAAAGCAATAGTTCCACCAGATACGCCAGGGACACTATCAGCAAGGGCCATACAAAAGCCACGAAAAGCATTAATTAAATAGTTCATATATTCACTCTCTTTCTAACTAGTCACATTATATCATATTATGTGAGTTTTGTATTATTTTTTAAAAGCAATTCAAAGAAATTGGCACTAAAGAAAATTAACATTGGGTAAATTGGTAAATTGTATCGACCATTAATACAGACTAAAAGATTAGATAAAATATAGAAAATAGTAAAAAGTGCTAAAATCAATTTTGAATCATTCAATTGTAAAGGCAATTTTATTAACGAAACAATACTTAATAGACATAAAACAATAACTATCATAGTACTGATGCTTTGCCATGGTCGTTCAAATGAATCGATATTTAGTGTTGATTTTTCTTCATTTACAACTAATTTAACGAATGGATAAGTACTAAAGCTATCTTTCCATAGATTTTTATACTTCACCATTGCCAAACGCACAGTTTTAATAAAACCTAAATTTTCTAAACGTTTAATAGATTTAACAATCAGTTGTTTATTTTGATCTTTATCAGTTGCCAAAACAGAATTGATAACTTCACTATCATCAAGATTCCAAGCCCCATTATGATTATAATTGGTACCATAATATACGGCCCAACCTAAAGCACCTTCATTAGTTTTTTCTCCCAAACCATGTTCAATATAAATGTTCATAATTTGACTAGATAATGACATACTAACAATTAAAATGACGATAAAAATTATTTCTTTTAAATGTTTCATGTTGAGAATAAAGTATATTACGGTTGCAATTAGAAAAATTGATACTGCTGGTCTTATATAATTTGTAAAGCAAAAAAGAATTCCTAACAATAAATAAAATAGATAATTTTTAAAAGAAAAGGTTTTATTATGAATGTTTTTAAGCGTTAAATATATTATTAGAAAGAAAAATGGCATAAAGACATTCTCCGTTGTAACCAAGAGATTGGTGAATATATAAGATGGCATAAGAAAATATAGAATAGACAAAAATAAGGATGTAGCTTTAGTGGATTTTAGACATAATATTTTATAAAGAATGAAAATACTTATTAACTGATGTACTAAATTACTGTACATAATAACTTTAATAGATGAACCAAAAATCTTAAAAATAAGAGCTAAATAATTTGAAAATATATAGAAGTAACCATTGTAAGAAAGATAATGAGCATCTGCGATGGGTGTATTATTAGCAATACTTGTAGCTGTATTAAATGCAAGGGCAAAATCACTCGATAAATTAAAGGTTAAGTGATTAATAAAATACAATCGTAAAAATATTGCTAAACAGAAAAATATAGCCAAAATTAAATAAAAACATTTAGATGTAATTTTTTCCTTTTTGTACAAATAATAATTACCAAGATAAAAAAGAAAAATCAAGAATGAAATGAAAAATATTAAAGAATGAGAAAAAGGAAAATAAACGATATTACAAATTAAAATACCTATTAGTAACAAGATTGTAAAGCAATTAATAAATTTATTGATTTTAGTCATAAGTACTCACCTATTATGAGTATATAAAAACAATAAGATATAATCAATACCTTATTGCATTTTTATAAAATTAATCTTATTTATTATTAAAAACATTTAACTTAACTAAAATAAATGTTATCGGTACCGCTACAACAGCAGAAATCATATAAGCGATAATTTTAGGATAAGCAAGAATTTGTATAAATAAGAATACAGATAATACTTGGATGATGAAATTAGGAATATTACTTATTACAAAAGTAATAAACTTTTTGATGGATAATTTGGCTTTAAAGTTTAGTAAAGAATTTAGTAAATATGCAATACATAAACTAGTCAAAAAACCTAAGATGTATGCTAGTATAGCATTTTTAATAAATAATGAATAGACAAAAGCAATCCAGACACCGTTAAAAACATTTATACCACCTATAAATAGGAAAGTAATAAAATCACGATTTAAAAAAATTTTTAATAAGCTATTTTTTTCGTGATAATCTTGCCACGGAATTAATTCATTGTTTTTTACAATAAATCCCTTTTGAGCAATCTCTAAGCATGGGGTATCACTTAACGAATCTGTATAAAAATTATTAATTTTCGTAATTTGTTCAGCTTTTAATCGATTAATTTTTTCTACCCCATAACAATTTTTGCCAACAATTTGCCCCGTTTTTTTATCCATTTTTGTAGCAATTAATTTAAACTTATATTTTTTGGCCATTGGTTTTAATAAAAATTCTGGAGAAGCACTGATTACGATATCATTATCTTTATGACTTTTTTGGTAAAAAGCTTTTATTTTTTCATCATTTTTTTGCCAAAAATCTTTAACATAAGAATCAACCTCTATCCTTTTTAAAAAACGAAAAAAAGAACTTTTAAAATATTCTTTTTCTTTAATTTTAATTAAATATAAGCAGAAAGAAATGCCTATGGGAAATAAATCCCAAATGATAGCTTTGTTTCTTTTTAGAGAATATTTAAAAAAATCGATTGATGAATCACCATCATATATAGTTTTATCAAAATCATAAATATTCATTTTAAACCACCACTATTATAACCATAGCTATACCATAAATTATACTTAAAAATAGCAAAATTTTATCTTGATAAAGGATCGTAGTAGGATCCCCTTCATCAGTTTTTTCCAGTATCAAACAATACTTCATAAAAATCACAATTAAAAGCGGTATAGTTAAATATAAATAATTTTTTTGTTCAATAGTCCATAAAGAATAAAACATTAAAGTGAGACCTAAACTTAAATATTGAAATTTATCTAAGAAAGCTTCATTATATTCTTTTAACACTTTTCTAGATTCTTTATTATTAATTAATTCTTTTTTTCTCTTACCTAAACCTAAAAATAATGAAGCGGACATAATGGTTAAAAATAACCAATTTGACACTAAAACATCGATGATACTAGCTCCATAATAGACACGAATAACAAAACCAGACGCTAATATGACAATATCAATAATAGCAACATCTTTTAATCCAAAGCTATATCCTATGTTTATCAAAATATATCCTAGTAAAAATAGATAAGAAACATTATTAAAACTTCTAGTAACAAAATAATTTATTAAAAGAGAAATAATTAATAAAAATATTGAAAAAATTATGGCATTTTGCTTTTTGATTTTACCACTAGGAAGTGGTCTATTTTTCTTTCGAGGATGTAATTTATCTTTTTCTATATCTCTTATATCATTAATAATATATATGAATGAACAGGCAAAACTAAAAGCAAAAAAGGCGCCTATTGTTAATAACACATTGTGATAATTTAACAATCCTGAACATATTAAAGGGATAAAGATTAATATATTTTTTACCCAATGTTTAACTCGCATTAATTTTAAATAATCTTTCATTTTTCCTCACTTCTTTCAAAAACTAATCCCATCATTAAATAATGATAATCTGCTACTTCTTCTAATGTCTTCTTTTCCGTTATTATTTCATAGTCTTTTAAATTATCAAAAACATTATACATAGCTCCTGGTAATATCGGCGATGAAATATATAACTTATATTTATCACTATCTAAATTTTCTTTTAATAATCTAAATTGATCGTTAGACCAAAATGTTAAATCATACGAATTTTTAACTACTGATTTTAAAGTAAAAGTATTATTTACTAGTAAAATTATAAGCAAAAGTGGCAGTAACAACTTATTTTGTGGGGATTTTATTTTATCTAAATAAAGAATACTTACTAAAGGAATATAATAAACTTGTGGTAAGTATCTAGCCCACCATGATTCACTTAAACCAAATATTAAGAGTATTGTTAAGAAAATTGGAATACTACACATATAAAATAATTGGCGATCATTTTTATAGATTTTAAATGATGAAATCAGTAAAATAATTAAGGAAATTATAAAAATGCCACCGAAAAGAACCCCATGCCCTGAAATTCTCGTATCAGCATTTTTAAGCACTTGTACTTCTTTTTCATCAAAGGTAAAAGGAATTTTATATTCTGCTTTTTGCTTATCATATTTTGATATATTATCTGCTCTAGAAAAAGATGAAATAACAAATTTTTCGATAGTACTTTTATTTTCAAAATAATCTGGTTGATTTTCAGTTATAATATCTACTTTGTTTTTACCAAATAATGGATAAAAAGGTTGTCCATCATTTAAATAATTTTTAGGATAAACAGCTAACCCTATTATAAAAACACCAATTATAACCGCTACTGCAGAAGTTATAGAAAATTTAATAAAATACTTTTTATCAAGTTTTTGTTTTTTCAGTTTTACAATATAATAAATATAGTAACAAAGACAATATAAACCAGCATAAGCAAAAGATGTAAATTTAATATTGATTAACATCAATAATGCTAAAAAGTAAATTAATAACCCAATAGTTTCCTCATCTTTATTTTCTTTATATTCCAAAATAAAGAAAGATAATAAAAGAATAGTTAAATAAATATATACCAAAAAATCAATATAATTGGTGAGAAATTGCGCACACACTACACTTGGAGTAACAGTGGCAATACCAAATAATAAAGGAAAGACTTGTTTTTTTAATTTTAAACTTAAATAGGCAAATACTAATAAAAATAAACTTGCAATAGATAAGGTGTTAATAGCTTTACCACTTTCAATATTATCAGTTAGTTTATAGATACATGCTTGAAAAATATGAGACCCTCTAGCATAATGATTGATCCATAATTCGTTACGAGTATTTTCAATATATAGTGGATTTTCTTCATTAGAATCAAAGTCTTCAGCATTTTCATATAAAGGATTCCAACCATTTTTTAATAGACCAATCGTTGATTTATGATACATATTGCCATCATTAGAATGATCTATAACATGACCATTTAAAAATATTGATACAATAATAATAAAAATGGGCATTATAATACTTATTATAATTGTTTTGACGTTTAGTATTTTGCTTTTCTTTAATAAAAATATTGTAACAATAATACTAATCAATAAAGAAATAAATACATATGTTTTATGGATACTTATTTTAAAAATAAACATAAATGTGGCAATAAAAATGGTGGCTACAATAAACATAATTATAAAAACACCGGATAAAAGTAAACTTTTCTTTGTATTTGCTTTCATAGCTACCCCATTACTCACTTTCAATTTTATAGTACATTAAACCACTTAGTAAGTAATTATAATCACTTAAATTATCTTCATGAGGAATAATTTTATAATTATAATTTTCTAAATCATGATATATGTCGTAATAAGCACCAATGTAAACTGTCGTGGCAATATCAATTGTTTTACCACTAGCTAGCTGTAACATGTTTTGATATTCAAAATTAGCATTATAATTTAAATCGTAACTAAATTTCACAGATTCTTTAAAAGTAATAAAATTATTTAACAAAATAATAAATATTAATAAATAACTAGTTCTTTTGATAATAACATTCTTATTTAAATAAAGGTACAATAGTGATATTAATACAAAATAATATGTTTCGGGAAAATATCTAGCCCACCATGATTCACTGAATAAAACAATTAATGAACATGTCGTAGCTAATATAATCGTTGTCATGATAAATAATTCTTTGTTATTTTTATATGTATTGCGAGATAATAGCACTATTATTAATAAACTAATTATAAAGATTCCACTAAATAAAACCCCATTCCCAGACATTCTGGCATCAGTAGTTTTAATGTATTCATATTCATTTTGATGAATTGTAAAAGGAATTTTTAATGTGGCTTTCTTTCCACTAGCCTCATGAATATTTTCTACTTGCGAAAACATGGAAATAAAATATTTTTCAATCGAAGATTTATTAACAAAGTTTGCAGGTTGTTCTCTAGTTATGATATCAATTTTTCCTTCTCCAAATAAAGGATAAAAAGGATGACCATTGGTAATAGTATTTTTAGGATAAATAATACCAATTACTAAGACACCTACAATGACACCAACTATAGATAAACCAGTAAAATGCTTAAGATATTGGCTATCTAATTTTTTCTTACGTACTCTTATTATGACATAAATATAATAAACTAAACAAAAAATACCGGCATAAGCAAACGTAGTAAATTTAATATTTATAGTCATAAGTAGACATAGAAAATAAAGAATAAAACCTAAATGTTTATTTTGAGAATTCGGAAATTCTAACATAAACAAGGATATTAATAAAAGTGTTAAATAAATATAATTTAATAAATCTATATAAGTAGTCAAAAATTGAGCACTAACTACTGAATAAGTTATAGCGCATATACCAAACAAAAATGGAAATACTAATTTATTAAATTTTAAAGCCATAAATGAAAATAAGATTAAAAATAAAATAATTATTGATAAAGTATTAATGGATTTACCACATTCAATATTGTTAGTAAATGCATAAATATTTGCTTGATAAATATGAGATGCCATAGCATAGTGATTAACCCAATTAACATTTTTAGTACCATCTATATAAACTTGATCCACATCACTAGCATTATCAAATTCTTCAGCCTTTTCATATATAGGGTTCCAACCATTTTTTAAAAGTCCAATCGTAGTTTTGTGATAAGTATTTCCGTCATAGGAAAAATCAATAATTTTACCATTTAGGAAAAAGGATATAAAGATTATTACAATAGGAAGAATAATACTTATTATCACGGAATAAAATTTATGAAGACTTAATAATTTTTCTTTTTTTAAAAGAAAAATGGTAGATACTATTGATAAAACAAGTGCTACAAGAACATAATACTTAGATATACTGATTTTAAATATAAAGAAAAATGAAGATATAATTATATTGTATACTATAAAAAATAATAGAAAAAAACCAGATAATAAGGTTGACTTTAATATATCAGTTTTCATTTTTAAAGTAGTCCACTATAGCATCTACAATATATTTGCTAGCATGTCCATCTCCATATGGATTAGATGCCTTACTCATTTTTTCATATTCTTCATTATCAGTTAATAATTTTTTTGTTTCGTTATATATAATTTCTTCATCAGTACCCACTAATTTTAATGTTCCAGCCTTAATTCCTTCAGGTCTTTCTGTAGTATCTCTTAATACTAATACAGGTTTTCCAAGACTTGGAGCTTCTTCTTGAATTCCTCCACTATCTGTTAAAATAATATAAGATTTATTTTGAAAATTGTGAAAATCAAATACTTCTAAGGGCTCAATCAATTTTATACGATCAGTATCATGAAATACTTCATTAGCAACTTCTCTAACACGTGGATTCATATGAATTGGATATATTACTTTTATATCACTAAATTCATCAACAATTCTTTTAATTGCCTTAAATATATGTCGCATTGGTTCTCCTAAATTTTCTCTTCTGTGAGCTGTAAGCAAAATCATTCTTTCATTAGGTTTAACCCATTCAAGCTCAGGATGTGTATAATTTTCATCAACAGTCGTTGACATTGCATCAATTGCTGTATTACCCGTAATATATATTTTACTTTCATCTATGTTTTCTTTTAATAAGTTTGCTTTACTTATTTCAGTTGGAGCAAAATACATATCAGTCATTCTATCAACAAATTGACGATTCATCTCTTCTGGAAATGGTGAATATTTATCATTAGTTCTAAGACCTGCTTCAACGTGACCTATGGCAACTTGATTATAAAAAGCTGCTAGTGCACCAGCAAAAGTTGTCGTAGTATCTCCATGTACTAGAACAATATCAGGTTTAGTTTCTTTAATTACTTCTTCTAAACCATTTAAAGCTCTTGTCGTTACATCTGCTAATGTTTGACCTTGTTTCATAATATCTAAATCATAATCTGGTTTAATTTGAAACGTATCAAGTACTTGATCTAACATTTCTCGATGTTGTGCAGTTACACATACTATACTTTCTATTTCTTCTCTTTTTTCTAATTCTTTTACTAGTGGAGCCATTTTTATAGCTTCCGGTCTAGTTCCAAAAATACTCATTACTTTAATTTTTGTCATCTTTTATAATTCCTTTCAATTCTAATAATCTGTTAGTAAGCAAATCATATAATTCATAAGTGAGATTTGCCTCAGCAAATAAATTGCTTGTTTCTTTTGTTAAAGTATACTTACCAATATAGGTATAAATTAAGTCATATACTAGTCTTTCTTTTTGAAAACTACACATATTAATTGATGGATTTTCACTTAATTTTTTAATTTCCAAATATAAATTGCAAATGTTTTGCATAAATGTACTGTCACTGGATTTAATTGTTTCTAGATATAAAGCTACAATTTTTTGACTTGAATAACTTGAGCGAACCTCATTAGTAATTGTAGCAATTTCTTCTTCATTTGGCATAATATAATTTTGCATTGATAGATGTATATTGTTAAAGTTATTTGTTTTAATTAAATCAAAGATTTTTTGATTAACAAAGCCATTGATTTTATTATATCCAATCAGGATTGTAGGATATCCCATGGCCATTGCTTCAATTAAAACTCTATCAGTTCCTATCACTCCACGGTAGTGATTATTTAAAGTGTGATATATATCTTTACAATATCCTTTTAAAACTACTTTATCATGTAAATGAGCTTCATCAATAAAAATTTGCAAATTTTCTAGTTCGGTACCGCTGCCATAAATGTCTAGTTCATCAATTTCAAATTTGTCTAAATCATTTATTAGCATTTTAATATCACCTGTTTTATCTTCATCTAATCTAGATATCAAAGCCCATTTATGATTTTGACATACGTTTGCTATTTTAAACGCATTTAAATCAATTGGATTTGGTAAAAAACTCACTTTATTAGAAGATAAATTATTAATACAATTTATACCATCTTGGCTAACAGCAAAAGTACTCGCTATAGCCCCACATTCAAAGGCATATTGAAAAATAGCTGTGCTCGATACCGTTTTTAAAAAATTAAAACTGCTAATTCCATGAAATGAATAAAATAGCTTAGTATGAGTCATTTGACTAGCAAATAAAGCTGAAAAAAATGAATAGTACGGATGTACATGAATCACATCTATTTTCTCACTTTCGATAACGTTAATCAATTTTTCCACGTCTTCACAAATTTCTTTAATCGTATCAATAGAAGAAAAATGAAAGCCAGTATAAATTGTACTGTTAGGCAGTTCAATTTCTTTTGTATATTTCCCAAAAGCAAAAACCATTTCTGTATCCTTGGGTAAATTTTCAGCAATTGTCTTTATTTGAGTTTCTAAACCACCATTACAAAAATGTTCACATACAACTAGTATTTTCATATTATCATATCCTTTTTAAATAATTTCTATTGGTTCACTTCTATTAATTGCTTTTTTATATGTTTTTTCTTTGTATACTTTCTTCGCTTTACTTACAACTTCTTCATCTGTTGCAACCACTTGTAATAAACCATAAGATATATCATCATTTTCGCTAAGTTCATCTACTCTTAAATAAATAAGGTTGCCTTTAATCAATTCTTCTTTAATTACTTTTATAGTATTTTTCGCTAAATGATTTATATCATTACAATATATTTCGAT
The DNA here is from genome assembly GCA_934096755.1 of uncultured Bacilli bacterium. Taxonomy (GTDB): domain Bacteria; phylum Bacillota_I; class Bacilli_A; order RF39; family UBA660; genus Onthocola_B. The sequence continues at coordinate 12,175 of CAKOMU010000022.1, forward strand.
TAATTCATTATTGTGACTTTTTTCTTTAATTTTAAATGTTCTTATTTCTTGTTGCCACTTATTTTGCCAAGTTTTTTTGTTAAATGCTTTTGCAGACTCAATGCCTCTTTGTCTAATTTCATTTTGAGCTTCAAAATTATCTAAAACATTCAATAAAGTTTCTTTTAATGATTCTGCTGATGGTTCAATTAAATAACCATTAAAACCATTAATTACTAAGTCTGTAAGTCCCCCAATTCTTGTAGCAATTACTAAGTTACCACTAGATAATGCTTCTAAACAAGAAAGTGACGTTCCTTCGCTATATTGTGTAGGTATTAGACTAATATCACTGTTTTTGTAAACTTCTTTCATTTCTTCGGGAGCTTTACTATAACATTTAATCCTATCAGGAAATTTCTTTATTTTTTTATCTATATTTTTTACATCTTCGCTAAAGCCTTTACCAACAAAATGAAACTCCACATTTTTATATTTATTTAAAATTTCATCAACAATATCTAAAACTATATACAAACCTCTAGGTTCATATAATCGCCGAGGATAAGTAATAATAATTCTATCTTGTTTTTTTAAATAATTAGGTCGTGGCGTAAATTCATTATTATCAACATAATTGGGAATGACATGAAACTTACGATTTCCTAAATCATAGTCAATGGTTTGAAACCAATTAGGTGTATTAGTATCAACAGAAATTAATTTATTACAAAAGTTGGCTCCATCTAAATATATTTTTTTGTTTTCCCAAAACACGTCTTTACCATATGAATAATGGTTAGTTTTATTATCCCAACTAATTCCATGACTTATACCTATTGATGGTCCTATGTGATTAGGATAACATTCTTGAAAAGCAGAATAAATATGTAACTTGGTATTATTAAATGTATGATAAATATAGTTTTTAGTCTGTTTGTCAATAAAACCATAACTATAATCAATTTGTGTATCTTCACTGTGTAAACCTATAACATTTATATTATTATATTTTCTAAAAAAGGCTTTTTCACCACGTTGATAAATATTTAAATTTAAGTGCATCTTGTTACAAACTTCATATAAATCTAACAAGTATCTTTCCGCTCCACCAGAATAATAATTTGTTCCCTGATAATTAAAGAAGGTTGATGTTTTTACACTTATATTATTATTTTGATTATAGTTTGCAAAAATTTTAAGATTCTTTATATCGTTATCTAAATTATTAATTTCACTGATGAAATTAGTATCATAATTGATATTAAAACAATTAGGAAATGTACATTTTTGATGTTTATATAAGTAAATAAAAGATCTTAATTTAAACACATTATTAAAGGTATAATCATTAATACTTTGAGCAAATTCATATTGTACTTCATCATTATTTCTTACAAATAATTCAAATTTAATATTACTTTTATTTAATTGTTCTAATATATCTTCAAGATTTTTAGCTGATTCTAATACTATATCTATCTTGCCTACAGAAAATTGAATATTACTTAAAAGTTCTACTGGTGAGTATATTATATTACTGCCTTTTAGTTTTCTAACTAAAGATATTGGACCTTCACTAGCTAAAGTTTTAAGTCCTTTTTGAATATTTTTTTTAGTAACTTTCATCTTTACCTCCTATAATTTAATGTAATCAATATATTCTTTGGCCATTCTATCAGTGCTCAAAAATTGGTAATCCTTGATATTAAAAGTTTTTTGATATTGTTCTAAATCTTTAACCATAGCTAGTATTTTTTCGGCATATAGATTTGTAGAATTATCTTGTGTTTTATTACTCATTGCATTGGCCATTTTAGGAGTAATTTTAGTAATATCTGTATATGGTGGTGTAATACTTTCAATACGACTACTATTAGGGAAAGTTTTACTAATCATAAAATCTGTCATAATGACTGGTTTACCTTTCAGTAAAGCTTCCATAACTGTTAAGGGAACACCAGCTTCGTGAATCGAAGGTTGCAAATATATATCACAATTTTGGGCAATAAAATTCCCAATTTCAGCTTGTGGTATATAATCAAGAACTATAATATTGTTTTTAGCTTTAGATGTAGAAACCTTTTTTTTGAAATTTTTAAATAATTTTTCATCTAGAATTGGTCCGGCTGTAATAAATTTAATATTTTTATTAGTTTTGATTACTTCTTCTGCTATTCCAATGATAGCCATTTGGTGCTTACCGGCAGTATAACCACCAATAGTTAAACAGACAATATCCTTGTCTTTAAGTTTTAATGATTTACGCGTAATAGAACTTGTTTCTCCTTGATTTAAATTATTAAAATCAATGCCATTTAAAATAACTTTAATATTATTATAACCAGTCTTTTTAATAAAATAATCTTTACACCAAGCAGAAACAGCAATAATACCGTCAGTAAAATTTAATTTTCTTTTTAATGAACGCCATTCTCCATCAGTGTACCATAAATACGTATTATGAATAACATAATAGGTTTTGAAGCCTAATATTTTCATTAAAATCATATGAAAAGTAGTAAAATGAAATATTAAAGTGCCAATGTTATTTTTAGCACAAAATTTTAGCATTTCCACACCATCATAGTAGACGATTCTAATGTCTTTTGGGGTGTAAATTTGCTCAAACATTGGCCCTGTAGTATTACTAATACATATAACTGTAGATATATCCCCATTATTTTTAAATGCTTTATAAACATTCGCTGCGACTTGTTCTAAGCCTCCACTTTTAAAGGTTTCAACTACTTGAGCAACGCCTTTTTTTTGTCCCCTAAACTTAATACGGTAATAAAGAAGATAAAATAGAGCTCCAATAAATCTTATCACTTGTTTAATCTTACGTAATATTTTTTTCATTATTTATCCCCCTTAAACATTTTAATAAATTCTTTTTTGCCCTTTTCATGAATTTCAATATACTTTCGCAATACTTCTTCATTATTATCAGCAATTTCTTTAAGTTCTTTGTTAGTTAATAAATTTCCTTTATTATAATCTTCTAGTGTAATATATTTCATGCCTAAATCGATAAAATCTCCAATTTTAGGACTACTAACAATAGGCACTATACGATATTTAAAATAATCGGCAATTTTAGTTGGACAAGCGACATTATTAACTGTAATATCATCTCTTAAAACATAACCATAATGAGCTTTCATGTAAACATCTTTACATAAGTCTTGATATGATTTTGATCCAACTTCAAGATTTTTTGGTTTAGGATATTTCCAAGTTTGCCAAAATTCTTTGGGATTAGGACAGAAAACCATATAATTAGCATAGTCTAAGCCATTATGAATGGATTCTTGCATCAATTCTATTTTTTGCCATTTCATGATACCACCAGCATAAATGACTACTGGTTTATCATTTATAAAAGGTTTTTCTTTAGGAACTTCAATATCATATTGAGATAAATTACTGTCAAAGATTGGCATTATAATGGTTTTGGCTTTAAAATTTTCACCATATTTTTCTTGTAAATGTTCTTTTATCTTATTAGTAACGCAGATAAGACATTCCGCTTTTTTGACCGTAACTTCTTCAATATCACCATACATTTGAGCATCTTCATATCTACCATATAATGTTTCTTCTTCTGGCACGACACCATGGACATCTACGTATACTTTAACGCCTGGTAATTTATAAAATTTCTTTTTAGCTTGCCAAACTGAATGACAATAAATTTGGCCACAAGCCATCATTAATAAAGCAATAATTAATGTTTGTTTTTTTGATCCTGGTAAATATCTTATTACAGTCGTGTTACGATCATCGTGATTTTCAAAAACTAATGATGGAGAATCTGTTTCGTATGTGACATAGACTTTGTAAAAATCTTTAAATAATTCATCGACTGCCTTAACCCTCTTATAATAACCATCTTTCAATCTTTCTTCTGTAAAGTATGGTGCAACAATAATGATGGATTTTTCCTTTTTTAATCTTTTTCTCACCTCTAAAAATTGTTTTAACAATACTTTATTCATTTTACTTCACTCTACTTTCTTTGCATAAATTCTAAATATTCATCACACACTTCTTTGCCGCCTATTTTTTGCACAACCCCATGTTCAATCCATACGACGCGATCACATAATTTTTTGATTTGTTCAATGGAATGAGAAACAAATAATACCGTGGTTCCTCCCCCTATCATATTCCGCATTTTGTTTTCACTTTTTGTTTGGAAGGCAATATCACCAACAGATAAAATTTCATCAACAATTAGTATTTCGGGATCAACTATGGTAGCTACCGAAAATGCTAATCTGGCCACCATCCCACTTGAATAATTTCGAACTGGTACATCTAAAAAATTTTGTAATTCCGAAAACTCGACGATTTCATCAAATTTAGCATCAATCAATTCTTTAGAGTAGCCCATAACCGCTCCGTTAAGATAAATATTTTCACGTGCTGTCAAATCCATATCAAAACCAGCACCTAATTCAATCATAGGACAAATATTACCATAAGATTTAACTTCACCTTTAGTAGGTTTCATAACTCCAGCTACAACTTTTAATA
>CAKOMU010000023.1 GCA_934096755.1 uncultured Bacilli bacterium
TCTACCTTTCTAGAAGCCTCTACCTTTCTAGAAGCCTCTACTATATATAAAATTTTAGCATGGTTAGTTCTACCATGCAAGTACTTTTTATTTATTTCACTTTAAATCACAAAAGAGAATTACTATTATCACAATTATTTATATACACTCTTTGTAAATTTCTATTTAAAACACTCATTAAATAATATCTATTTGTTTTTAAAAGAGTCAAAAAGTCATATATACCTCTTTCTTCATTCAAAATAAATACTTTATCTTTAACTTTTACATCTTCTGTTACTTCTACTACTAGTCTATCAATCTCATCTGTTAATATATTTCTTTTATATTTATCTATTCCCACATAATTGATAGCTTTAGTAATGCCATCTTTATGGCCAATTGGAATGATAGCCACATACATATCATTTTTAGCCACATAATTTCTCCCAACAATACAACCTTTATTAACAAATTTTACCGCCATAACTTCACTAGTAATATTAAATACTAATTGCAAGTCAATATTAGGAAACTCCAAATCACCATATTTTTTTTGCATATTTTTAATTTTCATATTTGTAACAAAACCATCATTAATATTTTCTTCAATTCCTAAAATTGACAAATCAAATCTTATGCCATTAACATAATCTCTTTTTTTATGATACATAATAGGTTCATTTAAATGAATAATAACCCCACTATCTATATAATTATTAATAATTTGATAAAACGCGTTCATTTGATTATAGTAGTAATCATCATCTACTCCAAGGGTAGTAATTTCAGTATATATGCCTTCTATACTTATATACTTATTATCACTTGCCAAAGTAAATATTTCTTTTAATTCTAAATTATTACTTACTCCCATCAAATTAGAGCCATTATCAATTAATATATGTACCTTCAAAGTATCTTTAATATTTAGACTGGCAATCATTTGCATATACTCAAAACTATAAACTGTAATAGTAATATCATTATTAATACAATCATATATTTCTTCTTCGTTTACATAATAATTGACCAAAATAGGTATTTCTTTATTAAATTTTCTAATTTCTAACGCATCTTTAATTGATCCTACTAAACAATAGTTAATTCCATAACTAGCCATCGTATTAATGATTTTTAAACCTAACCCATGTCCATTATCCTTTAAATCAGCAAACTTAATAGTATAATCACTATAACTTTTACATAACATTTCTGTATTACTCTTTAACTTTTTTAAATCTATTTCCATTTTAGTTTCAAACTTCATAATTTAACCTCGAATTTTATTATAAAGTATACCTTTTTTTTTTGCAATATGCTAAACTAGATTTATTGCAAGACTTTATATGAAACCTGATAAATATCAACAAATAGCTATAGAAACAAATAAAAATACATTATTAATCGCTGGAGCTGGCTGCGGTAAGACTTTTACTATCGTCGAAAAGATAAAATATCTTATTAACAATAACATTTGTAAACCTGAGGAAATTCTCATCTTATCATTCACTAACAAAAGCGTGAACGACTTAAAAACTAAAATTACATTTCCATGTCATATTTTAACCTTTCACAAACTAGCAATTCTCTTACTAGAAAAAATGAATCTAGAATTTCAAGTAGTACAAGATTCTTATCTTTTAGAAATTATTGACCTTTATTTTTTCAATTTAACAGAAACTCCACTAAAGGAAGAAATTCTTACCTATTTCTCTTTCTATAATTATCAAAAATTTTTAAATAGTAAAATGTATCAACAATTTAAAGACTTAATTTTCAAAACAATCAAATTTATTAAAACCAATAATATCTCCAAAAACCAATTTCTTACTTTATTAAAAAAAGACTTCTTTTTAGCCAAATTCATTTACACTATAAAATGTTTTTATGAACAAGAATTAAAAAAACAATCGGCTTTTGACTTTGATGATTTAATTATCAATGCGACTAATCTCACCAATAAACCTTCCAATTTAAAATATATAATCATCGATGAATTTCAAGATACTTCTTTAATCCGTTTTAATTTAATTAACAAATTACGAATTATTAACAAGGCAACGCTTTTTTGTGTCGGTGACGATTATCAATCCATCTATCACTTTTCGGGTTGCAATTTAAACATCTTTTTAAATTTTCAAAAATTAATCCCCAATGCACAAATTTTAAAATTACATACGACCTACCGTAATAGTCAAGAACTTATCAATATATCGACTAAATTTATTATGAAAAACCAAGCTCAAATTGCCAAAAATCTATATAGCCACAAAACCTTAAAAAGACCTATAGAATTTATATATTATATTAATCCTCGCAAAGCTCTTCAAAAAGTTTTAAATAAATTAGACAATAACTATCTAATTTTAGGTCGAAATAACTTTGATATTGGCTATTTTACGAAAGAAAAAGTAAACTTTTTAACTATTCATTCTGCAAAAGGATTAGAAGCCGAAAATGTCATTATTATTAATCTAACTAATAAAACTTATGGACTTCCCAATAAAAGCACTAATCATCTTTTTTTAAACATTCTACATCCAGAAGATAATTCATATTTATATGCCGAAGAAAGAAGATTATTTTATGTAGCATTAACTAGAAGTAAAAATAAAGTTTATCTATTAGTACCAATATTTAAACCCTCTATATTTATAAAAGAATTAAAAAAGATAATAAAATCTTCATAATCTTATTATCTCTTTTTAATCAATTTCCATAAAACGATATTTTTGTACCACATCAGGATATTTATTTTTATCTACTAAAGAATTAAATTCTTCATAATTTCTTACCCAAATTTCTTTAGTATCTACATTTTGATATACGACTACCCAAGATAAATCATTACTATCTTTAGCAAATTCCAACACTTCATAAATATGTCCTTTAAAATGACGATACAATTTATTTTTCTTTATTTTTCTTGTCACTTTTATTATCTTTCTCTGGTTTTGGCAAACATTCTTTTCGTGATAAATTTAATCTTCCTCGATTATCATAACCTAATGATTTAACCATAATTTCATCACCAACGGCTACTAAGTCACTTGGTTTTTCAATTCTTTCCCAAGCTAATTGCGATACATGAACTAAACCTTCACAACCAGGCCATAATTCTACAAAACAACCAAAATCTTCTACTTTTGTAACTTTACCAGTATATATTTTACCTTCTTCTACTTCTCTAATGACATCTAATATCATTTGTTTAGTTTTCAAAATTATATCTTTATCAGTATGATATATAATTACTCTACCATCATCTTCCAAATCAACTTTAACGGCATCTTTGTCATTAACAGAATTAACATGAGAAGCTTCCAAAATAATTTTGGTAATCATTTCTCCACCTTTACCTATGATATCCCTAATTTTTTCTGGATCGACATTAAATGTTTCAATTTTAGGAGCATACTTACTTACTTCTTGACGTGGTTCTGCAATTGCTTCTTCCATAACATCTAAAATTTCCATTCTGGCTTTTTTAGCTTGCGCTAATGCTTCTGCTAGAATTTCTCTTGTTACACCTTTAATTTTAATATCCATTTGTAAAGCTGTAATACCATTTCTAGTTCCAGCAACTTTAAAATCCATATCTCCCATATGATCTTCTAAGCCTTGAATATCCGTAAGTATTGTATATTTACTGCCATCTTCACTTGTAATAAGTCCCATCGCAATGCCTGCCACTGGTGCTTTAATAGGTACTCCAGCTGCCATTAAACTTAAACAACCAGAACAAATAGTAGCTTGACTGGACGATCCATTACTTTCCAACACTTCACTGACCACTCTAATAGTATAAGGAAATTCTTCTTCACTAGGAATCACTTGAGCAAGGGCTCTTTCTCCTAAAGCTCCATGACCAATTTCTCGTCTTCCCGGGCTTCCATAACGGCCTACTTCTCCTACCGAGAATTGAGGAAAATTATAATGAAGCATAAATCTTTTCGTATCTTCGATACCTAAACCATCTAGTATTTGATGTTCTCCTAAAGCTCCTAGTGTAGTTGTAGCTAATACTTGTGTTTCACCTCTAGAAAAAAGCGCTGAGCCATGAGTTCTAGCTAGTAAATCTATCCCAGCACAAAGTGGTCTTATTTCATCCATTTTTCTACCATCTGGTCTTATATGTTCATCAGTAATTAATCGTCTAACTTCCCCACCTTCAATCAAATGAAGAACTTTACCTACTTGAGCCAATTTATTATTTTTATCTTCATCTTCCATATATAACTCTTCAAAATGAGCTATCGTATTGGCTTTTACTTCATCAATTTTAGCATACTTTTCTAACTTATCTTTAATTTGAATAGCTTTTAACATATCCGCAGTTGCAAATTCTCTTACAACTTCTTCTACTTCCGGATCTATTTGTGCTTTAGATAATTCAACTTTTTCCACTCCAATATTATCTATAATTTCTTGCGCAAATGAACATAATTTCTTTATATTTTCATGAGCAAACATCAAAGCTTCTAACATTAAATCTTCACTAACTTCTTTAGAACCAGCTTCTACCATACATATAGCATCCTTAGTACCAGCTACAGTCAAATTTAAAGTACTCTTTTCACTTTCTAAAGCCGTTGGATTAATAATAAATTTACCATCTACTAATCCTACAATAACCCCAGCAACAGGACCATCAAATGGAATATTAGAAACACCTAAACACAATGAAGAACCAAAAAGAGCAGTCATTTCTGGAGAATTATCTTGATCTACTGATAAAACCGTATTAATTACTTGAATTTCATTTCGCAAATTTTCATCAAACATCGGTCTAATAGGTCGATCAATCAGTCTTGCCGCCAATGTAGCAGCATCACTTGGTCTACCTTCTCTTTTGATAAATCCTCCTGGTATCTTTCCTACAGAATATAATCTTTCTTGGTATAAAACTTGCAAAGGAAAGAAATCTTGTGATACTGGAGTTTTTCCCATAACACAAACTGATAACACTGCTGTATCTCCATAACGAACCAATACAGAACCATTAGTTTGTTTTGCTAATTCTCCTGCTTCTACTATTATTTCACGTCCATTAAAATCTAATTTAAATACTTTTTTCATAATACCTCTTTTCTTATACAAAAAAAGACACTAAAAACAAGTGCCTTAAAATTACTTTCTTAAATTTAATTTTTTAATAACTTCTCTATAACTTACTACATCATTTTTCTTTAAATAATCTAATAATTTTTTACGACGACCAACTTTCATAAGTAGACCTCTTTTTGAATGATAATCATGCTTATGTTCTTTTAAATGTTCAGTCAAGTTATTAATTTCATTAGTAAGAATTGCTATTTGAACTTCTGCAGATCCACAGTCATTTTTTGATTTAGCAAATTCTTTAATAATTTTTGCTTTTGCTTCTTTTTCTAATGCCATTATATCCTCCTGTAATCAATTGGTTTAATCCTAGTAAAGATCTGGAGAAATCTAAACCAAGAACAAACTTCTATATCTATTATATTTTAAAACTCACATTTAATCAAGTAAAATTAATTTAAAGCTGCAACTAATTCATCTTTTTTCATAGTTGAATATCCCTTAACTCCAGCTTCTTTTGCCAAAGTTTTAAGTTCAGCTAATGTTTTTTTACTTAAATCTTCTTTTTCTTCTTTAACTTCTTTTTTAACTTCTTTATTTTTAACTTCTTTTTTAACTTCACCATTTAAAGCTTTTTTAGCAACTTCAACTAGTGCAGCAAATGCTTTCTCATCATCAATTGCCATTTCAGCAAGCATTTTTCTATTAATTTCAATTCCAGCCTTAGATAGACCATTGATAAATTTAGAATAACTTATATCATTTATACGACATGCAGCATTAATTCTTGTAATCCATAATTTTCTAAAGTTTCTTTTATTTTGTTTTCTATCTCTGTACGCATAAGCCCCACTATGGAATACTTGTTCTTGAGCAGTCTTATATAATCTATGTTTACTACCAAAATATCCTTTAGCTTCCTTTAATACTTTTCTTCTTCTATTCTTAGAAACATTTCCACCTTTAACTCTTGCCATTTTCCTTCACCTCAACTTCCTAGATAACAGATTTTAATCTGTTTCTATCTCCTTTTGCTAATACACCTTTATTACGTCTTTGTCTAACTTCTTTAGCAGTATCCTTACCTGTTTTATGGTTACTACCAGATTTCATATAAGTTAATTCCCCATTTTTTTTCTTATTAAATACTTTTGCACTAGACTTATGTGTCTTTTGTTTACATTTTGCCATAATACTATTTCCCTTCTCCTTTTTTTGGTGCTAAAATTATACTCATTTGTCTACCATCTAATTTTGGTTCAACTTCTATACTAGAACATTCACTTAACGCATTTGCAAATCTAAGTAATACATCTTTACCTAACTCTGGTTTAGCAATTTGTCTTCCCTTAAAACGAATAAATGCTTTAATTTTATGACCTTTTTCCAAGTAATCTTTAGCATTTTTTCTTCTCGTTTCAAAGTCTCCAACATCGATAGTAACTGAAAGACGATATTCCTTCAACTCTTTGTTTGCTTCCCTTTGTTTTTTTTGCGTTTCTTTTAGTTTCTTTTGCTTTTCATAACGATATTTATTATAATCCATTATTTTAGCCACGGCTGGAGTACCAGTCGAATTCATTAAAACTAAATCTAACCCAGCATAATTTGCGAGTGTTAATGCATCAGCTATTTTTTTAAGTCCCATTTTTTCACCATTAGGTCCTATTACCATCACTTCTGGAACTCTAATATTTTCATTGATTGGTAATTCATTATTATCTATCTTTGCTATGCTCAAGCACCTCCATATGTTAGAAAAATGGATACTATAATAGTATCCATCCATGACAAATAACACTAACAATTTATCTTGGCCTTTAACCCATTACTACTTGTAATCAGGTGGATACTAAATCTCTTTCCTTTTTCAACAACAATCTTATTTTATATCATTAATATATGTTTGTCAAACATTTTTATGCAATTTTCTCCAAACTAAGCACTAAACTACTTATTCTTTTATCTTCTATAACATTCTTTTTAAGCTAAAATCTTTTTGAACATCTATTTCATCAAGCATCTCAATGTTTAAATTATTGTCTTTAGTAGGTTCATATATTTTAATAAATAAATCAACTAAATCTTGAGGCATCCCTTTTTTACTCAAATAACTCATATAATTATAAAACTGTTCTAAACTCCATCTATAAACATCTGTAGCCCCAGACAAAGCATTTAGTAACATATAAATAAAGCATAAATTCGTCGTATTTTTATTAGGAATTGGCCTATCGTCTTCATTCATAGGATATTTACTAGGCAAATCATATAAATTATCATTAAATGTTAAAAATTTGGATATGCCAATATAACCATTATTAATATAAGCACTATCAATATCGATTACTTTAATTATTTGTTCCTTTAAATCAATTATAAAATTAGCTTCATGTATATCCCCTAAAAAGAATTTATCTTCTAATGGTTTAATATTCATTAATTTATCTAAAATATGATAAATGTCTTTTAATAGTCTTACCTTTTGATATAAAGATACCTTAGGATTGTTTAAAAGAATTGACAAATTAACATTTTGTTCGATCCAAGGCATAGAATAACCAGAAATTTTTTTATCAACAGCCACTAAAGAAGATGGTAAGACAACTTCTGGCATATCTAAATATTTTTTATTTGCTAAAAGTTGACTAATAACATTAATTTTATCGGCCATATAATTTTCTTTTTGATTATAATAAATTTTAATTAATTCCTTATTATGTTGCCATTTATTTTTATAATCATACACATACAATTTACCTTCAGTACTAACTACACTACCAATTTGCAATTCAGGCATTTTTTTCAACTGTCTTTCACTAACTGAAACAATATTCATATACTCACCTACTTTACCATTTTACGAGCTAAAGAGACTGCTTGATCATGATTATAACCATCACGAATTTTATTAATATTTTCTCTCAAAACTCTTCTAATATAATAAACAGTTTCATCTAAATCGACATCTTTATAAATAAATTGATATTTATCTCTCATCGCATCCCACAATGCTTGATGTTTTTTGACAAACTTCTTATCTAAAAATTCAGTATTGATTTTTTCCATATCTAAAGTCTTATAATTATTTTTAATATTATCTTTATTATATAATATCAACATTGTTTGAAAATACAAATTAACTTTATCAGCATCAAAATGATTATTTCCATATGTAAATTCCAACATTTCATAAACATCATAAAAATCTTTCACTCTAGTATTGGCCGTATTAGCTCTATTATTATGAGCTACAACATACATTTTTTCTGCAATATGTTCTTCAAAAGAAGGAACATTAATATAAAACTTTTGATCATCTGTAAAAAGTGGTTCTACTGCTTTAAATTGTGTTTCAAAAATAACTTTATTATTTTCTTTAAAATCTATTGGCACAGGAAACACCATTTCTTTTTCTCCATCATATTTTATTTTTGCGACCACAGGAATTTTATAAACTCCATTTTGTGTTTGTCTTATTTTTGAACCAATCTCAAATTTAGTATTATCATCTGCTTGTGCTAGTATCGCTTCTTGTAATATTTGTAATGGAACTTGGTGAAAATATAATGATGATAAATCAATATCCAGCACCGGTCTAATCAACTTACCTAAATGGACATACTGACTAAAACTCCCCTTGACCACTAGTTCCCCATAATTAATTAAAGCCAATCTTTCTAAAAGCATCCTCGCATAATAAGTAGTATAAGCTGCCATAGGACTAATTTCTAAACGCTCCGCTTCTTCTTTAATAAAATTTTTTTGCACCATTCCATTTTTAAAATACACTGTAATTCCCCCTTAAATTAGGATATATACTACCACAAAAAAAAGAAAAATGCAAACATACATTTTCCTTGTCATTATTTGTATTCTTTAATTTTTTCATTAACATATGATATGAATTCATTTTGATCCACAGTAACGGTTTCTTCTGTACCAAACCATCTATAACTTATTGTTTGATTATCGACTTCTTTTTGCCCTAAAATCACTGTTAATGGATACTTCTTAATTTGACTTTCACGCATTTTATATGATAATTTTTCATTTCGATCATCTAAGTTAACTCGCAAACCACTATTTTCTAATAATAATTTAACTTCTTTAGCATATTCTAAGTGATATTCATTATTAACAGGAATAACATTTATTTGAATTGGTGCTAACCATAAAGGTAGTACGCCTTTAGTTTCTTCCAATAAAAAGGCTGTAAAACGATCAAGTGAACCTAATATAGCACGGTGAATAACTACTGGTCTTGCTTTTTTACCATCTTGATCAATATATTCTAACTCAAATCTTTCTGGCAATTGATAATCTAATTGTACTGTTGAAAGTGTTACATCATGACCAATTGCACTTTTTACCTGAACATCTATCTTCGGTCCATAAAAAGCCGCTTCTCCCAATGCTTCGTAATAATCAGCTTGAGAATTTTTTAAAATATTTCTTAAACCAGATTCACTTTTTTCCCACAATTCATCATTACCAAAGTATTTTTCTGTATTTTCTGGATCTCTAAGTGATAATCTAAATTTAAAATCTTTAAAACCAAAATCATGATAAACGTCTAAAATTAAATCGATAACACCCTTAATTTCTTGTTCAATTTGATCTGGTGTACAGAAAATATGTGAATCATTTTGAGTAAATGCTCTTGTTCTTTCAATTCCACAACAAGCCCCACTAGCTTCATAACGAAAATCATTAGCAATTTCAGCAATTCTAAGTGGTAAATCACGATAAGAATGTAAGAAATTTTTATAAATCATCATATGATGCGGACAATTCATTGGTCTTAACACATAAGCTTCATTATCAAGTTCCATCGCCGGAAACATATCATCCTTATAGTGATCCCAATGCCCACTGGTCTTATATAAAGATACATTACCTAAAGATGGAGTCATAACATGCTTATACCCCAATCTAAGTTCTTTATTAGTAATATAATCAACTAAATTTTTTCTTAATATAAAGCCATTAGGAAGCCACAAAGGAAGTCCCTTACCAACTAAATCAGCAAACATAAATATTCCTAAATCTTTTCCAATTTTTCTATGGTCTCTTTCTTTAGCTTCTTCTAACTCTTGTAAATGTTTTTCCAAATCTTCTTCTTGTAAAAAACAAACTCCATAAATTCTTTGTAACATATGATTTTTGCTATCATTCTTCCAATATGCTCCACTTACTTTTAATAATTTAAAATATTTAAGTTCTTTAACCGTATCGACATGAGGTCCACGACAAAGATCAGTAAAATCACCTTGTGAATAACAAGAAATAATAGCACCATCTTCCATATTATTAATTAAATCAATTTTATACGGATCATCTTTAAACATCACTAAAGCTTCTTCTTTACTTATTTCATGTCTAATAATTCTTTTCCCATCTTTAACAATCTTTTTCATTTCTTTTTCAATTTTTGGTAAATCTTCTTCACTTAAAGTTACATCACCTAAATCGATATCATAATAAAATCCTTCTTCAATTACTGGACCAACCCAAAATTTTGCGTTTGGATATATTTTTTTAACAGCATTAGCCATTAAATGAGCACACGAATGATTTAAAATATTTAATTTTTCATCTTCTTTAATATTTATCATATTATCTTCCTCCCTTATTTTCATTTATTAGATTTTTTAAATATAATTTCTTATATTCTTCGCGTATTACTTCCCATTTTTGTTCTAATTCTCTTTTTTTATTTTGATTATCTACTTTATTTAATTTTAAAAGTTCTAATTGATAACGAACTTCTTGCATTTTTATTCTGCATTGCTTGATTTGTTCTAATTTATCCATAATTCCTCCCACAAAAAAAGGATGACGTCCTAGGAGTGCATATGCACGGTACCATCCTTTATTTATCTTAATTTTGATAACGGTTTTAGCCGGAGTTTATTAACTCTCTTAGAAAGTAGTAATTTTTAATCAATCTATTAGTTTCCACCAACCACTAACTCTCTAGATAATTCAATTAAAAATCATGTCTTTCCTCAACGATTTCTCTTAAAGTATACTACTTTTTTTTCTTCGTATCAAGTTATTTTGATGATTTTTCAATTCTTCTTCATCATCTTGTAAATCTTTAGCAATTTCATAAACCAAACTATTATGACGTAAACTTTCACTGCCATTAAAAGCTTTAATTAATCTTATATTTTCTTCACAATCTTTTACTTTGGCTACTAATTGTTCTTTTTTCAAATTAATTTCTGAACTTTCATAAACAGTTTCTAATGCTTCCAATTGACTTAAATATTCTTGATATTTACAAGCATCAACCAAAATTTTAGGATTCAAATAAGACTGATAAAAGCCAAAATCATCTATCACCAGAAGAATTTTTCCTTTACTAAGTAAATCTCTATGATGTAGAGCAAAACTATTAGGAATAATTACAATATTAGGAAAATTTTTAATTTCCTTATGTTTTATTCTCTTTTTACTTTTAAATTTTTCCTTTCTCGATAAATACCCAGCCACATCAAAATTATCATTTAATAATTTATCGATGCTAATAGACATACTTTCGCAAAAATCCAATTCATCCTTAATTATCATACAAACACCTCTAACCCAATTTGATTATATCATAATTTATGAAAAGTACTAGTATTAATTCCATTTTTTCAAAAAAATATTTATTAATTGATTTTAAGCAAAATAAAAACCCCATAACAACGGAGTTTTAACTTCTAAATGGTGTCCCCTCAGGGATTCGAACCCTGGACCCACTGATTAAGAGTCAGTTGCTCTACCAACTGAGCTAAGGAGACAAAAGACAACAAATAAATTATAACAAATTGTCTGTCTTTATGCAATAGCATTTTAAGGATTTTACCTACCTATCGTTCTAAAGTATTAAAATCTAAAACTTCACTTTCATCAGGCAAAGTATTAAATTCTATTTTTTGTACTTTTTTAGCAACTTTACCAACCTTATCGGTAGCAATATATTGAATCCAATATTGATTTTTTCCCATTTCTTCATTTATTTCATGATATACTTTATGTT
This sequence comes from uncultured Bacilli bacterium, assembly GCA_934096755.1. Classification (GTDB taxonomy): domain Bacteria; phylum Bacillota_I; class Bacilli_A; order RF39; family UBA660; genus Onthocola_B. The sequence goes on from CAKOMU010000023.1 coordinate 12,077, forward strand.
CTACTTTAACACCAGGCTTATCATCACTAATTTCCAAGTGATCATAATTAATTTCATTTATACTATTAGCGTAATATACAGCTTCACTAAATTTAATCGTTGGATTAGCAATATCTTCTGGATTATTAGTATCTAGTAAATACTTAGTATTCTTAGGATTAGCAATCCATCCATACTTACCATCTTCATATTCGATATGATACCAATAATTACTTTTACCAGCCATTTCATCTACTTTATAAACTTCCCCTTTTTTAGTTTCCTTTAAAAGCGCACTATTACGGTCAGGATCTTTTCTAATTTTTACCGAATCTTCTAATACTTCAACATACCATCCTTCCTTAATTTGAGCAATTTTAGCATCATTTTTCTTTTTTGTAACTAAATAATATGTTCCAAATCCTCCCGCAATAGTCAAAAATATAAACATTATTATAAAAACTTTTTTCATACTACCAACTCCTCATCTTCTTTAATTATAACAAATACATTTTATTTTACTAGTACTTTTTTTATTCTTATGATATACTCTAAATGGTGATGAAAATTTTGAAAAAATATAAATATCAAAGACTAACAAAAGAAGAAAAACATAAAGCCAAACAAGAATTTTATCAAACTAATCAAGGAATAGACTTAAAAAAAAGATTCCAAAGAGTTTTAATATACAGCATTATTCTCATTTTATTTGGTGCTTATCTTCTTATCGAAGCTATAATGAAAAAAAACTCTTATGCTCAAATTATCTATGGTAGTTTATTAATCATTTTTGGAATCATTTTCTTATTTGCTAGAGCATATATAACAATGAAAAAAACTAATGATTTTCTTACTAAACCAAAAAAAGTTACCAAAAAGTAACTTTTTATTTATCTAAAATTCTCATCAAATTGTTCCATTTCATCAAGTTGTTGTTCTACTAAATCTCTAAATCTTCTTTTATATACTGTAATCTTTCTTCGTAACGCCTCAGCATCAGCTTCAATTCTTTCTGCTTTTTGCAAAGCATTATTAATGACTTTTGTTGCATTTCTCTTAGCATCTTCAACAATAACTTTAGACTCATCATAAGCTGCTTTCTTAATATTACTCGTAGATTCTTCAGCTACCAAAATTGCCCGATTTAAAGTACTTTCAATATCTTTATAATGTTTTAATTCACTTTTTAAAGCATCAATAATCTCACAACTTTTCTTTAGTTTTTGTAACATATTTTCATATTCTTGTGTAACTTCTTTTACAAAATCATTAACTTCTTCTTTTTTATAGCCTTGAATACTTGTACTAAATTTATTTACCATAAGGCCACCTCACAAAATTTACCAATCTAATTCTTCATCAGTATTATGTTTACCTGTCTTTTCGGTATCATCACTTATTTTGCCTTGAACATTAACATTCTTAGGAGCTACTAAATAAATACCTACGCCAATCTTTTGCATTGAACCACCAATAGCATACACTACTCCACTAAGAAAATCAATAATTCTTTTAGCTTGATCTGAGGTTACTCTTTTCAAATTCACTACCACACTATTACGATTTTTTAAATGTTCCGCAATTTGTTGGGCTTCTGAATAAGCTCTAGGCTCTAATAAAATCATCTTATTTCCTGTTTTATCAGCTTCTTTTAATGCTTCTTCCTCACTTAAATTATAATACCCATCTTCTGTACCATTTAAAGTATCTTCATCTTCATCTTTAAAAATTTGTTTTAAGCTAAATCCCATCGTGATTCCTCCCTAGTCTACTTTCCCATTTTATCAAATTTTCAGTTCATTTACAAGAGCATATTTCTTTAAGTTGAAAAAAACTAGTCAAACTAGCTTTATAATTCAATTTTCTTGCTAATGTATTTTACTAATTCATCAACAGGTAAAGTAATTTGTTCCATGGTATCTCTATCTCTTAATGTCACAGTATCATCCGTAATAGTATTATCATCAACAGTTATAGCAAATGGTGTTCCAATAGCATCACTTCGTCTATATCTTTTTCCTATTGAACCAGATTCATCATAACTACAAGCAAAATATTTACATAAGCGAGCATAAACATCATTAGCTTTTGTCGCATGGACTTTTTTAATAAGGGGTAAAATTGTCACTTTATAAGGTGCTAAAGCAGGATGAATTTTTAGTACTAATCGTTCTTCTCCCTCAACCATTTCTTTAGTATAAGCATCAGCTAATATAGCAAGCAATAAACGATCTAATCCAACTGACGGTTCAATTACAAATGGCAAATATTTTTCGTTAGTTTCTGAATCCATGTATCTTAAATCATTACCACTTTTATCTTGATGAACACCTAAATCGTAATCTGTTCGATCAGCAACACCCCAAAGTTCGCCCCAACCCATTGGATAATTATATTCAATGTCTGTTGTAGCTTTACTATAAAAACATAGTTCTTCTTGTTCATGATCACGATAACGTAAATTTTCCTTTTTTAATCCCAAAGTTTTTAAAAAATCTAAACAATAATTTTTCCAATACCCAAACCATTCTAAATCTGTATTAGGTTTACAAAAAAATTCTAGTTCCATTTGTTCAAATTCTCGTGTTCTAAAAATAAAATTACCTGGGGTTATTTCATTACGAAAAGCCTTACCAGTTTGAGCTATACCAAAAGGCAATTTAAGACGCATACTTCTTTCTACATTTTTAAAATTAACAAAAATACCTTGAGCAGTTTCTCCTCTTAAATAAACCTTACTTTTAGCATCATCAGTAACACCCACTGAAGTTTCAAACAACAAATTAAATTTACGAATTGGAGTAAAATCACAAGCACCACATACTGGGCAAGCTATTTTATTTTCTTGAATATAATTTTCTAATTTTTCATTATCCCAACCATCACCAGTCAGTTCACCATGCGTGAATTCTTCTACTAATTTGTCGGCTCTATGACGTGCTTTACATTTTTTACAATCTATTAAAGGATCAGCAAAACTTGCAACATGACCAGATGCTACCCAAACATTTGGATTCATAATTATCGCTGCATCAATTCCTACATTATACGGATTTTCTTGAATAAATTTCTTTTTCCAAGCTTGTCTAATATTTTCTTTTAAATTTGTTCCAACTGGACCGTAATCCCAAGAATTAGCAAGACCTCCATAAATCTCACTACCTTGAAATATTATTCCATATTGCTTACAATAGTTAACTAATTCTTCCATAGATACTTTCATAAAATCACTCCTCAGTAGCTTTAATTATACCAATAGGTACATTTATTTTCAATATTTATCACCATAATAACTTAAAAAGTTATGAAGTGTTTTCACAAAAATTCATCAAAAATAGTCATAAACACCTTAAAGTATAACTTTTTAACTTTAAAATATTTATGACTTTTATTATACAATTTATATTAGTTTTACAGCCCACGCTTAAACAGCCTGCACCAGATTATTTTTATTACCTATCATCCACTTTTTTCCTTAGTTTTTTCGTACTCACCTCGTCTCGCAAGGGTACGTAGATTTGCATTTTCCTTTGCCACTATTTTATCAAAAAAGGCGAACTGGCGGTGCCGTTTCCACCGACATAGGCTACGCTAGACTCAAGATAAAGGACTGGGCGCACTGCATAGTCATTGGCAGCACCAAAAGTGCTCACCCCCCCATTAGCATAGATATAGGCTACAGTGGTCGTCTGACTCGTAGAAGGTGTAATTGTCCATTCCAACAAGCCCATATACATCCAATTAACACTTGTTATGGATGAACTATTATAAGAACTTACAATGGTTGTCCATGCACTTGGTGCTGCTGCATATCCATAGTCACTTACATACATTAATCCTACTTTTGCATCATATGTCCTATTTGTTACTGGATTAGTTATTTCGTTCTTGTAAGTGTTTGATACTGTTACAACATACAAATTAGCATCAGTATTTCCTCCTACTTTCCATGTATGTGTTGCTATTTTATTTGACCAATTTGTTCCTATATTATTTATATAATTCGTATTTAGATTTGTTTTATTTAACAAGCTATTACTCCATGTATTATTTACTATACCCGACTTAATATTCCAATTGTATACTCCTATATCAGCAAATGAATTTTGCCCTTTATTAGTTCCATTATATGTACCTGATGGATATGTTTTTACATAATCTCCATCTGTACCAAGAAGACTCGCTTTAGCATAATCATATTTTATTAATTTAACTTGATCTCCAAAGACTCCTATTAT
>CAKOMU010000024.1 GCA_934096755.1 uncultured Bacilli bacterium
TATCTAAAGTGATGCTTGCTATGGCAGATACTAATCAAGATGTCATAGATTTAATGAATTATCGATTTACAAAGTCTAAAAGTTTAAGTATTCATTCAGTAAAAAATTTACTGTTAATAGCGTTATTAGATTTAAAAGGTAATTTTGCTAAAGCCTTACCCGTTATGGAAACTTTACTTGATGTTAAAGGTAAGGTAATTCCTCTTACAGAAGATAATGTCAATTTGGTAGGGATTACTAATGAAGGGAAAAAAGTACGAGGAGAAGAACAATTAACTAAGTGTGCTAGCAGAATTGTTAAAGTAGAATATGATAAAGAAATTAATGTTAATCCTAAAGTTATAAAAGCTGTAAATGAAGCAGATTTAATCGTCTTTTCTTCAGGCAGTTTGTTAACTAGTGTGGTACCACATTTAATTGATAAAAAGTTAGTTGATGTCATTAATAAAGCTAAAGGCGAGAAAGTTTATATTTGTAATTTATTTACTCAACCTGGAGAAACTGATAATTTTACAGTTAAAGATCATATCGATTACATTGAAAAATATTTGGGAAAAAATGGGCTAGATATTGTTATTGCTAATAATGCTATCATGAGTAGTAAATTATCAAAAAAATATGCTACTAAAGAACAAAAAGATCCAGTGTTATTAGATATGCATGAACTCGATTTAGATAATATTTATCTTATTCAAGATAAATTGTTTACTATTGAAAATGGTGTTTATCGACATGACTCTTTAAAAACTGGTTATTTATTATTTTCTTATCTAATGGATGGGAGAAAAAAATGACTTTTACAACATCTTTGAAAGAAGAAATATCTAAAAATGATTTTAGTATAGTGGAAGCACGCTGGGAGTTACAAGCATTTTTAAATGCTGTTGCAAAATTTTCAAAAGAAGAAATATTGATAACGGTAGAAAATGCGAGTATAGCAAGAAGAATATATAAAGAAATAAAAGAAATATATAATATTAATCCTAAAATTATTATTAGAGTACAAAAGAGATTTAAAGTAAAACAAATATATATATTAAGTGTTAAAGAAAAAGTTAAGTTCATTAGAGAAGAAAATAAATTAAAAAATAAGATTAAGATAGATGATTTAGTGACTGATGAAGAAAAAATTGCTTTTTTACAAGGGGCCTTTTTAGCAGTGGGTAATATTTCTAATCCTAGTACGAGTGGTTATCATTTGGAATTTATTTTTAGTAAAGAAATGATGGCTAAACAAATTTTAGAATTGTTAAATTATTTTGATTTGAAGGCAAAGATGATTAAAAGAGGTTATAAAAGCATTGTATATATCAAAATGAGTGAATGTATTAGTGATTTAATAAAAAGGTTTAAAGCGACAAGTTCTTTATTTTATTTTGAAGATATAAGAATTTATCGAGATCATAAGAACATGGTTAATCGTTTAAATAATTGTGAAATTGCTAATCAAGAAAAAACATTTAAAACAGGACAAATTCAATTGGATAATATCAATTATTTAATACATAAAGGATTATTTGATTTATTAGATGAAAAAACACAAATTATTGCTGAAGCACGTTTAAATAATCCAGAGTTGTCGATGCAAGAGTTAGCAGATTTGGTAACTGTAGAATATCATTATCCAATAGGAAAATCTGGAGTAAATCATCATTTTATAAAAATTAATAAACTAGTGAAGAATGATAAAGAAAGAGATGGTCAAAGTGAAAGTAAGGTTAGCGAGTGATATTCAACCAGATAGCATATTAGATGGGGCTGGTATTAGAACGGTTATATGGTTTCAAGGATGTTTACATAATTGTGAAGGATGTCAAAATCCAGAAACACATGATATGCAAGGAGGAATTGAAGTTGATATTTTAGATATAAAAAGAAGTTTAGAAAATTTAAAATATCAAAGTGGAATTACCTTATCGGGCGGAGATCCTTTTTTTCAACCAGAAGCGGCATTAGCTATTGTTAAAATAGCTAGAGAGTTAAATTTAAATGTTTGGGCTTATACAGGTTTTACTTTTGAAGCTTTATTAAATGGTGATAAATTGAAAAAAACTTTATTAGAAAATGTTGATGTTCTAGTGGATGGTAAGTTTGAAATTGCCAAGAAGAGTTTAAATTGTAAATTTCGAGGCAGTACTAATCAAAGAATTATTGATGTTAAAAAGAGTTTAGAACGAGGAATGGTTGTAATTTATGAAGATTGATGCAAGATTAAATTATGTTATATTGGCCAATAAAATTGATAAACAATTTTTGAATAATTTTAGTATGTATACAAAAATTGGCAAAGATGTTACATATGATGAATTAGTTAAAAAATTAGAATTTTTTCCTAGTAAACAGGTTTTATTTGTAGAAACATTCTATAGTTTAAGAAAACAAGAAAAGTTGGCAGTATTAACTTTGTTAGAAAAACAAAATATTACTTATATTAATATTACTAGTGATATTGAAGATGCTATTTATGCTGATTACATATGTGTATATGACGGATATGATCTTATTGTTGAAGGTTTAAGTGAAAATATATTAACTGATGAAAAAACATTAAAAAGAATTGGTTATGGTGTGCCTTTTGTAGTTGATATGTCGTTACAATTAAACTATTATGAAATTATGAGAAATGTTTGTTATAGTATGAAAGAATTGGTACTAGAATTATGGAATTAAATAATTTAGAAGGTCATATAATTGGTGTTGTTGCTAATATAAAGGTAGATGAAGTACGAGGTTTAGTTAAAGACATTGTAATTAAAAAAAGTCTTGATGCGGTCAAAATGGTTGGTTTAGGGGAAGAAATTTTAGAACAGGATTTTGATCTTCTATCTATTGCGGAACAAAATAAAGTGCAATTGGCTAGTAAGTTACAAGATAAAGTAATAATTCTATATAATTTTAGTCAAGGATTAAATCGAAAAGAACGCGAAGATTTTAAAAAATTGTTTAAAAAAGTAGTTAAATATGGTCGTAAAATTATTTTGGTTGATAAGAATAGTGAAATGTTTTTAAATTGTGTAGATCATATTTATGTTGTAAACGATGAAGAAATTGTTTATGCTACTGAAGATATTTTTGATGAAAAATTAAGTGCGTATGTGGATTTGCCAAAAATTGTAGAATTTGTAGAAGAAAGTCAAAAAATTGGAATTAAAATAAATCATTACAAAGAATTTGATGAATTATTAAAAGCTATATATAGGATTAAATCATGAGATATTTGTTGACATTTAGTTATGATGGAACGAAATTTCATGGTTTTCAACGGCAAAATAATGTTAAAAATGTTCAAGGGGCTTTAGAACAAGTATTAAGTGAAATTTTAAAGGAAAGAATTGTTATTAAAGGAAGTGGACGCACTGATGCTGGTGTGCATGCTTTAAATCAAAAAGCTCACTTTGATTATGAAAAAAAATTGCCAAAGAACTTAAAAGTTCAGTTAAATAAATATTTAAATAAAGAAATTGTGATTAAAAAAGTTGATCAAGTTCATGAGGATTTTCATGCTAGACATAGTGCAATAAAAAAAATATATACTTATAAAATATATATGGGACATAATTTTAATAAGGAAGGTTATTATTATCACATTCGGTATCCAGTTGATTTAAAAGAAATGAAAAAAGTAGCTAAATTAATGGAAGGCACTCATGATTTTCGTAATTTTGTTAGTGGAGATAGAATTGATTATACGTCGACTATTTATAAAATCATTATAAAAAAATATTTTAATTATTTAACAATTACCTTTGTTGGTGTTGGTTTTTATCGGTATATGGTGCGTCATTTAGTAGGTGCTTTATTAGATGTTGGAAGAAATCATGCTGATATTAAAAGAGTAGAAAATATGTTAGATAATGAAAATTTTGTTAATAAGTTGGGGATTGTGCCAGCACAAGGTTTGTATTTGGTAAATGTTTTTTATAAAAAATTGTGAAAACATTTGACTTTTGATGGTTTTTCCCCTATAATTTTAATCGGTACATTTTATTTATGGATTTTATTTAGTCGTGGGAAAATTAAATAAGAAACATATAATGGAAGGAAATAGAAATATGAAAACATTTATGCAAAAAAAAGAAAATATTCAAAGAAATTGGTATGTTATCGATGCAGAAGGAAAGACTTTAGGACGTATTGCTACTCAAGCTGCTCATGTTTTACGTGGTAAACATAAAGTTACTTATACTCCTTATGTTGATTGTGGAGATTATGTAATTATAACTAATGCTTCTAAAGTAGTTTTAACTGGAAATAAACTAGAAGATAAGAAATATTACAATCATAGTGGATTCCCAGGAGGACTTAGAGAAAGAACTGCTAAAGAAATGATTAACAAATATCCAGAAGAAATGGTAGAAAGAGCTGTTAAAGGGATGCTTCCTCATAATCGTTTAGGTAGAGCTATGGGTAAAAAATTATTTGTGTATAGTGGAGAAGACCATAAACATGCTGCTCAAAAACCAATCGTTATGGAAGTTAAATAGGAGGAATTATGAGTAAGAAACAAGAATGGACTGCAACTGGAAGAAGAAAAAGAAGCGTTGCTCAAGTTAGATTAGTTGGTGGTACTGGTAATATTGTTGTTAATGGTGTTGATGTTAATGATTATATGCCTTATGCTACATTAGTAATGGATTTAAAACAACCATTAGTTGCAACTGGAAATGAAAATAGATTTGACATTTATGTTAAAGTTAATGGTGGCGGATTCTCTGGTCAAACTGGAGCTATTCGTTTAGGAATTACAAGAGCATTACTTTTATTTGATGCTAATACTGATCAAACTAGAGAAGATAGTTATAGACATATATTGAAAAATGCTGGATTTGTTACAAGAGATCCAAGAGTTAAAGAACGTAAGAAATATGGTCTTAAAAAAGCTCGTAGAGCACCACAATTTTCTAAGAGATAATATTTTAAACTTCATGACGCAATGTTGTGGAGTTTTTTGTTTGCAAAAGATGACATATTGCTTTATACTTTAAGAGTAATATAGAGGAGTAATGAAGTGACAAAAAAAGTGAGTAGTAAATCTTTTTTAATAATATTTAGTGTTTTTTTAGGAACTGTTTTGGGAGTGTTTTTTTATAAATATGAAAAGAAAAACCAAGTTGTTTATGAAAGTCATGATATAGAAGTTGTTCAAACAGTATTTGATGGTAAACCTAAAGAATATACGCTTTATAAAGAAGAAGAGTTAAATGGAGCAGTTCCAGAGTTATATCAAAATTTAATTCCAGTGAGTTATATAAATGGGGCTTGGGTCAAAGCTAATGTTTATGAAAAATGGTACTCTTATAAAGAATTTAATTGGGCTAATGCTGTAGTAGTAAAAGATGAGAAAAAAGATTATTATGAAAATAGTGAGAGTGGTATAAATATTAATAAAGAAGATATTTTAGGTTTTTTTGTTTGGATTCCTAGATTTGAATATAAACTGTTTAATGTGGATTTTAAGCCTGTTAATGAACAACAAATTGAAGTTAAATTTGTAAGTAGTGATACTAAAAAGGAAACGGTAATAAAAAATGGGTTATTTTATACACATCCAGCTTTTAGTGTTAATGTTGATGGACAAGAAAAAGAACTAAATGGATTTTGGATTGCAAAGTTTGAACCCACTAAAGAAGATGGCATAATTAAAATACTTCCTAATAAGGAAACTTTAGTAAGTCTTAATATGGCACAAATGTGGGCATATGCTACTGGTATTACTGATTCTTATGGATTAAATGTGACTTCAAGAATTATTACTAATATGGAATATGGTGCGATGGCTGCATTGTCTTACTCACAATATGGTAAAAGAAATAATACCAATTATCAGGGAAATGAAAAGTTAATATTTTTAAATACAGCGATGGGAAATGCTAATTGGGATAAAGTAGTGACTGGTTGTTCAGCAGGCACAGCGATTAATGGTGGAACTTATAGATGTCCTTATAGTTATGATTATCCTTATTATGGAACGGGAGCTTCATCAACGGGAACTATTTATGGTATTTATGATTTAGCAGGAGGATCTTGGGAATGTGTGATGGGCATAGTTAGTGATTATCCTATTAAAGATAATTTAGGAGGATATAATGGTGCTTTACCACAAAATAGACGTTATTACACTTTTTATTCTGCTAGTGATATGTATGATTATAGTCGTAGTCAAGTTGGAGATATGATGGGTGAGGTTGTATCTAATAAAATAAAAAATAAAACTTGGAATGGTAATAATGCATATTTTGCTACTAGTTCTTATCCTTGGGTAAAACGTGGTGGTTCTTTTCGAGGTGGAAGTTATTCGGGTATTTTTGATTTTGGCATTACAGATGCTATTACGAGAGGTGATAAAACTTTTCGGGTAATTTTATCTTTGTATTAAATTTATTGCGAATTAAAAATTATTTTAGTAAAATATGAAAGAGGCGAGAATATGAGATTAAGTGATGAATGGCGAGATTATGAATGCATTGATGCTGGTGATGGAGAAAAATTAGAAAGATGGGGAGAAATCATTTTAAGAAGACCAGAACCGCAAGCTATGTGGCCTAGAAATGAAAATAAAAAGTGGCATATTACTGATGGTGTTTATTACCGTTTTAAAGATGGTGGTGGTCATTGGGAGTTTGCAAAGAAATTACCAGATTTTTGGACTATAAAATATAAAGATTTAACTTTTAAAGTAAGTCCTACTAATTTTAAACATACTGGAATATTTCCAGAACAAGCCACTAATTGGGATTTTATGATGAATAAAATTAAAAATGCGGGACGTGAAGTAAAGGTTTTAAATTTATTTGGTTATTCTGGGGCGGCTACTGTTGCATGTAGTAAAGCTGGAGCTAGTTTAGTAGTTCATGTTGATGCTGCTAAAGGAGTGGTCCAATGGGCTAAAGAAAATGCAAAATTAAGTGGTATTGAAGATAATTATATTAAATTTTTAGTTGATGATTGTTTGAAATTTGTGGAAAGAGAAATTAGAAGAGGAAATAAGTATGATGCAATAGTAATGGATCCTCCTAGTTATGGAAGAGGTCCTAATGGGGAAGTTTGGAAATTAGAACATAGTTTAGATGGTCTTATTAAAAAGTGTATGGAAATACTTAGTGATAAACCTTTGTTCTTTTTGATAAATGCTTATACCACTGGTATTTCAAGTCAAGTACTTTATAATATTTTGAAACTTAGTTTAGAAAAAAAGTATGGTGGAGTAGTTGATTGTGGTGAAATTGGTTTGCCAATTACTACTAATAATTTAGTTCTTCCTTGTGGTATTTATGGTAGATGGCAAGATGATTAAAATTATTTATGAAGATAATCATTTGTTGGTTGTAGAAAAACCTTGTAATATGCTAGTACAAAAAGATGATACTAACGATGAAGATTTGCTATCTTTGTTAAAAAATTATTTAAAAAAGAAATATCAAAAACCCGGAAATGTTTATTTAGGTTTAGTCCATAGATTAGATAGACCAGTTGGGGGTGTGATGGTCTTTGCTAAGACGAGTAAGGCGGCCAGTAGACTTAGTGATATGATTAGAACTCATGATTTTACAAAAGTCTATTATGCAGTGGTAGTTGGTAGGATGGATCCTAAAGACGTTTGGGAAGATTATTTGTTAAAATTAGATAATAATAAAACTGTAATAGATCCATCTGGTAAATATTCTAAATTAGATTATGAATTGTTGGAATATAAGAATGGTCTTAGCTTGGTCAAAATAAACTTACATACTGGTAGATCTCATCAAATTAGAGTGCAGTTTTCATCGAGAAATCATCCTTTATGGGGAGATCAAAAATATAATGCTACAGCGGTTAAAAGAGAGCAAATTGCTCTTTGGGCAGTAAGCCTTAGTTTTAAACATCCTGTTACTAAAGAAATTATGAATTTTAAAAGTATGCCTAATGTAAATCTTAAGCCTTGGTGTAATTTTGCAAAAAACTATTATGAATAATGGCGATTTATTTGTAAATTATGTGCAAATTTATTAAAATGAAAGAGAAAAAGCACATGCGATTAGAGTTAGTAAGTTGCGTTAAAAGGTGGCTAAAGAAAATAAAAATTTAGCACAAATAATCGGTTTATTACATGATGAAAGTAAATTTAGAGATAAAGATGAAAGTTTAATTATTATTAATATGATAAAATAAGATTAAATCTTAGATTTATTTTCTTTAAATAATCAGGAAAAATGAATTGATGGATGATGTTTATAGAAGTCTTGGGAAAAAAATATTATTAAACCATATTATGAATATTTGAAAAAGATTATCTTAAAGTGGTAGATATAATATTTTTTTTGATATAATATTTGAGAAATGAAGTGATTTTATGGTTTATTTAGATTATGCTGCGAGTACTCCGGTTGAAAAAGAAGTTTTAGATACTTTTTGTGAAGTAGTAAAGAATTATTATGGAAATCCAAATTCAATGCATGATATGGGATTGAAATCTTTAAAAAAGATACAAGATAGTACGAAAATATGTGCTAAATATTTAGGGGTAAAAGAAGAAGAAATTATTTATACTAGTGGGGCGACTGAAAGCAACAATTTAGTTGTTAAAGGTGTTTGTGGTAGATATAAAAATAGAGGTAAACATATTTTAATTAGTGCTTTGGAACATAATTCTATTGTTTCTGCTGCTACTAAAATGATTGAACAAGGTTTTGAAGTAGAAATAATTCCAGTGACAAAAGAAGGTATAGTGGATATTAATGCTTTAAAAAAAATGATACGAGAAGATACAATATTAGTTAGTGTATGTTATGTTGATAGTGAACTTGGGTTAAAACAACCGATTAGAGATATTGCTAAATTGTTAAAGAATTATCCACATTGTTGTTTTCATACTGATGCTTCACAAGCCGTTGGGAAAATAGTGGTAGATTTTAATGGAGTTGATTTAGCCACTATTACTCCACATAAATTTTATGGTCTACAAGGTATTGGAATTTTAATTCGTAAAGAAAACATTAGTTTAGTTCCACAATTGGATGGAGGAAAATCGTTAACAGTGTATCGCAGTGGGACTCCAGAGACAGCACTGATTGTTTCGTGTGCAAAAGCCTTAGAAATTGCTGATTGTAATTTAGAAACTAGATATGATTATGTGAAAACGTTGTATGATGAAATAATAGAATGTTTTCAAAAATATGATGGAGTTTATGTGAATAATACGAAAAATTCAATTCCGTTTACTATAAATTTTAGTTTAAAAAATGTAAAATCTACAGTGTTAGCAGAAAAATTTAATGAAAAAGGTATATATTTATCTACTAAAACTAGTTGTTGTCCAGTCATTAGTCCTTCCAAGTTGGTTTATGCTGTTACACAAGATAAACAAAAAGCAGCTTCTTCTGTGCGTGTTAGTTTATCTCATTTGACGACAAAAGAAGAAATAAACCTATTTGTCCAGACATTTAAAGGTATTTATGAGGAGGTGGGGTTAAATGGAAAAATATAAAGAAATTGAAAGAACAATAATAAAAAAATATCGTAAAGAAATTTGGAGTCGTTTTGTTAAAGCTGTGATTGATTATGAATTAATAAAAGAAAATGATAAAGTTATGGTTTGTATATCAGGAGGAAAGGATTCGTTTTTATTAGCAAAGTGTATGCAAGAGTTGCAAAGACATGGTAAAGTACCGTTTGAAGCTAAGTATGTGGTAATGGATCCAGGCTATAATGATTATAATCGGGATTATATTATTGATAATGCTAAAATGTTAGATGTACCTATTGAGATGTTTAAAAGTGATATCTTTGATGTTGTAGCCTCAGTTGATTCAAAAAGTCCATGTTATCTTTGTGCTAAAATGCGTCGAGGATATTTATATAATAAGGCTAAGGAACTCGGTTGTAACAAGATTGCTTTAGGTCATCATTTTGATGATGTAATTGAAACTACTATGTTATCTATGTTTTATGGTGCAGAGATAAAAACGATGATGCCTAAATTGCATAGTGACAATTATGAAGGATTAGAACTCATAAGACCTTTATATTTAGTTAAAGAAAGTGATATTATTTCTTGGCGTAATCATAATGAATTAACATTTATTAATTGTGCATGTCGTTTTACAGAAGGTTGTAGTTTGATTAATGATGGTACTAGTAAAAGAAAAGAAATGAAAGAGTTAATTAAAAAGTTGCGAAAAGAAAATAAAGAAATTGATTATAATATATTTAAGGCTTTAGATAATGTAAATTTAAATTGTGTTTTAGGGACTAAAAAAGACGGACAATATCAATCATTTTTGGAAAAATATTAGTATTGACAATTAATAAACATTTAGTATAATAAAAAGCGTTTAAAGGGGGAAAAGATTATGGCTAAAAATTTATTAACTATTGAAGAAGAGAAAAAGTATGGTAAAGATTTACAATTGGTTCATTCTAGTTCTTTAGTTTATTTTGAACAACGTAGACCAATGTTAAATTTAAAAAAAATTTTTAGTATTTTAGCTAATTATGATTATGATGAAAAATTATTACTAGAGTTAAGTAAATTAAATTCATTGTTAGATATTCATGGTAATAAAATATTAACTCGATATATAGAATTAGCAAAAGAACAACTTTGTTTTTTGAAATCTAAAAGTAAAAATGAAAATTTGATGAATAAAGAAGACTTTTATAATCAATTAAATACATTGAAAACATATTTAAATGCTCGCGATATATTTTTCAAGTCAAATCTTAATTTAGTTTGGAATGTTGCTAATAAAAAAATGCAAAATAATAATAATCTTGATATAGAAGAATTATATGCTGATGGATGTATTGGTTTATTAGAAGCTATTAATTATTTTGATGTTAAAAGAGAAGTGAAGTTTTCCACATATGCTGTTCATTGGATGAATAAAACGATGGATAGAGAAAGTAGAAAAAAAGCTTACGCTGTGTATTTTCCAGAATTTATTATCTATCGTTTTAGTCATATGAAGAATAAAATAACAAGAGAAGAAGAAAAACTGGGCAGAGAATTATCTAGTAATGAAATTATGCGATTATTTGATATTTCGTATGATGATTACTTTTATTATCTTAATTGGTTACAAACTTCTTTATACTTAGATCAACCAGTTCAGGATGATACAGATATGACATTGCAAGATATGTTTATGATAGATAACTGTCATTTGGAAAAAGTAGTAATGAATAAGTTGGCTCATGATGATATTGAGAAATTAATTAGTACGTTAAGTGAAAAGGAACAATTTATAATCAAAAATAGAATTGGGATGAATGATAATCAAGAAATAATAACTTTGAAAAATTTAGGAGAAATGTTAAATCACGGAGCACCTTACATTTTAGGGCTTGAACAAAAAATTGTAGATAAATTAAGAAAAGAAGTTTTAAAGAAAAATAAATATGGAGATTTAAGATTATATTTAATAAAATAAACAGACTATTTATGAATGGTTTGTTTTTTTATGATGAAATTTGACAAAATTAAAAATTTTGTTATAATAAGTAACTAATCAAAGGGGGAATTAAGGTATGTATAGTGAAAAGCTAGGTTGTACGAGAAACGTTTATTATGCAGAAGTGGAAAATTATAAGTTATTAACTGATGCAGAAGAAAAAGAATTATTGAAAAAAGTAAAAAGGTTAAAGAAAAGTGATTTGCTTTATTATAATATGGATATTCCGCAATTGGATTTAAGTAAAGTATTTGCTATTTTGACATGTTATGAATATGATGAACAGTTAGTAAAAATGATTGATAAATTAGTGCCTTTATTAGATTTAAAACATCAAGAACTTTGGCAAAAATATAAAGTTCGTGCAGGTGAAATGAAAAAATTTCCAAAAGTAAGTGAGAAGCAAATTGATGTAGATGACAAAAAGCAATTAGTTGAAAAGTTAAATTCTTTAAATGAGTATATTAGGATTAGGGATCAAGTTGTAAATGCTAATTTGCGTTTAGTTTTGTCTGTTGCTAATAAATATAAAAAAGCAAGTGATTCTTTTGATGATTTAGTAGCTGATGGAAATGTGGGGTTAGCAATAGCTGTTAATAAGTTTGATATCGATAAAGGAACTAAATTTTCCACATATGCTACTTATTGGATTACTCAAACAATCATGAGAAGTATTTATGCTAATAAATCAAGATTTGATGTTCCAGAATATTTTTCTAGGATGGTGATTTTGTTAACTAAAGCGATTAATGAAGAAGAAAATAAACTAGGAAGAAAAATGACTGGTAAAGAAATAATGCATAAATTCAATATGTCTTACGAAAATTACACCAATTATTTAAGAGTTGTACAACCGATTGCTTCAACAGAACAACCAGTTGGTGAAGAAGATGATTGTACTTTAGGAGATTTCATTGTTGATGAAAATTATTCTCTTGAAGATCATGTAATAGATAATATGATGAAACAAGATGTTCAATCGTTATTAGATATTTTGAGTGAGAAAGAAAAAATGATTATTAAATTAAGATTTGGTCTTAATGATGATATGAAAGAAATGACTTTACGTGAAATAGGGGAAGTTGTAAATTTAACTGGAAGTAGAGTAGGACAAATAGAGGAAAAAATATTGTTGAAATTACGTAAAGAATCAAGAAAAAATAATAGAAATGAAGAGTTAAGATTGTACTTAAGATAATCTTAATAAATGGAGGTTTGTATGGAAAAAGCACAATTTTATAATGATATATCTGTTGATCAATATATGGAAGAAATTAAGAATTATCCATTATTAACAACAGAAGAACAAAAGAAATATGGCAAGGATTTAAAAAAAATTAATGATGTTTCTTTTTTGTACTTTGATAAATATATGGTAAAAGTTAACTTTGAAAAATTATTTGGGGCATTAGCTTTAGAAAATATTAATGAAGATATTTTAAATAAGTTAAAAGTTATTAGTAAATTATTAAATGTTAATGATAAACAAACATTAGAAAAGTATTGTGAATTGGTAAAAAATAAACAACAATTTTTAAATATTCAAGAGATTAAAGTGATGTTAAAAGCAAAAGATGTAAATGAATATAAAATGGATATTAGTAGAGAATTAGATTTAGCTAATGATTATTTAGTAGCTCGTAAAACGATGATTGAATCTAATTTGAGACTAGTAGTAAAAGAAGCTAAAGAAGCATTTTATCAAAAAAATAACACCATGGATATTATTGAAGAAGGAAATATTGGTCTGCTTATTGCTGTTAACAAGTTTGATGTCGATTTAGACAATCGTTTTTCTACTTATGCTATTTGGTGGATTAGACAAGCAATTAGAAGAGAATACTATAGAACAATGACTTCTTTTGGTGTAAGTGAAAGACATATTTCAATGGCTTTAAAAATAAGAAAAGAAGTAGAAAAAAATAAAGTTACAACTGGTAAAACAATGTCTTTTGAAGAAATAGCTGAAAAATTTAATATTTCTTATGATGATATTGTAATGTATACAAATATGATAGGTACACCATTTTCTATTGATCAACCATTAGAAGGGTACGATCAAGAATTAACTGTTAGGGATATTATAGCAGATGAAAATATTGATATAGATAATCAAGTGCTTAATACGGCTTTAAGAGATGAAGTAGATGAATTATTGAGCAATTTAAATGACCGTGAAAGATTTGTTGTCGAAAATCGTTATGGTATTAATAAACAACATAAATGTTATACTTTGGAAGATATTGGTAAAGTGTTAAATGTAACAAGAGAAAGAATACGACAAATAGAAAGAAAAGCCATGGCAAAAATTAGAGTTTATATTAATAGAGAAGAGAAATATCAGGATTTAAAATTGTATTTAAAGAAATAGATCTTTAGGAGGGAAATGTGGAAAAATTAAATGATAATTATGTAAGAAATTCACTTACACTTTATGTTAATGAAATAACTAAATATCCACTTTTGACACTTGAAGAAGAAAAAAAGTATGGAAAAGATTTACAAAAAATTCATGATGTTTCATTTTTGTCTATATACAATAAAGGTATTAAAATAAACTTTAAAATATTGTTTGGAGCTTTAGCTGCTGAAGAATATGACATTAATTTATTACATAATTTACGCAAATTAGAAAAGTTACTTGCTTTAAATGATCAAAAAATTATTAATAGGTATTGTTTAGTGGTGGAAAAGCAAAAGAAATTTTTAACTGTGGAAGAATTAAAAAAATATTTTGGTGATAATAACATAGTTTCTCAACATATAAATGTGAACAAAGAATTAACATTAGCTTGTGAATATATTGATGCTAGAAACATAATGATTAAATCTAATTTGAGATTAGTATTGAAAGAAGCACAGGTTGCTTTTTATGATGTTAATACTTGTTTGGATATTATTGAAGAAGGAAATATTGGTTTGATAATTGCTGTTAATAAATTTGATGTAGATATGAATTATAAATTTTCTACTTATGCAACTTGGTGGATTAGACAAGGCGTTAGTAGAGCGGTTTATAAAAACAATACGAGTTTTGGAGCTGGAGTTGAACAAATAAGGAAGGCTTTAAAGTTAAAAAAAGATATAGAAAAACTGGAAATGGAAAAGGGACGTCTTTTGTCTAATAAAGAAGTAGCTCAAATGCTTAATATCCCTTATAGTGAGGTAGTAAGTAGATTAGGCTTATTGCAAGCAAATTTTTCAATTGATCAAAGTGGGCCAGATGAGGATAAAGATATTACTATCTTAGATACTTTGCTTGATGAAGATATGCTTATTGAAGATAAGATTTTGCAAGAAGAGTTAAAAGATAGTGTTAATAGTATTTTTAAGGAGTTAGATAGTAGAGAACAATTTATTATTAAAAATCGATTTGGTATTAACACTGAAGGTGTTTGTTATACTTTGAATGAAGTTGGCGACATGTTAAATTTAAATAGAGAAAGAATAAGACAAATAGAAAAGAACGCCATGAATAAAATTAAAATTGCTGTTCAAGGAAAAAAAGAATATAGTGAAATGAAAATGTTTTGGCGTTAAAGGCAGTTGTTATCTAAAAACAGCTGTTTTTTTTGTACATGTGTTGGAAAATTGTCTGTTGATTTTGAATATGCTTAATTATATAATGAATAGGTGTTGCAAAAGAAAGGATTATTATTAAAAAGAAAGATAAAATATTAATTAAAATTGGTGATTTTATTACTAATTTGAGATACCTATGGTTGATAATATTTATATTATTAGCAATTTGGGGGGCAGTTAATTTTAATAGAGTGTCTGTTAATGATAGTATTGTTAGTTATTTACCTAATGATACGGAAAATAAAACTGGTTTGGATTTAATGGATCAAGAATTTGGAAGTTTACAAAGTATAAATTTAATGGTTGAAAATATATCGTTGGATCAAGCTGAAACATTAAGAAATGATCTTAGTGAAATCAAAAATGTTGATGCGGTATTATTTCAAAACACTGAAGATTATTATAAAGATAACAGTACTTTATATAAAATTGAATTAAGTGATTTAACTGATGAAGAATTATTTGATGTTAAAAATGAAGTGGGTTAATATTGATTGTAGCTGGATTCTTGATTGGTTTTATTTCTCCATCTCCTGGTATTTCACAAATTGGTTTATATTTAGGCTTAGGAACATTA
>CAKOMU010000025.1 GCA_934096755.1 uncultured Bacilli bacterium
TTCGAATGGCAAACCTAAAATTTGACAGACCGTTTTAGCTAAACACTTTTGACCAATTTTTGATGAATACAATTTTTTAACGACATCATCACGCATAAACATTTCTCTTGTTTTTAATTTTGGCATATTTACCTCCCTTCAAAGATGTTATTATAAAGGAAGTTTTTTGGCACACAAGTGATTCGACAAAACTAGTCAAAAAAAAAGAAAAATAATATCAAATTTTTCTTTTATTGATTTCTATCTTTTTAATTGATTATTATTATTATTTTCTTTTGCTAAGTGATATTCTTCCAAAGTTAAATTATTAGTAAATAATTCTTTAGCTAATTCCAAACCAACAAAGCGATAATGCCATGGCTCGTAACTATATCCAGTAATTTCTTCTTTATTTTTAGGGTATCTTTCAACAAAGCCATATTTATAACAGTTAGTTTCTAACCATTTTACTTCTGGATCATTTTCTTGCACATCATCACAATACATGCCATCACGCATATAAGCAATATCCATGGCTAATCCTGTTTGATGTTCACTTGCACCAGGTATTGCTGCCACTTTGTAAGCATCAACTCCCTTTTTTTTAATTACATCAGCTATGATTGTATGTTGATATTGATAACTACGATAACCACTGTCAACAATGATATTGAATCCAGCTTCTTTAGCATCGTTCAACATTTTCTCAACATAGATTTTAATATCAGTTCTTAATGCCGGCTTTAATTCTGGATTCTTATAATGATGAAAATTATTTTTATTGTCATCTACAATGTATAAATCTTGGGGCCGATATTCTTTTGCTAAGTGATTATATTTATTTACTAACACATCGTATTTTAAGTCTTTCATATTAAATATTTGGGTCAACTATGATTTTAACCGCTCCATCCTTTCCACTAGTTAATTTTTCGTAAGCTTTTTGAACGCCTTCTAAAGGCACAATGTCATCTACAAATTTAGAAACATCAATTTTCTTACTAGCAATTAACTCTATGCAAGATTTAAATTCATTATACGTATAAGCGATTGCGCCTTGTAAAACAAGTTCCTTCATAACAGCCATAACGGTATAAGTAGGAACCAAGTCAGTAGCTACACCAACTAAAACTACAATGCCTCCTGGTTTTACAAAGTTAATTGCACTATTAACAGCGGCACTATTGCCGACACATTCAATTACCACATCAAAACCATTTTCAGCTTCCATTTTTAAATTATTGGCAAAGTTTTCATCTGTAGCGTTGTACCAATTATCACAAACACCAAGTTTAAGAGCTTTTTTTCCTCTTTCTTCATTTGTTTCACTAATGATAACCTTGCTTGCTCCTTCTAATTTGGCAAACATAGCTGACACTAAACCGATGATACCTCCACCACAAACTAAGACTTTATCTCCAACAGCAATGCGTCCTAAATGAGCAGCATGAAGTCCTACAGCAGTGGGTTCTACCATAGCTACTTCTTCATCTGTCATATTATCAGGAACTTTTATAACCATATCTGGTCTTATGGCAATTCTTTGAGTCAAACCACCAGGATTATCTAATGACAAACCTATGGCTTGAGACCAAGTTTTTTCGCAATATTGCATTTCTCCTTTATGACAAGCTTCACACTTACCACAAGGAGATATTGGTAACGCAGTTACACGATCGTCTATTTGTAAATCTATTCGATCTCCGGGATCTACTACTCTCGCACAAAATTCATGGCCTAAAATTAATCCTTTGGGTTCACCATTTACCCAATAATGGAGATCTGATCCACAAATACCAGTTTTAAGAATATCTACAATAACATAGCCATCATGACTTACTGGTTCTTCTATTTCTTTTATTTTAAATTTTTTTACACCATCTATAGCACAACATTTCATTTAATCACGTCCTTTATTTTTTTGTAATTGTTACTAGATGCGGATAAGGTATTTCTATGCCTTCTTCATCAAATCTTTCTTTAATCACATAATTTAGAGTGTACATATTTTCAAATACGTCACTGTTATCTTTACCCCAAACCCATGCTCGTAAAGAAATACTTGAATCATTCCAACTGGCTACGCGCACTTTAGGAAATTCAACATCTTTATTTTTTCCTTTATTATTTGGATGATATAACTTATTCATTTCTTCTTTTATGATTGCTATTGCTTTATCAACGTCAGCTTCATAGGCTATCCCAAAATCTACTAATTTAACATTTTCATTGTCTGCATAATTAAAATTTTCTATTGTATATGTATTCATTTGACTATTGGGAATTATTACGCGACGATTGTTGATAGTCTTAATGACAGTATGTCGCATAGTAATATCTTCTACTGTACCACTGACATTTTTATCTACACATTCAATAAAATCCCCAACATCATAAGCATTACCTATTACTACGGCAAAGCTACCAAAGAAATTTTTAAGACTTTCTTGAGCAGCTAAACCTAAGACTACCGAACCAATTCCTAGTCCTGACAAAAGCGTTTTTGTAAAGGTATTAAACATTTCAAATTGATCTAAGATAATTAAAGCAGCCAATGCATACAAAACTAACGTTTTAATTCTTTTAATAAATATCAAAAGCGTAGTAACATTTTTTTTACGGCGGTGATGAATAGTTTTATCAATTAATTCATCAATTAATCTGTTAATTAAAAAGACAACCAAAATAATTATAATTATACTCAAAAATTTATCTACATATTTAACAAAAAAATCTTTCATAATGATATTCCTTTCTTAACTTTATTCTATCAAAATTATTATCTAAAGTCATTACTATTTATTGTTTACTTGACAAAATCTTGCTATTTTTATAATTTGTGTTATAATAAATGACAATTAACAAAAAGGGGGTTTTGTTATGAAATATTTAAGTGTTGGCACTAATTATATTGGTGACTTATATTTTCAAAAGATTCAAAATGGTAATGGTTTTAAGCCATATGGGGGGTTATGGGCTACTAAACAAGAAGAAGGTTCAGTAGAGTATAATGAATGGATTGATTATCTTTGTCAACATCCTTATCTTTTATTCTATAAAGGTCAAAACAATATGTTTAATCAACCAGCTGTCTTTTTAACTTTAAAAAATAACGCTAATATATTTAATATCGATGACCAACGTAAAATTGATTTTATAATAAAAAAATATCCAGATAATCATGGCTGGATAAATTATGAAAAATTGTCGAAAGATTATGATGGTATTTATATAGATTTAAGCAAAATTGAAAACATGTTTCAAAAAGAAACTATTGATAAATTACAGGAGTACTGTGTTAGTACTTTGGTATTATTTAATTCATCTTGTATTTCTTATTATCAAAAAGCTTGTGTTGAATTTGAAACTACTGACATTTATGATTATCGTGGATTAAGAAACTATTTCATCAATATTGAGCCAACTAAATACCATGTGGATCAAAAAAAAGAAGAAGAAATCTTACTACTTAACAAAATGACTGATTTTATAAAGTCACAAAAACTAGAAAGTAACAAAGAAAATCAAGAATTAGTGGTAAATAAATTTAATAAAGAAATCAACAATTGTACAGTAGACAACGATTTACAACGATTAATATTAAGGAAAGTGTTTAATTAATTTTAAACGCTTTTTTGATGATTAAACTAATTACGTAAGCCAAAATAACCATGATTAAAACGGTAATTAAGCTTTGTGGATTATGCATACTTTCTAAAAGTCCTGTACCTACTACACCCCAAAAGTAAACTAAAAATATTTTGCTAATTAAAATTGAGGTTAAAAACTTTTTAAAATCCATGTTAACTAAACCAGCTGCTATATTCATCATAAATGCAGGAGTAAACGGAATTGATAAAATTACTGTTATTTGAGTTAAACTTAAATTTTTAAAATATTCCATGCATTTATTTAGTAATACAATATTTTTTATTTTTTTTACTATCCAAGTTCTAAGAAATTTTTTTACTAAAAAATAAGAAATAATGCAACCTAAACAAGTACATAACCAAGAAATTAAGAAACCTATAATATGACCAAAAGCGATAAAATTAATGGTTATAAAAACAAATAAAGGAAGTGGTGGTATCATACTTTCTAAGACAATAAAAAGACATCCCAAAATGGGACCGTATACACCGAGACTATCAATTGTCTGCATAATCCAATTATAAAAACTATTAAATATTTCATTCATATTTATCACGTTTATTAGTATAGCACAAATAGAAAAATATATCTATTTTATTATTTGAGTAACATCATATCCTAAGTATTCAAGCATAGTTACAACTCTATGACTTAAATGACCTTGATTACAAACAATATAATATTTTTTATCATAATTGAGCATATTTTTATAATTAGCTAATAGTTTATCAGCATAAATATTGATACTGCCAGGAGTAGGATCTTTTTGATAATCTAATGGATGTCTTACATCAATTAAAATCCCCAAAGCAGAATTATAATCTTTATATAATAATTTTTTCATAATATCACACTTTATTTTATGAAAAATCAATCTATATCACTGTTATTTATGCCTAAAAAACTCACCTTTAACCAGTGAGTTTCTATTCATCTCCAAAAAAATCATCAAAAAATTCATCATCACTAATAACATTATTATCTATTACTTTACTGTCGCTATCAACTTTTATTTTGGGTGCTACAGTGTCTTGTGAAGGTACTGTGTTAATAGTCTTATTCTCTGTTTCGTTAACAAAACTATTGTCTGGTGTTACTGAATTAGAGATAGGGGCTTGAATAGTCGGCTCTTCTAAAACCATAAATGTTTTATCATTATTAGCAATAGTATTTTCAGTTTCTAAAACTGGTGTTGATGCTTGTTTACTAGCTTGTTCTTGAGCATCTAAATCTTTAAACTTAGCATCTAGGTCTTTAAGCAAAGCATCAATATCCATGTTATTTAGACTATTATCATTTCCCATACTTGGCATAGGACCAAAAGGATTATAGCCCATTGGTGGAAAAGGATTTGCCATACCATAAGAATTTATATCGTTGGCCATAGCATTACTTTTAGCATCGCTGACAAATTGTTTTAAATCAAATATTTCTACTTCTCTTTTTTCTCTATTAGGATATTCTTCTTCAATTCGTTCAATGCCCCATTGCATTTTAAAGTCTGGTTCTAATTGTGTTCTAAATGGCGACATTCTAAGTCGAATAATAATTGATTCAAATAATTTCATTTTTTGTAAATCAGTTATGGAAATAAGAGGACGAGTTGCGTTTTTATCTTTGTCATCTGTAACTTTAACTTCCCCACACATTTTACTAATTTCTTCTAAGGCTTTCATTTCTGTACTAATTAAATAAACTATATTACCACAGTTACCTTTAATAATTTCTGCAACATTATCGCCATACACATCATTTAATTGAGCAAAGTTTTGAATAATAAATGTAAATCTAATATCTCTACTACGAGCTGCTGATACCATGGCATCGACATCTTTTAAAGGAGGCATGTTTGCAAATTCATCTAAAATAAAATTTGTTCTAACTGGTAGTTTTCCACCATTTTCTTGTGCAACATCAATCAATGTTTCATAGCATTGTTTAATGAAAATTGTCATTAAAGCATGATAAGTTTTCTTTTCATCGTGAATAATCATAAAGACTGCCGTCTTTCCATTACCAATATCACGCATGTCAAAGTCACTATATGAAAGCATTTCACTTAGAGCTTCTCCTGTAGAGAAATTTCTTATTTTTTGTCTAAAGGTTGATAGAATACCGCCTTTTGTATCACTAGGTGCATTAATCGCATTGGATACAAACATATACTCATTAGATTTTTCACCTTTCATATTAAAGTACTCTTTAATATAATTGCTACTTCCATATCTTTCTTCGCCAACCGTACTCATAACATTAATGCTGTTTAAATTTACTTCTTCTTCTTTGGCATCTTTAAATAACCCTAAAGCTAAACCAGAGAAATAATCAGCTGCAGATTTTTCCCAGAAATCTGAATCACTTTTGTTAGAAGGATCATACAAAATATTTAAAGATACGTCATTTAATAATTCAATCGATTTATCAGGGTTGCCAGCTTGGAAATACTTATAAGGTAACGTCAGTGGATTCCAAGAGTTTCCTCTTTGTGGTTCACGAAAGTTTAAAACAATAATTTTGTACCCTTTACTTTTTAAATAATTGGCACTATATTTGTAAATTTCACCCTTAGGGTCAGTGATAATCATGGACTCACCTTTTTTGGCTAATAAATTTACCATTGGTTTTACAACAGTTTGTGTTTTACCACTACCAGTAGAACCAATTACTAAGTTATGATATTCTCCATTATCTACCCATATTTCTTTACCATTATTAATTAATGGAATTCCTGCCGCTGTAACAGTATCAGCAGTAGGATCTACTTTTTCAACGCCAGATTGTTCTTTAATATCTTTGTCTTTTGCCCATTTTGAATAACCATCACTAGACTTTTTATTAAGAATTAAACCAAACCCACCATCTTTATCTTTTTTAAATATGTAGGAAGACACTGTAGAAAAAATACCAATTAAAACAACAATAAACAAAAGAATTGTTGCTCCAATGTAATCTGGAGTAAAGGCTTTAAATGGCAATAAGCCATAAAATGTACCATCATTAGCCAATGATGCAAAATTTAAAACTGCTATCGCACATAAATATAACAACAAGCCACAGTATATTACAAATAATAGGAAATCCTTTGGTTCTACTTTAAATTTCATATATCTTCCTCTTTTCTTGTTTTATTATACAATAAATTTAATTCATTTAATATCCTTTTTTTTAAAAAGAAAAATTAATATGCAGCCTAAACAAAAAATTGCTAAACCCAAAATGATAACAATGTTATTATCATTTTTAGTATCACTATCTTCTTTTTCTCCTATATTATCCACTTTATCTAATTGGTTTTGATCGTTATTTTTATTATCTACATAAGAATCAAAATCGTTTAAATTATCCTCTATTGTATTAATTGTCATGTTCAATGATTTGTTTTGAAAGTTTGTTCTATTGATAGTCCATGTATATGTATTATTATAGACAGAATCGGCATTGTTAGCAATAACTTCTAAATTAGTTGTTATATTTATATTGATTGAAGACAATAATGAATATTCGTCAAAAGCATTGCACTTGTCACTTGTTTGTAAAATATAGTAATTGTCCAATTTAGTGACAGAAAATTCATTAAAACATTTTTTTATTGCATAGGATTTATAAATATCATGATAACTAAATGTATTGCTTAAGATTAAATTTTGCTTATCCGCAGTTTCTCCACCGGTATTGTAAAATCTTATCCCTTCTTGATAACCACCACTATTATAATCATATTCTTTTTCGTTAAAATAAATGGGTACATATATATTCGTATAGTCCTTTAAATAATCAGTTAAATATTTATTTTGATATATTTCAGTAGAATTAACTGCTGTAGAAATGCTTATAGTTTCAACCATACTATTTTCTGTAATACTAAGATTATAATTTGCCTCACAACCAGTTAGCAATATTAAAAGACTTACGATTAACAATGATTTTTTCATTTAATCCTCCATTATCAATTTATAATTATTATCTATAAATCCATACATTACGTTTCCCGTTTTACCCGCTAATGAAAAATATCCTTTTTCCAAAATTATATATTTTTCGATTTTATCATTTAAATTAATTATTTCGCTAATATGGTATATTGGTTCACTATAATAATCCTTCAATTCAATTTTTTTATTTAAAATTATCTTAATATCACCATCTATTTTGGCATAAATTAGTGTGTAATAGTTTATAGCGTTTTCATTATCTAAATTGGAAATATTTATTATATAATCACTAATTCCATCATTATTTAGATCAGTTAGTACGAATTCTTTTGTTGTAAAATCATCTATAGTAAAATTTTCATTCAAAATTTGGTTTATCTCATTAATTTTACTTTCATCAATTTCACCTACTGTAAATTTGTTTACTAATAACTTGAATTCAGGACTAGCAGCAATAAATTTTTCTTCATTAGAAATATATTCATTGTTTTCATTATATAAATTCCATTTACTTCCATAAGAAAAACGTATTAATCCTATTGATTCATCATTGATAAATGTTTGAAATGTTTTATTATTTACATTATTATTATCTATTTTTTGCCAATGATTAGTGTAACTCCAAGTACTGTAATTATCAATTATTAAATATTTCTCAGTTCCAATAGTATTATTATTTTTTTTTAATAGTAACAGCAGCGGAAAAGCTATGATTACAATTGCCAAAATAATAATATAACTTACCTTTTTATTCATATTTTCACCTAACCTTTAGTACTATAAGCCAATACTCTATCTATGATATTTATTGGAATAGTAGACACAACTCCACCTGCTGGATTTTTAACGGTAAGATTATCGCCACTTATTGACGATACGACAACAAAATGACCACGAGGGTAATTTTTATTTACAAAGTGAACTAATACAAAATAATTGCTTTGCGGATATTGATTGATTAATTGTTTTTTTTCTTCATTAGATTTATTTTGAATATAGTTGTGATCTGCAGCAAATTTTACTCCTGGAGCAACTTCTGTAATTGTGGAACATCCCCATATAATTGATCCATTTCCCACAAAACATTTGCCCATATTTAATTTTTTTATAAATTCGCCAGCATTAAAATTTGAAATAGTTGTTTGCACTCCAGAACATGATATACCAATGGCTATTGAAGTAACCGCACAACCAGATCTTCCCATGCTATCTACGCCACCTAATGAAATAGAACTCCATCTAGGATCTGCTTGAGCATAAATAGTACAGTTTGGTGAATCGTTACCGCCAATACCATTACTACAAATTGCTTGTCTACTTAATACGCCTTCTGAGTCATAATCGTCATAATTAGTTAAGCTACGAGAATAAAATTTTCCTTGATCCGTATAATCCCCGGTTACAAATAAAGCAAATTCTGACTTACGTCGTTTTTTTAATCCATCTAATTTTTTTCCCTTAGAGGTAACATATTGTTTCATTTCATTCCACAAACCTTCGTATCCGCCATCTGCATATGCTTTAACGAGCGAATCTGTGTGACCTGCACCTAAATTGTAATTAAATGATGTCAAGGCATCTTTTTGATATTGTGTAAATGTTACCCCATATTTTTGAGCGGCGGTATCTATTGCAGGTGCATAGATAGTAGGAATTGCATAAATTTTAATTTTATCTGCTACACTAGTAGGAATGCAATCACCCTCATTAACCATATAACCATTTCCGTTTCTACGAAAATATTTGCTCCAACCATTTTTATCAATATAATCTGCTATATTTTTATTTCCTAAAAGGTAATTTGTAACACCATGTCCCACAGTTATCGTTCCATCCTTTAAATCTTCTGCTAAATAGCCGGTACCGCCATTACATGCATCTGTTACACCTTCAAATGTAGAAATATAAGTAAAGATGTTTGCTGAATCCGAATTAGTTGCACACATTGAACTCGAATTAGAATTTTCATCGGTTTGAATAAACTCACAGTAATCACCTAAACTATATAGTTTATATGACTTATTATCTATTTCTTCCGTTTCATCAGTTGGATTATCTAAAGTTACTTTTTTATTAAATAGATTATCTAGTATTTCATTGTAGGACTGCGTTGTTTCCTCGTTCTGCACATTTTCTAGATTATTTATATCAAAAGACAAATTGTCATCGGGACTTAAATTTGTAATTGTACTATTATAGCTATCATTTAAATATAAGTAATCTCCTATTTCTTCATACAAAGTAATTAATTTACTATATTCTGCCGAATCTTTATTGTCTTCAAATCCATAAGTACAGGTATCTAAATCCAGTTTTTTAGAGTTGGCATCATAATTACCTGTTGCAAAAGCATTGGTTTTAATAGTTATCATAATCGCTTTTATGGTATTATCATCATATTCCTTATCTTTGATTAATGATAATGTTGTACCTATTACATATTGTTGAATACTTATGTTTGTTACAAATGATGTATTACATGTATTGAGATTTACTGTAGTTAAATTATAGTTACACGTTTCATCATAATAACCACTTTGAGAATTATTTGCATTTATTCCAGCAAAAGCCAATAATATAAGAATTAATAATAAGACAATTACAATTATTAGTAGTATCCAAGGATTAGCAGCAATAAATGCTGCTAATCTTAAACCTACTTGTCCAGCAACTTGTGCTGATTTAGCAGCTGCTTGTTTTCCAAGACTTTTAGCACCTGTTTTTAATCCTTCTTTAGCTAAAGTATTGCTTGGTGTGGATGGTGCCGATTCTACGTTTTCATTATTTTCATTTACATTTGCGGTTTCTTGATTGTCATTACTTTCTAATTTTTCATCATTTTCATTTGTTTCTTCGTTTATTTCATCTTCGTCAAATTCATCATTAGAAAAAGCACCTAATCGTCTTTGCTCTCTTTGATTAGGATTATATAATAATTTACCATATTTATTATCGCTTCTTCTATTATTCACTTACTACAAACCTCCACCTGAACCAAATGAATCTAATTCTTCTTGTGTTAGTACTATTTGAATTTTCATTCGTTTATTGCCACATATAAATAGAGCTTCTCCCTGATTATAATATTTAATTGCTTCTTTTTCAGAATCATTTAAATCGATTAATTTAGCTAAATCATCAACTGCTTGTTTTCTTAAACCCATTATTAAGTAATATGAGGCATTATCAAAAATAGCTTTACCATGAGTAATAATATTTGGTGCTGCAAAGTCAGTAGGTTGTTGGGTAATTATAATAGTACCCGTGTTATATTTACGACTTCTTCTTTGCATTTGTGCTAAAAATTCTGCTCCTAATTCATTATGACCAGCCAATAAAACGTGAGCTTCATCAACCATCATAACAGTATTAATATTAGGATCTAAACACAATCCCCAAGCATATTTTAAAATATTAAAGAATAATGCATTTTTAATGTTTTCATCACTATTCATAATTTCTTTTATATTAAAAACAATAAAATCACTTTCAATATTAAGAGTTGTTTTTCCTGTAAAATAATATCTTAACTCTTTTACTAATGGTCTAATTTTTAATTCTAGTCTTTCTAGTACATCTCTTTCGTGCGTAGCATCTGTCATACTTATTAAATGACCTTTAATAGTGGCATATACATCATCAAATGTGGGATAATCTGCACTAGTTAATTTTGTATAATCAGTGTCATAATCAATTTTAAAACGTTTATATGTTTCTTGTAGGACATCACTAAACATTGTTAAAACATCATCCTCTATACTAGGGGAATAATATTTCATAAATGCTTTAACTTGTTGTAAAGTACGTGTTAATACAGTGTAACCTAAACCTTGAGCAATTTCCTCTTCGTCGGCATCGATAACAATTTCTAGAGGATTGATCATACCGAATTCTCCACCTTTACCAAGATCTAGAAAATCTCCACCTAAAGAATAACACATATCCCCTAATTCACCTTCAGGATCTACACACACTACTTTAAAACCATTTCTTATATGAGTTCTTAATAAAACTTTCGCTGCAGTTGATTTTCCACTACCAGATGTACCAAGTAGAATAATATTACCATTATTACGATTATTTTCTTTTCTTATTTGATATAGGAATTGATTGAATAAGATTACTCCCCCAGAAAAATCAACACCTAAAAGGGTCGAATAACCTGGATCTTTAATACTATCAAAAATAAATGGATACATGGCTGCAACAGTTACTGATGGTATTGGAGTACCGATTCTTTGTTCAATATCTTGTGGTGGAAAAATTGGTAAAATTGATTTCAATGCTTTTTCTTGCTCAAACATTAAAGCAACACCACGCATACCAATAGCATCTAAATAACTACGTACTTGAATTTTACGCAATTCCAATTCTTCTTTATTATCGGCTGTAATCATTAAATGCATTTGAAAGTCAAAAATTCGTGCTTGTGTAGCTGCTAGCATTTGAATAAATTGTTCTAATGACTCATAATCTTGACGAATTTTTTCTTGCATTGTTTGATCTTTTTCACTTTGATATCTAGTTTTCAAATCAGCAATTTCTTTATTAAGCATTTTTTGTAAAACACTAAATGGAATTGGCATATGTTTGATGGCAATTTTTACCCCTTGGATATTTGTAATATCAGATAAATAACCAGGAGAAATATTTCTAGGAAAAGCTATTATAGTTAAAATAGTTGAATATTTTCCTCCTAATATAAATTCTGTAGGTTTAAACTCCATTCCTTTTGGAGCTACTTCACTTTTTAATTTACTCATTTTACATCACCGCCCCAAAATTCGTGGTTTCGCCACCATTTAAGAAATTATCTAAAACAATTCTTAAATCGTTATTTGATGTTTGGGTTGATTGTAAACCCGCACTTGCCAATCCACTTATTAAATTATGTAATTTTTTTTGTACCAATTCTAATCTTTTTTCTTTAAACAGTATGTAATACTCTGTATCAACGACGTTATATTCACTACTCATGAACAAATTTGCCTTGTTAATATCTTGCATGATTAATTTGCGAATAGCATTATTAGTTGCATTATTGTACATAAGTTGTAATTGTGACAAGTAAACATCAATATCCACCGGTCTGTCAGCAATTAAAAGCCAAAAATCGTAATCGATACTATTATAGAAATTTCGCAATTGATATATAGTATTATTTTGTGTTCCTTGATCCATAATGAATATATTTTTAGGAACTACTTTCACTCCAGTTACAAAAGATCCATCATCTAGCTGAATCATACCATTCATGATTTGGCGAATTGGTAACCAATCTTCTGTATAATTTTTACCATTATTATTCATTTGACTCATCCTTACAACACCATCCTTTCCAATAATATCTCCTTGGATTAAAAACAAATGTAGCTATATTTATTAAAAATTGCAATACATTGTGATAATGCATAACCGGAGTAACTAAAAATCCGGTGGTTAATGCTGGTAGTAAAATAATAATCATTTGTCCTACTGAAGCATTTTGCACTATCATTAATAACAATATTGTAAGTCCACAGCCAAATCCAAATAATAATAAGTCTGTTAGGGTAAAGAACCCTAATATTAACTGTGATTTTTTGGAATTTGCTGGTATTAAATAATTGTTCATCCCCTAATCATTCCTTTCATATTTTTAAAAACCTCCTGGGCCTGGGCCAAAACTTCCTGGACCTGGGCCATGTGGTCCTCTTGGAGGCCTTCTGCCATCACCTTTTGGCTTTTGTTCTCCTATTGGTTTAGTCGCCACATCTGATTGCGCACGATATCTAATTGATGTTTCTTGTTTTTGAGTATTTAATTCCATTATACGTATATTTTGTTTATCTGCAGCGTCTTGAACATCTCCTTTTAAAGTATCTATCGCTGAAGCTAAGTCTCCATTATCAGGACGTAATATTGAATTTCTAGCTTCCTCACTTAATTGACTTACACCATTTTCATCCATTAGTACACCATTAAGCGATGTTTGAAGTGTATTAATGTAGTTTGACAACGCTTTATCTTTAGCACCTGCTACTAAGTTGCCGGCAGCATCTTTAGTTTGTAAAACATTATCTTTAATATATTGTGCGTATAAATCATCGTGTTTTTGATTTAACGCTTGATTAAATTTAGTTATTTCTGCCGTTGACATGTTTTTAGCATTGCTATTCAAAAATTGTTTCAAAGAACATAAATTTCCTGTTTCTGTGTGCATTTCCTTTTTTGTAGCCATAATATGATTTCCATTGTGATCTAGCATCCCAGTATCATACTCAACTTCTCTTTCATATGTAATGCTAGTTTCATAAGTAGACTTACTATCTTCGATTTTCTTTTCAACATGAGTCTTCATATTATCTGCAGCTTTAAGAAAACCGTCGTTACCTGCTAACTGACCATCTTTGATGTTGGAAATCTCTGTGTCAACTGCTCTAACATTTCTTTCATACGAAGTATCAAATCCAAAATTTCTTCTCATTCTATCTAGAAATATACCTCTTCTTGTAGCACCATTTTGATATGCTTCTTGTTTTGCTAATCGATAATTACCTTCTTGACCTACGACTCTAAAATCTTTATTTTTCATTCCATATTTAAAACCTCTGATAGCCGCGAATGGATTACCTCGCGAAGTAATAAGTGATCCTACAGCACCACCTGCAGCAAAAAAACCACCTTTCGCTAATTTATCAGTTATTCCTAATTTCATATTGCCTACATCTAGATGAAATATATCGCCTATTAACTTTGGTGCTTCTTGCATAAAAATTACAACTGCCATTATTAGTAGTGCTTTTGCAATCAATTGTTGTGGGAATGATAATAAAGATATATTTTGTAAGTCATCAAAACTATTTGTAATTATATTGATTAAGTAAATTGCCAAACATATTACACCAATTCTAATAAAAACATCTATGAAGGTGTTAGTTATTTTTTTTACCCAGGTCGAAAAGACATCCTTCATTTTTCCTCCTGGAATTACACGACATATTACCGGAATCGGAGCCACAATTTGAAAAAACATTAATCGTATAACTCTTACCGCCATATCAAAACAAAAGTTGGCTACCACTATTAGTAATGCTATACCGACTATCGTGGATATTAATATTGTATATGACAATTTGCCTTCAGCTACAGCTTGGCCAAATTGGTTAAAATTAATGAGGGATCTTAACTGACTATTTTCCGGTTGATCAGCAGAGTCCTTTATTTCTTTACTGACATCTGCAAAATTTTTGTCTCCACCCCAAAACCATCCTTTATTTGAAGTTATTTTGTCAGAACATGTATCTTTTTTGCCAATTGGATCAAAAACATAATTGTTATCGTCACACCATTCTTCGTTTGGATATAAAAAAGATGTAAATAAGATGTAAGATATATCATGGCCAAAATTTCCCATGTTATCATAAGCCTTCGTTCCATTTGTGCCTAAAATTATTTTTGGAATTGTCTGGTAATTTAGTATTGTGTTTTGAAAACTATAGGCAAAACTAAAAATTGTAGGTAAAATAACAATTATTATTAATGAGGTAATAAT
>CAKOMU010000026.1 GCA_934096755.1 uncultured Bacilli bacterium
ATAGTGATATGGCCATTGGTCTAGGCAGAATGTTAGGCTTCCATTATTTAGAAAATTTCAATTACCCTTATATTGCTAAAAGCATCACTGATTTTTGGCATAGGTGGCATATTTCTTTATCGACATTTTTTCGCGACTATGTTTATATCCCCTTAGGTGGTAATCGTGTATCTAAAAAAAGACACATTTTTAATTTATTTATTGTATGGTCATTGACTGGTTTATGGCATGGTGCTAGCTGGAATTTTGTCCTTTGGGGCTTATATTATTTCGTATTATTAGTCATAGAAAAATATTTATTCAAAGATAAATTAACAAAGATACCAAGTGCTTGGCAGCATATCTATACCATGACTTTGGTTACTATCGGTTTTACCTGCTTTTACTTTACCGATTTTTCCAGTCTAACGTTAGCTTTTAAGTCATTGTTTGGCTTTAATGGTTTGGGAAATATCAACCTATTATTGCATTTGCAAATATTTAAGATGCGGACAATTTTCATTTTTATCATAGCTGTTTTAGCATGTACTCCAATATCTCAAAAAATCTTGAAAAAAGACTATTTAATTATAATCTTATTTGTTTTAAGTATTATTAGTATAATTGCTAGTAGTTACAATCCGTTCATTTATTTTCGGTTTTAAATATGCTATAATACTTACTACGGAGGAAAAAATGAAAGTAATTTTATTAAAAGATGTCAAAGGACAAGGAAAAAAAGATAGTATAATAAATGTTAGTGATGGTTATGCTAATAATTATTTAATTAAAAATAACTTAGCAGTTGCTTATACTAAAAGAAGTAGTGAAATACTGAATGAAGAATTAGATAAAAGGCAATTAGAAGAAGAAGCCTTAGTAAATAACTATAATAAAATAAAAAAATCTTTGGAAGATAAAATATTAACCTTTAAAGTAAAAACTGGAGCGGAAGATCGTGTATTTGGTACAGTTTCTAATAAGCAAATCAGTGATAAATTAAAAGAAATGGGTTATAACATTGATAAAAAAAATATTAAAACAGATATAGCAATCAGTAGTTTAGGTATTACTGAAGTAGATGTAGAACTACATAAGAAAGTTAAATTTAAACTTAAAATACAATTAGTCAAGTAAGGAGGTGTCTTATGGCCCGTGCTATTCAAAATTTAGAAGCCGAGATGAGTGTCTTAGGTGTCGCTTTTTTAAATAATTTAGAAGTAAGTAAAATTGTTGAAGAAGTCACCATTGATATGTTTAGTGAAGAAAGAAATCAATGTTTATTTACTGCGATTAAAAACTTACATGAAAGTAAAACACCGATAGATGTTACAACTGTTAAAAATGAGTTGGATAAAAGTAAAAAATTGAATGTCGTTGGTTTGGATTATATTACAGAAGTAATTGATTCGGTTGTAACCAGTGCTAATCTCGATTTTTATATTAAAATAGTTAAAGATTTTGCTATAAGAAGACACCTTTTGGAAACTGCTAATGATATTGCTAAAGAAACATATGATGATGAAGATGTTAATCATTTACTAGATAACGCTGAAAAAAATATTTTAAATGTCGTTAGAGCTCGTAGTGTTGGTGATTTTGTGCCAATTCAAGAAATACTTAGAAGGGCTCAAATGAAGCTTGAGGAACTGGCAAAAAATAAAAGAAGTATTACAGGAATTGAAACAGGATTTCCTGACTTTGATAAAATAACCACTGGATTACAAGGTGGCGAAATGATTATATTAGCAGCAAGACCTGGGATGGGTAAAACAGCCTTAGCGTTAAATATGGCCAGTTATGCAGCCACTCACACTAAAAAAGCTGTTGCTGTTTTTAATTTGGAAATGTCTGCTGAAATGTTGATTAACCGGATGATATCCTCGATTGGTCAAATTGATGCATACAAGTTGCAAACTGGTAATATGCAAGAAAAAGATTGGAAACGCTATAATGAAGCATTATCACAACTAAGTGATACTAATATTTATATTGAAGATAATGCCGGAGTAACAGCACAAGAAATAAGGGCTAAATGTCGTCGTTTAGCTAATAAAGATGAAGGACTAGGATTAGTCGTAATCGATTATTTGCAATTAGTTAGTTCTGGATCCAGACGAGTAGAATCAAGACAAGTCGAAGTATCAGAAATTTCTCGTTCTTTAAAAACTATGGCCTTGGAATTAAATGTTCCCGTTATTGCGTTATCACAGTTATCACGTAGTGCCGAAAAAAGAGAAAGTAATCAACCGATGCTAGCAGATTTACGGGAATCTGGGTCTTTGGAACAAGATGCCGACATGGTTTTATTTATTAATCGTAAAGATTATTATGAAAAAGCAAAAGATTTTAATCAAAAAATTGTGCCTGCAGAATTAATTATTGCTAAACATAGAAAAGGAGGATTAGGAACCGTAAATCTTTTATTTGAACTTAATATGAGTAGTTTTAAAAGTCAATTAAAAGGTCCTAGTGATGAAAATGAATAAAAATAGTATTATTGTATCTAGTTTATTATCATTAATAATAATTATACTTTATTTTATTAATAGTACTTATACGTCTACTTATACAGAAGCAAATGATGCGTATAAAGTGTATTTAGATGGTCAAGAAATTGGTTTAATAAAAGATAAAGATGAACTATATGCCCTTATTAACAATGAACAACAAACTATTAAAGATACATATGATGTTAGATATGTTTACCCTCCATCTGGTTTAGATATAGTACATGTAAAGACTTTTGCTGATAATTATAATAATGTTGAAAATATTTATCAAAATATCGAAAAGTTAGACGACTTTACTGTAAAGGGTTATATTATTACGATAAAGAAAACAGATAAAGAAAATATAACTATTAATGTTTTAAATAAAGATATATTTGCCGAAGCCTTACGTAATTTTGTTTTATCTTTTATTACTGAAGATGAATTAAATAAATACAATAATGGCAATAGAAGTATTACAGAAATAGGCTCAGTTATAAGAGATATGGGCTTTGCGGAGTCGATTACTATAAAAGAAGGCTATATTAGTGTTAGTGATAAGATTTATACTTCAACTGATGATCTTAGTCAATATTTATTATTTGGCCCAAATGTTCAAAAGGATACATATACAGTTAAAGAAGGAGATAGTATTGCCAGTATTAGTGAAGACAATCAAATTAGTACACAAGAATTTTTAATTGCCAATCCTAAATACTCTAACGATACGGCTTTATTAAGTGTTGGTTCTACTGTGAATGTTACTTTAATTAATCCAATTATTACCTTAACTTATAATTTATATGAAATAAGTGAAAATGAAACCCCTTATAGTACTGAAACTGTAGTTGACAATACTAAGCCAAGTGATTATCAAGAAATTACTAAAAGTGGGGTTAATGGTCTAACATTAATTCATGCTTCTTATGATGTTGTTAATGGTACTCAATCAAACGAAGCTAATATTGAAAGTCGTGAAGTTATAAGAGAGATGGTCAAAGAAGAAGTTACTGTTGGTAAGAAAAAGACTACACCAATTTATCGCCCAAGTGGTAATTATGTCTATACTAGTGGTTGGGGATATCCTACCAACTATCCATTTATGGTTACTAGTCCATTTGGATGGCGTAGTTATAAAATGCATCTTGGTGTTGATATTTCCGGTACTGGTTTTAGATCACCAATATATGCTGTTGCGGATGGTACCGTTACTGAAGCAACTTATCGTAGTACGGATGGTAATTATGTTATCATCGAACATGAAAATAATATCTATACTCAATATGCTCATATGTACAAGTATTTTGTTAAAACTGGTGATTATGTTACGAAAGGACAACAAATAGGAGAAATGGGAGAGTCTGGCTTAGCTTATGGGGTTCATTTACACTTTGGTGTATCAATTGGTAATCCTTTCCATGGTAGTTATTCTTTCCAAAATCCTCTTAATTACATTAAATTACAATAATGAAAATTGTCGTTTTATCCAGTGGTTCTAAAGGAAACGTGACTTATTTAGAAACCAAAAATAAGAAATTTCTTTTAGACGCTGGTCGTAATTATAAATATATGAGCGAAGCATTAGCTGATATTGGTGTAAATATTAAAGATATAGATTATGTTTTGATTAGTCATAATCATAGTGACCATGTAGCTGGATTAAAAACTCTTTTAAATAAAACCAATGCAGCCCTATTAGTTAGTGAAAAGTTATTTGCATCACTAGAAGATTTAAGTGATTTTCAACACATCATTGTCTTAGAAGATGAAATAGTTTTAGATGGTATCAAAATAAAATCCTTTAAGTCAAGTCATGATGCTCCGGATTCGCGCAATTTTGTCATAACAGAAGAAGATAAAAGTGTTGCATATGTAACCGACACCGGTTATGTAAATACTAAAAATTTTTCATACTTAAAAAATTTAGATATCTATTTATTTGAAAGTAATCATGACATTGAATTGTTGCAGCATGGTCCATATCCATCTTGGTTAAAAAAAAGAGTTTTATCTGACGAAGGCCATTTATCAAATAATTCCGCAGCTTTTTATCTTACTAAGCTAATAGGAGTTAAAACTAAAAAAATTATTTTAATTCATTTAAGTGAAACGAATAATAATGAACAAGTAGCATTAGATACTATTCATAACACTTTTAAGGAATATAATGTAGATTTTACAAATATTAGTTGTGCCAGACAGAATGAGAAAACAGAAGTGATTGAAATATGATTAAAATATTATGCGTTGGTAAAATTAAAGAAGAATATTTAAAGGATTTAATTAATGATTATCAAAAAAGAATTAATAAATATATTAAATTAGAAATTATAGAATTAAAAGATGATAATAATTATCAAAAAGAAGTTACTGCTTTGATTAAACAAATTAAAAGTAGTGATTATAATATTGGTCTAGATTTGGCTGGTAAAAGTTATACCAGTGTCGAATTTGCAAAAAAAATTGCCAATATTTTACCTCAAAATAGTAATATAACTTTTATAATTGGAGGATCCCTTGGCTTAAATGACGAAATAAGAAATACTTGTCAAGAATTAATTAGCTTTTCAAAGATGACTTTTCCACATGGATTATTTAGAGGAATTTTGTTAGAGCAAATATATCGTAGTTGTAAAATTAATAATAATGAAACATATCATAAGTGAGGTTGTAAAATGAATTTAGATGATTTAAAAAATACAAAAGTGGCTTTGACGCATAGTGGTAAATTTCACGCTGACGATGTATTTGGAGCGGCTTTTTTGTTAATGTTAAATCCCCAATTACAAATTAAAAGAGTAAATTATGTTCCGGAAGACTTTTCTGGTTTAGCATTTGACATAGGAATGAAAGAATTTGATCATCATCAATATGATAATGAATTAAGACCATCAGGGGTTCCTTATGCAGCTTTTGGAAAACTTTGGAAGCATTTTGCTCATTATGTTTATAGTAATTATACGTGTCAAAAGATTGATAAACTATTAATTGAAAATTTAGATTTAGCGGACAACACTGGTTCTTATAATAGTTTAGCAATTGCAATCAGCGCCTTTAATCCAATTACAGAAATTTCCAATGGAGATGAAGAATTTATTCAAGCTGTGGATTTTGCTAAAATCATTTTGACTCGATTGATTGAAAAAACGCAAATTCAAGAGCAAGAAATGGCAATTGTAAAAAAATATTATGACGAAGCACAAGATAAAAAGATTATTATTTTAGATGATCACTATTATTTTCAAGATTACTTACCTGAAACAGAAGCAATTTATGTTATTTATCCATCTAATCGTGGCGGTTTTTGTGCTCAAGGCGTTCCTAAAAACAGTAATACAGTAGAATTAAAACGCCCATTTCCAAGTTCTTGGGTTCAACAATTACCACACTATTTACGGTTTTGTCATAAAAGTGGTTTTTTAATTGCGGCAGATAACTTGCCAGATATAATTTATGCTTGTAAGGAGGCCTTAAAATGATTGGAAATGATTGGGATGAACATTTAAAAATAGTTTGGAACAGCAAAGGATTTCAAACATTTTATCAAAAAATTATGCACGAATATGATATAAAAGAAATATATCCTCCTAAAGATTATATATTTAATGCTTTAAAATTAACAAGTTTTGAGGATACTAAAGTTGTCATTGTAGGACAAGACCCATACCATGGCAAAAATGAAGCTCATGGATTATCATTTTCTGTGCAAAAAGGAATTAAAGTACCTCCATCATTACAAAATATTTATAAAGAGTTAAAGGATGATTTACAAATACCGATTCGACCAGATGGAGATTTAACGGGATGGGGTAG
The DNA here is from genome assembly GCA_934096755.1 of uncultured Bacilli bacterium. Classification (GTDB taxonomy): domain Bacteria; phylum Bacillota_I; class Bacilli_A; order RF39; family UBA660; genus Onthocola_B. Next base: position 6,285 of record CAKOMU010000026.1, read on the forward strand.
ACAAGGAGTTTTATTGCTTAATGCTGTTTTAACGGTTGAAAAAGATAAGGCTGCTAGTCATCGTAATTTAGGTTGGGAGCATTTAACGGACTATATAATAAAGACTTTGAATACTAAAGATACTCCAGTAGTGTTTATACTATGGGGAAACTTTGCTAAAGAAAAAGCTAAGTTAATTACTAATCCTAAACATTACATTATTACTAGCCCTCATCCTTCTCCATTTTCAGCTTATTCAGGTTTTTTTGGTAGTAAGCCATTTTCGAAAACCAATAATTATTTAATAAGTCATGGTTTACAACCAATTGATTGGAGTAAATAATACAAAAAAGAGTTGTTGAATGAAATTTCACAACTCTTTTGTTGTTTAACCGGTAGCTCCAGTCGGTCCAGTGGGACCTGTTGGTCCAGTAGGCCCAGTAGGCCCTGTGGGTCCAGTCGGTCCAATAGCACCAGCAGTCCCAGCATCACCTTGCGGTCCAGTAGGTCCAGCGGGAATAGTTAAATTTAAAACAAAATTTGGTGCTGTACCAGAAATATTAGCTGTCGCTTGTGTACCTGGGTTTCCAGTAGTCACTGTACCAATAGTTAAAATTGGTGTTTCCCCATCAGTTCCAGCTTCGCCTTGAGGCCCGATAGCGCCAGCAGGCCCAGTCGGTCCTGTAGCTCCAGTAGGTCCAGTCGGTCCAGTCGGTCCAGTCGGTCCAATAGCACCAGCTTCGCCTTGAGGGCCAATAGCTCCAGCTTCGCCTTGAGGCCCGGTAGCACCTGTTGCCCCAGTAGCTCCTGTAGCACCAGTCGGTCCAGTCGGTCCAGTAGCTCCAGCAACCCCAGTAGGTCCAGTAGGCCCTATAGCTCCAGCTTCGCCTTGAGGTCCGGTAGCACCAGCAGGCCCAGTCGGTCCAGTCGGTCCTGTAGCACCAGTCGGTCCTATAGCTCCAGTAGGTCCTATAGCTCCAGTAGCACCAGTAGGTCCAGTAGCTCCAGTAGGACCTGTTGGTCCAGTAGCTCCAGTAGGTCCAGTAGGACCAGTAGCACCAGTAGGTCCGCCAGATGGTCCTGCAGGTCCAGTAGGCCCAGTCGGTCCGTAACAACTATAAATTAGTCCATTAGGATTTCTTTCGTTATAACACTCTATATATTTTTGTGCTTTTTTGATATTACCATTCATTAGAGTACTCCTTTCATAATAGTATATGAAAAAAGTTTTTAAATTGATTGGGAAAAAAAATAAACATAATAATATGTCTATAGTTTAAAATCATCAATTACAGCATCTTGCATATTTTTACCATCAAAGAATGGCTTTATTTTATAACCATTTATTTTGGCTACAATATTCGTAGGTATTTTTCTAATAATATTGTTTAACTCACCTGTATTTTTATTATAATAAGTCTTACAAGCAGTTAAAGTTTCATTAATTTTATCAATTTCCCTTAAATCTTTGTTAAATTCTTTAGTGTCTAGTTCTTCAAAGTCATTTTTTACTTCCAAAATAATATTATATGCCTCAGTTAACTTACGATCTAACTCGTAGTTACTAATTCTTTTATCTTTCAACTCTATATATTCTTTTAGATAATCTTTTTTAGTAACTACTTTTTTTATTGCAATATTTAGTTTGGCAATAATGTCATATTTTTGTCTTAAGCTTTCATCAATAATTCCCTCTGCCTTTTCAATTTTCAATTTATAACTAACTAAATTGTTATAGATATACGCATAAACAATGGCTAAAAGACCACAGACAATAATTATTACTAAAATAAATTCAAATAGTTTCATATCATTCACCATAACAATTGTATCAAATTGCCAAATTAAAGTAAATGCCAACATAAAGAATACTTGACATATCAAAAGTAGAGTTTGACATTTAAGTTAAAGACCAAATATAAAATGCAATTAAAGTAAAATTATAGAAACAAGCAATGAGGAAATAGGATTTTTAGTAACTTGTAAAGGTAATTATACTACTACTGAAATGCTAGATAAGAAATAAAAATGTTTCAACTTTTGGAATTAATAAAATTATACTTGTTAAACTAATTATAGTGATAGTTGTTAAATAATGTTTGTTATGATAAACTTATTTATAGATTGGAGAATACAATGAAATTTATAGAAAATGTTGAAATAAATAAATATAAGGAATTTGAAAACAATCATCCTAAAGCCCATTTTTTACAAAGTTATGGCTGGGGTGAATTTTGTAAACAAGCCAAAAATCAAATTCCTAAATATGTAGGCATGGAAGATAATGATGGCAATTTGGTTGCTACTTGTTTAATATTGTTAAAAAAAACTCCTTTAAATTATAGTTATGGCTATGCACCAAGGGGATTCATTTTGGATTATAATGATAAAGACATTATTGCTAAATTTACAGAATATTTAAAAAAATACATGCAAGATAATAAAATTATATACATTAAATTTGATCCCGATATAAAATATCAAACAATTGATGAAGATGGAAATAAAGTAGAAGATGGTAATAATAATTATGATTTATATAATTATATGCTAAGCTTGGGTTATAAACATACAGGTTTTTATAAATTATATGAAGGCAATCAACCCAGATATACATTCCGAATTAATTTACAAAAACCATGGGAAGAAATTGAAAAGAAAATGGCTAAAACCTTCCTAAAATCAGTTAAAAGAAGTTATAACTATGATTTAATAGTAGATAATAAAGTAAATGTTACAGACTTTTATCGACTTTTACAGAGTAATAGTTCTAAAGATGGCTTTGACCCTCATAATCAAAAGTATTATGAAATATTTAGCCAAGAAATGCAAAAGGATGGTAATGTAAAATTTTTTAATATAAGTTTAAGACCGAAAGAATATTTAAAAAAGATAGATAAAGAATTGGGTGTTTTAACTTCATCTTTAAGCGATTCTAAGAAAAAAATAGAAGATATTAAAAATCAAATAACACGTTTAGAAAAAGAAAAAAAAGTGTTTCAAAAATACGATCAAGATGAACTTGTTGTTTGTTCTTTAATTTGTACTTATACTAAAAATCGAGCTTGGAGTTTATATATTGGTAGCGATGAGCTTGCCAATTTTACTTTTGCTGTTACTAGGAGTTATTATGAAGCTATTAAAGATGCTTACAATAATGGCTATGAGTTTTTTGATTTATTTGGAACACCAGGTGATCCTAAAACAAAATATAAAAATTTAGCCAGTCTTCACGATTTTAAAAGAAAATTTGGGGATGAATACATTGAATTTATAGGAGAATTTGATCTTGTAAACAACCAATTATTGTATCGACTTTTGCCTATAATGTTAAAAATTTATCGTAAATTAAGGAGGCATAAATGATTTTAAAAAATGTTGATGCTAAAACCTATAAAGATTTTGCTTTAAAATCTCCGTATATTTCAATTTATCAAGTGCCGGAATGGGGAGAATTAAAAGAACAAACTGGTTGGGTTAGACATTTATTAGCCTTGTATGATCAAGATAAAATAGTTGGGGTAACAATGTTACTAGAAAAAAAATTACCTCTTAAACTTAGTTTGTTTTATGCTCCCAGAGGATATTTAATAGATGTAGATAATTTTTCTTTATTAAAAGAATTTCATACGCATATTGTCAATTATATCAAAAAACATCATGGCTTTTTGTTAAAAGTAGATCCAAATGTTTGCTACGCTATACGTAATAGTGATGGGGTTTTAGAAACTAAACCAGGAGAAAATGCTTTTTATAACTTTAAAAAATTAGGGTTTAGACATTTAGGTTTTACAGAAAACTTTGAAACTTTACAACCTCGCTTTTTATGTCGCATAAAATTGCAAAATACTTATGATGAAACCTTAAATTCTTTTGCCAAGAGCACTAAAAAAAATATTATGAAAACAATTGATATGGGAGTTAGAGTAAAAAAAATTGGCCCTGATGACATTGAAATGTTTACCAAGTTGTTAAATGATACTGCAGAGGAAAAAAATTTTATAGTGCGTCCAGCTAGTTATTATAAAAGACAAGTTGAATTAATGCCAGAATATACAACATTATACCTGGCGTATATAGATACAAATTTATATTATAATTATGTGTGGCACAGTTTAGAAAATGCTCAAAAAGACTTAAATGTTTTAACGTCACAAATGAAAAAAATTAACGTTGGAGCTAAAATTAAACGAAAAGAAGAAGAATTAAAAAAGAAAGTTGTTAAGTTAAATAAAGAACTTAATGATGCAAAGTCACTACAAAAGAGGAGTAAAGAAATTAATATTGGGGCTTTAATGTCAATATTTATTGGTGATGAAGGTATTACTTTTATGAGTGGCACTAATCATTTATATAAAGAATTTAATCCAAAATATGCATTTTATAATGAACACATTAAAGATAGTTTAAGCAAACATTTAAAATATGTTAATTTTTATGGTATTTCTGGAGATATGAACCATAATGGAAAATACTACGGTATTTATGAAATGAAAAAAGGATTTAATCCAGAAATTATAGAACTTTTAGGAGAATTTGATTATGTTTTAAATCCATTCGTATATTATTCTTATAAAATGGCTTTACAAGGATATAAATTACTAAAAAAGATTAAACAATAAAAATTATTGTAATGTTTTATAAAGTTTTTGAGGGTTTAAGCTGGGTCATTAAATAACCGTCATCACAATCAATTTTAATTTGTCGTTTCAATAGCTTAATCACGTTTTTGTAAAAGTTAAGATATACATGTTGTACTTGTTTTTACATCTGTGATAGAATATAAACAAGATGTGAGTGAAGATAGGATGGTGTTTATGCAATACGGTATGATAGAAAAAAATTTAAATATTTTATTAACTTCTTCCAAAAATTATAATGCACTTTTAATTAATGTTTCTAATTTAGAAAGTAACATTAGAAATATTAAAAAAAGACTTTATGAAATTAAAAACGACCAAGTAGAATATGACAATAAAGTTCAAGAAATAATCAAATTGTCGCTTGGCCAAAAAAGAGCTGAACAAGAATACAAAGAACTTGTAAATCAAAAAAGTGAACAACAAGTTCTATTTCAAAATGCCTTCAAAGATTTTGAAAATAATTTAGTAGATTACCGCAATTATTTGTTGGATCGAATTAATAAAATTCAAGATGATATTAAAGATAATTCTTTTGATTTAGTAATTAAAGATCGCATTATCAACACAATAAGAGATGTTAATTTAAATGTTGCTACAATTGGTATTGAAAACTTGGAAGAAGAACAAAAAATTAAACTTACAGAAGAATTTAACAATATTAAAAGTTTACCAAATATTGTTGAAAATTTAGAAGTACAAAATTTTTTGGATGACAAAATGAATCAAATTGTTAAAATTCAAGAGATAGTAGATTGTTATAATCAAAATCATAATAAATTTAGAGAAAATGATAATATTTTAACTGATCAAGAAAATATTAAACATAAAACAGATTCTGTTGCAAATGACGTAGTGGAAAACTTAGAAAGTGATATTAATAAAGATCATAGCAACGACGAGTCAAAATTAGAAAGTAGCTTAGAGGAAGAACCTAAAATGGATAAGAAGGATAAGGAGGACGATTTAGACTATAGTGAACCAATAGAAGTAGTCAAAACTAGTAAATGGGACTGGGTTAAAAAACATAAAAAGAAAATCTTAATTACTGCAGGTCTCTCTTTAGTGGGAGTGGCAGTTGTAGTTGGTTTAAATCAACTAATACCAGCAATTACTAATTATTTGGAAGCCAATCAAATATCAGTGCTTTCCAACTCAATGCTTCATAATGGCAGTTTATGGCAAAGTGCTATTCCTACTGAACAACTAAGTTTACATAGTGCTAATACTAGTTTAGCTAGTCAAATACAGACGATAACTGGTAACGCAGCCAATTATACCCCATCAACAGGTAATTGGACTATAGGAGGAGAAACTTTAAATAACTTTGCTCAAATTGCTCAAGAAAATGTTGCTAATGCTATGGATAAATTATCAACTCTTAAAACAACAGTTGGGGCCCTAAGTCTAGGTGGATTATCTTTGACAGGGGTAGGATTAATTGCAAAAGAAAAAAGTTCTAAAATTATTGAATTTGAAAATAAATTTAAGATGATTAAAAATGATATGAGTGTCGATGATTTAAATAAATTAAAAGAGGAAATAAATATAAACAGTTATCTTACTGAAGAAGAAAAATTATATATTGACAATAAAATTAATAAAGAAAAGAAAAAACAGATAAATCATCAAAAGCGTCAAAGTTATTTAGAAAAATTAAAAAATAAATTAGAAGTGCAAAAAGAAATCATGGAGCATAATGCAAACATGGACTTAGACACAAGAAACAGATAAGGAATGATAAAGATGAAAATTGGTGACAAAATAACTCTGGCAGATGGAAAAGAATTTGGTTTATTACTTGATAGTGTAATGGATGATTCGAGATATTTTTTAGGTGTCTTATTAGATTCAAAAGAAGAGCCAACTGATAAATTTCAAGTTTTTAAAGAAATTGTAAAGGATAATAAGTTTTACGTTATCACAGAAAAAAATCCGTTAATTCTAAATACACTTTTAGAAGATTATAATTTACAATTAGAAGATATAGATTAATGGGGGAAACCCCATTTTTTGCTTGTATTAACTAGTTAATTACAAATTGACGAATATTTATATTTATGTTAAAATTTAAGTATCTTAATTCTTATGAAACGGAGTGATTATTGTGATAGGAATCTGTAAAAAATTGACATTGATTGTAACTACGTTTTTATTTTGCTTTTTAATTAACTATAGAATTGTAAATGCTAGTGAAGTTAGTGCTAATATGAAAACTCCACTTGTAACCATACAAGCGGCAGAAGAAAATGCATGTTCATCGTTACTCGGAGATCCTGATCAAAAAGAATATCCAGCTTATTGGTTACAATATGCATTTAACATTATCAAATATTTAGCTATAGCTGCTTTATTGATATTTTCTACAATGGATTTTTTTAAAGCTATGGTTGAGAATGATAAAGAGGCACTTAAAAAAGCTGGTCAAAAAACGGCTAAGCGTTTTATTTATTGTGTTATAATTTTCTTTTTGCCAAACATAATTGAATTAATTATGGAATGGTTTGGTGCCTATGGTACATGTTTAAAGTAGGTGATAAATATGAGTTATGTATATAATTTATTGTTGTTAATTGATGGAGTTATTTATACTGTAGTTGATTATTTGTTCAATATTTTTTATTTTTTTACACAAACTAATCTGTTTGATAGAGCAGAATATAAAAAAATTGTTACTAGAATTTATATAATATTAGGGTTAGTTATGTTATTTG
>CAKOMU010000027.1 GCA_934096755.1 uncultured Bacilli bacterium
ATATTTTCTTTCTTTATAATTTGGCGAATCATTTTTAAAGGTTGTCTAATACCTAACTCTGAATTAACTGCACAAATACTCACTAAAATCGTATCTTCACGTATTAAACTCTTTAAATCATCAAAATCAATTAAACCATCTTTATCATTTTTTACATAACTAATTTCAAATCCCATTGATTCCAAATATTTACAAATAGCATAAATAGAAGGATGTTCTAATTTAGAAACAATAATATGTTTACCTTTTTTATGATTAGCTAAACAAGTACCAATTAAAGCCATATTATTACTTTCTGTAGCACCACTAGTATAGATTATTTCATTGCTATTTACCCCAAAAATATCTGCAATCTGTTTAGTAGCACTTTCTAACAAATTAAATGATTTTTGTCCCAAACTATGAATAGAATTAGCATTTCCTATAAATTCCTTACTTACTCTTGAAATTGTATCTAACACCTCATATGCTACTGGTGTCGTTGCACTATAATCTAAATATATCATTTATGTCCCTTTCCTTTTAATTTTGTGATTCTTCTAACAATTTTTTATGAATACCAGGTTCCACAATATTAATTGCATTAATGGCATTTTCCAAGCTATTTTTAAAATTTCCTTTAAAAAATGCATTTTCAGCTTTAACTAAGCCAAAATCTACTTCTCTATTAGTTACCCTATATCTATTACCATAAACAATTGCCACTTCTGCCATATGAGCTGTCTTAATCGTCTCATTAATTGTATTATAAACCTTCAAAACTAAATCTCTAGCAGTATCTACTCTCAAATTTAAGACTTTAATAGAAATTGGTCTTTTATCTAACTCTTTAACTAGTTCATTGATAGCTTCCATAGCTTCAGCTAGTTCTACATAGTAATTTTTAGGTATAGTTGGCAACTTAAATGAACGTACCTTTTCTTTCGTTTGATTTAATATCTTTTTTATTTCATCTAATTGTTCACGAGCACGCAATTCATCTTCTTTTAAGCTACCTAAAGTCTTCAATGCTCCATTTAATTTTTCTTCTGTTTTGACTAAACGTAAATTTAAATTTTCCATTTCACGTGCTAACTTAGAATATGCCATAATCTTGCTTCTGCCAATATCAACAATTTTATCATAACCAGCTCTAATGCCCATAATTTCTTGTTTAATTTCAGCAATCACTGCTACTTCATCATCACTTAAATCATAACTATATTTAATATCGCCAATTTTTTTATACAACTCATTATTAACTTTTTCTAATTTAGTAGCTTTAATTAATATACTACGACTATAATCTTCATAAATCTTTTTAGATACTTTTTCTTTATCAAAATCATTATATAAAGAATCAAAATAATCCAACATGGTTTTTAATTCAAACAAAGAATCTTCCACATTTAAAACATTTAATCTTTGAAATATATCAGTTATCTTTTTATTTGCCTCATCAATATTATAATCAATATTTAAATATTCTAAATTATACCCATCACGTACCATTTTATCTGCAATAGCTTTAATATCATCAATTTTTTTAGGTATTAAATTTTTGCCCATTACGACAATTGGCCTAGCTTCATCCACTATAACCTTTAAATTACCAATTACATCAGCTATTCCTTTAACAATTCTCCCAACTTCTGTGTAAGCATTGTTATCCATTGCTACTTCAAAAGCTTGAAATAATTTATCAACATTTTCAAATTGTAATTCTATCGGGGTTTTAATTACTTCATATTCTTCTTCATATTCATGATAAACACTCAAAATTTCTCGATATTCAGCTTTCAATTTAGTAATAGTTTCTCTATTTCTTTCTTCACTTAAAGTAATATCCTTAATTTCTTCCAATAAATAATTAGCTTTAGTTTTTAAAGTATTTAAATCAAAATCAGCCTTTAAAACCAATCCCTTTAAATCTTTATAATCTTTAGCCTGAAACATTTCTTCAATTTCATTTAAAGTATCTGTAAACTTAGGCATTTCCACATCTTTAATATTATGAAATCTTTCTTTCCAACCTTCTAATTTTTCTTGCATTTCTTCATTATTTACAAGTGCTTCCACTTTATTAAACTCAGATAACATACTAGCAGATATAATCATATTTTTTTCTTTTTCTAAAGATTCGATTTGTCCTTTTAATTTTTTCTTTTCTTTATTATTTAAAACATTCAAAACCACAATTACTAGAACAATTGTTAAAATATAATAAAGACCCGCAATCAACAAAAAAGTTATTCTATCCATAAATGATTCACCACTACTATATAGTGTATCACATTCTATTTTTTTTGTAAAACCTCCACCACTAACAAAATAAAAAAATAAACACTCTATTAAATGTTTATTCTTCCTTTACATAGCTATCTCTTTTGAATAACATAGTGATCGATTAAATTAAATAAAGCCACAATCACTAAAAATATACCAGTAATTTTCGTAATAGCAACTCCAGAAAAAGGATTAAATATTAATATGACTCCTAAAATCACAATCAATATACCAATTATTAAAGTCCCAACCCAACTAGTACTTGCTTCTTTTAAAGTAAAAGCCAATGATATTTTCATAAGACCATTAATAATAAGATACACTCCTAAACAAACTGCAATAAGTCTTAATACTGAACCTGGATAAAGCATAATAAAAGCCCCTAAAACACTATATAATATACCAGTGACTAAATTATAATTAGTACCAATTTTATTTTGCATATATTGAAAAATACTTGCTAAACCAATGATTAACAATGATAGTCCCACAATAATACCAATTAAATTATTAAAAGCATCTGGTATTAAAGCTAGAACCAACCCTACAAGTCCCATAATTACAATTCCAGTTATATTTTCCTTACTAGTTTGATCTTTTTTTTCTAAAATTCCTTTTGTAGCCACCATATCACTTCCTTTCTAAATTTTATCAAATCACTCTTGTTTTGACAAGTAACTATTTTTATGTTTTAATTTAATTAAACATACTAGTTGATGGAGGTAAAACTATTTGTTAGCGCCAGAACCACTAGGTTGACGAGGATGATGTTTATCGATTTTTCGGCGGATGCATCACGGGATTGTATGCTCGATAGATATATTTCAAAAAACAAAATCAAGATTGTTACAAACAATATATCATATACACTGATGAAAGGAAAAATTATATGTGTGGAATTGTTGGATATATAGGAAAAGAAAACTGTATACCTAAAATTATTAATGCTTTAGAAGCATTAGAATATCGCGGCTATGACTCAGCAGGCATTGCTTATTTTAAGCAAAAAGAAATTGAGATAATTAAAGAAAGAGGTAAAATTGCCAATTTAAAATCACAATTAAATTTAGATATCCCAACTTATCTTGGGATTGGTCACACCAGATGGGCAACACATGGCATCGCCAATAAAATCAATGCTCATCCTCATCAACAAGGAAATATCACTCTAGTTCACAATGGAATTATTGAAAATTATATAGAATTAAAAAAAGACTTAATAAACAAAGGTTATACTTTCCAAAGTGAAACCGACACAGAAGTTGCCGCTGCTTTACTTGATTATTTATACGGTGAAAATAAGGATATTATCAAAAGTATGAATCAAGCTGGCAAACTTATACGAGGATCTTATGCTTTTGGCATTTTATTAAAAGATGATCCAAACACTTTATATGCTACTAGAAAAGATAGTCCTCTAATTATAGCGCTTGCTAAAGATGGCAACTTTATTGCCTCAGACGTCCCAGCTATTTTAAAATTTACCAATAAATATATTTTAATGGACAACTATGAAATAGCCAAAATAAGTGCTAATTCAATTAGTATCTTTGATCAAAATCTCAACATCGTCAAAAAAGAAGTTCAAACTTTTAACCAAACTTACGATGCAGCCACTAAAAATGGATATGATCATTTTATGCTAAAAGAAATCAATGAACAAGATGAAGTATTTAAAAATACTATCAATGCTTATTATGATGGCACAAAAGAATCGTTAGAAAAAAACTTTGGCTTTATTAAAAACTTTCAATCCATTGACATAGTTGCTTGTGGTTCTGCCTACCACGCGGGATTAATAGGTAAATATTTACTGGAAACTTATGCTAATCTTCCTGTAAATGTCGAAGTAGCTAGTGAATATCGTTATAAAAAAAATTTTTATAATTCTAATACCCTACTCATCGTCGTATCCCAATCAGGCGAAACTGCAGATACTCTTGCGGCTCTACGAAAAGCCAAAGAAGATGGCATTAAAACTCTAGCTATCATCAATGTTATAGGTAGTTCGATTGCTAGAGAAGCAGATTATGTAATTTATACAAAAGCAGGATTTGAAATTGCAGTTGCAACAACTAAAGCCTATTTAGCCCAAATCGCCCTATTTTCTCTTATTACTTTTTATCTAGGTACTATAAAAAATATTTTATCTTTAGAAGAAATTAAGCAAATTCAAAACGAAATCACAATTATACCTAACTTGATTAAAGAAAACATACAAAATGAATGTTACTTAGAAATAGCTAACGCTTTAACTAAAGCATCACAAATATTTTTTATAGGACGACTTGTAGACTATGCGTTATGCTTAGAAGGATCTTTAAAATTAAAAGAAATTTCTTACATCAATAGCGTTGCCTATCAAGCAGGAGAACTAAAACATGGTACAATCTCTTTAATTGAAAAAAATACTCCTGTCATTGCAATTAATACGGATACTACAACATATGAAAAAACAATTAGTAATATCAAGGAAGTAACAGCTAGAGGGGCCAAAGTAACTATTATAAGTAATCAAAAACCTAAAGAATTATTTTATAATAATTTAGTTTTAATTCCTAAAACTCACGCGATACTACAACCAATATTAACAGTTATTCCGCTACAATTAATTGCCTATTTCGTAGCTAAAAATAAAAACTGTGATATTGATAAGCCTCGTAACCTAGCTAAATCAGTAACTGTAGAATAAACAACAAAGCGATAATAAAACTCTTTATTACCGCTTTTTTATTGATGATAAGAACACTTTGTTTGAAAAGGACAATTTTGACATTCTGGTTTTTTAGCCTTACAAATATATCGACCAAATAAAACCAATTGATGATGCACTCTTCCCCATTTATCTTTAGGAAAATAATTCATCAAATCTTGTTCAATTTTTGAAACATCTAAACTCTTTGTTAGTCCTAAACGATTAGCTACTCGCGTTACATGAGTATCAACAGCTATCGCTGGTTCATTATAAATATTTACTAAAAAGACATTACAAGTCTTACGACCCACTCCTGGTAAACTTTCCAAAAAGTTACGATCATTTGGGACATTGCCATCATATTTTTGCACTAAACTTTGACAAATATCTTTAATATACTGAGCTTTTTTCTTACTCATGCCTACTGGATGGATTATCTTTTCAATATCCTCTACATTTGCCTTGGCCAAATTATATACATCATACTTTGAAAATAACTCTTTTGTTACCACGTTAACCCTTTTATCAGTCGATTGAGCGGATAAAAGAGTAGCAATCAATAATTCATAATCTTTTGTATAATTAAGTTCACATTTGGGATCTGGATATAATTCATCCAGTATGTTTAATACTTCTTTATTTTTCATGCAACCAATCATACTCTAAAACACTGGATTCAAATATAGGACTATCTCCTCCTATATCTTTTTTTCTTATATCCTCTGGTGTTTTAAATCCTTTCCTATTCCATTCATATAAAACTTTATCTATATATCTTAAATTGAGTACTCCATTATATTCGGCTTCTTTTAAAGCTTCTTTAATTAATTCCTCACTAAAACCTTTATCCATCCAAGCATTAATAATTTCATAATCGATATTAGATAAAGTCCTTCCAAAAGTATGTTCAAAAATACTAAAAATGTCCGTTTTAATTTCCTCTTTTTCTTGCATTTTATAATCACTTTTAATTTCATTATAAAAATTATCTAATGAAACTTTTTCAATTACTTTTCCGTCACAGTTTTTTTCAGCTTTAACTTTGATTAATTTTTTCCCCATTAAACTACCATAAGCTGTCAAAACATCCTCTTCAGCCATATTTAAAACTTTACCAACCACTTTTATGTCAAATACTAAATCAAAAGAATTATCAAAATATAGTAATAATAAAAACTCGTTTAAAGATAATTTATTTTTTAGGGCTTCTTTTATAAACATCGTTTCTGCTACTAATTTTTTATTATCTTTAAACATGTTTTTCACACCCTTTCTAAATATTTGATTATTTCTTTATTTTTATTTTTCAATTTTCCACTTAAAATGGCTTCTTCAAGTATCTTATATTTTTGACTTATTTGTGCTCCAGCACCCAAATTTTTAACATCCACGTCGATATCATTTCGTGCCTTTATTGGCAATTTTTGATACATTTTATTTATTTTTTTAGGATGAATATTTAATATCTTACCTGCAATAGTACATGGATACAAACCATAAGTGTATAGTTCTTTATTACTAACAGTTCCTTCTTTTAACACATTAGTAATTTTAATTATATTGCTTTTTTCTATATTTGTAAATGGCATATTTTTAACATTTAATTGAGCCCACATTCCTAATAAATCATCGACATAATTTACATTTTGAAATTCTATTTCTAACATTTCTGCAATTTTTAATTCTTCCAATAAATTTATGCCTTTATAATAATTTTTACTAATTAATATTTTTTCCAATTCTTTTTTTACTCTTTCTTTCGACAAAGTTTTAACTAACTTGCTATTTTTCTTTATAATTTTTTTTAGATTTTCTTCCAATTCAAAATCAAGCACTGTCGCAAAACGAATAGCACGTAAAATTCGTAAAGGATCTTCAGTAATTTTCGTGCTTACATCACCAATCATTCTAATCATTCGTTTATTTAAATCATCTACGCCATTCAAAAGATCAATGACTTTACCATTTTTAGTCATGCAAATCGCATTAATTGTAAAATCCCTTCTTTTCAAATCTTCTTCCAAAGAATCAATATATTCAATCTTACTAGGCCTACGATTTACATAATCATAATCTTTACGAAAAGTAGTAATATCAACATTATATTTTTCTATTTTTAAATTAACACTACCATAGTTACTTTTGACCAAATTAAACATAGCATAAACATCTCTAGGCAAAGCATTTGTACATATATCCACATCATAACTTTTAATTCCTAATAAATAATCTCGTACAAATCCCCCAACTAAATAGGCTTGATAATTATTACTTTCTAATTTTTCTAAAATTTTTTTTATTTGTTTTTCCATATTATCCCCTTTAATTATAACAAAAACCAAATAAATAACCTAGCTATTTTTCATAAATTTGACAACTTAATCTTTACGATATAAATCTATATTTCCTTTTTTAGCTTCCTTAATTATAGAAAGCCATAAATTATCTAATACCATTCTTTCTTTTTTAGGATGTACTAAAAAACGTATTGTTAACTCGATGTGATTTTCGACATATTCTGTATAAATAATTGGTTTTAAATTATTATAATAAATTCTATAACTTCCACTAGCTTCATCAATTGCTTTATCCATTTTTTTAGGAATAGCTTTTATCACCTCATTTTGATTAACTATTTGTTCTAATTTTTTCTTATTTTTATTGACATCAGCTTCAAAATTGATAGACACTACCAATTCTGTCCATATATATTTAAATGCTGTAGTATAATTTTTTAATGGTGTTGAAAAAATTTTTGAATTAGGAATATTTACAATAATTCCACTACTCTGTTCACCATTTAATCGATTACTTAATTCTAAAACTTTAAAACTCATCGCCGAAATCAATACAACATCTCCCTTAATATCACCAATTTCTATACGATCCTCAACAATAAAAGGTTTCGAAAATCTAATAAAACATCCAGCAAATAAATTAAGAATAACCTCCCGCAAAGCAATAGTAGCACCAGCAGACATAAAGGAAATAATCGTTAAAATATTTGATAAATGACTTTCCCACGCCAAAAAGATAGTAATAATGATTATAATATTAGCTACAATATTGCTAGTTTGATTAAACAAAAAGTTTTTTCGACTACTATGTTTCTTAATACCATATAAATGATTTATCAATCGATTAATAAATTTTATAACAATAAATATTAAAATAGATAAAATAATTAAAACTAAATATTCATTATTTATACCACTAGCCCCCTTCATTTCTTCCATTATATTATTAATTATATTCATTTTATCACCCCACTTAGGACTACTATCTTAACACATATTTTTAAACATATAAAAAACAAAATAAAAACTTTACACCAAAACATGTAAAGTTTATTATTTATAAAGGGACTAATTTTTATTAACTGAAGCATCATAAATCTGCTCAATTGTTTTATTTAAAACATTTGTAAATTCTTCATCACTTTGTTGATCATTTAAACCTTCTAATAAAGCTCTAGAAAAACTTGCTATCATTTTTTTATTGTTTTTTAATTTTTCACAAGCTAAATCACGAGTATAACCACCTGATAAAGCCACTATTCTCAAAACATTTTTATGCCTTAGTAAATCATTATAAAAATTATCAACTTCAGGTAAAGTAAACTTAAACATCAAATATTCATCACTTTGACATTTATCTAAATATTTTAATATTTCATTACGCAAAAATGTTTCTATTTGTTTTTTATTTTCAGCATGAATATCTACTTCAGGTTCAATAATTGGAATTAAACCATGGCTTATAATTATCTTTGCCAATTTAAATTGTTGTTCTACAATTTTTTTGATTCCATATTCATTATATTCTTTTATGACAGAACGCATTTTGGTTCCTACAATCCCCATTTTCTTGGCATGTTCTAAAGACTCTTCCAAGTTAGGGATATCGTTCAATAATTGAACACCTTCACATAATTCAGCTAACCCTTTATCAATTTTTAAGAAAGAAACAATATTTTTATCTTGCAAATACTGAACTGTATTTATACCATTGATATCCCTATTCATAGTATTTTCAAATAAAATCACACCAATTATACGTTCATCAAATGCTTCATTGGTAATAACCCTACTCCGCATTTTATGAATATAATCAAACATCACTTCATCATTAGATATCAAATCTTCACTAATACCATAATTCATTAATGTTTTTTTACTACTTCCACCACTTTGATCCAATGCTGCGATACATCCTTTTTTATTTTTTAATATTTCAATTACTTCCATCTTTTTCCTCCATTTTTATTAATTTTGCATGTAATACTACTCTTTCATTATCACCATAACACGTCGACAAGGTGACAATTTTATCATTTTCATTTAAATCAACATCAAATTGATAATAACTTCGTGTTTGTAATTTCTTTAAAAACTCTATATAGCCAGTATCAGTTTCAAACTCTATATCTAGATAATCACTAGTTGTAGGTATATGATAAACACTAAAGACTTGCCATAAACTACTATTATACTTAGTGGCAATTTTTAAAATATGATTATTTTTATCATCATACCAATTACTTTTTATAATATTTTTTAAAGAACCAAACATTGTTCCATCAATTCTACCGTGTGCATATATAATTGTATTTCTATTTAAATTTTCTAAATTATTGCGATAATCTAAAAAAACCCAGCCCGCTGAATTATACTTTTTGTTAAAATCTTTTTTCAAATAATATTCATTATTATTAGTTTGTACAAATGGATAATTTATATTAGTTCCATTTACTTCTATCCATCCAACAGTATCACTGTTAATATTTAACAAATTATTAAAATCAACATCCAATAAATTCATCTTAACATAATCCCAATAAATATTTGTTTTATCCTTCTTAGGAGGATTATACACAACTGTCTTTTCTGTATCTTGAACTTCCTTTACTTCTGTTATATTTTCAATATTTTGAATGGTTTGTTCCGTCTTTTTAGAATCCCTATACCAAAACAAAACTTTTATCCCAGAAACCATAAAGCTAGTAAACAATATTATTATTAATAGAATTAAGCCAATTCTTCTTAAAAAACGTTTAGGTCTCAATCTTTTTTTCTTTAATTTTGGCAAATCGTTTTTTCGATTATCATCATCAATTAAATAAATCCTTTTAAAATCATCTTTATTTTTTATTTTAACCACTCATTTCTAGTTACCTAAATCAATCATAATCTTTTTACTAGAATCTAACTTCAATTCTCGATATTTCACTCCACAAACATCAAACATTTTTTTTGATGCTATGACATTATCTTGTTCTTTATATTTATCACACAAATAAATAATTTCTTTTATGCCAGTTTGAATAATAGCTTTCGCACATTCATTACAAGGAAATAAATCAACATAAATTTTGGAACCCTCTAAATCTCTTTTATTACCACGAAAATTTAAGATGGCATTTAACTCCGCATGACAAACATAAAAATATTTAGTATTTAAGGCATCACCTTCTCTATCCCAAGGAAAATTGTCATCCATAAAGCCATTTGGAGCACCATTATACCCAATAGATAAAATTCGATTATCACTACTTACAATACATGCCCCTACCTGAGTAGAAGGATCTTTGCTTCTTAAAGCCGATAATTTGGCAATACCCATAAAGTATTCATCCCAAGATAAATAATCTTTTCTTTGCTTATTAATAATTGCCACCAACATCACCATCCCAATAATATTTTATCAAATAATAATTTAAATGCAAAGAAAAAACTTAGACCAAGCTAAGTATTCTTTTGATTAAGCCAATTTTTGCCATCTACAATTCTGGATACTACCATAGAACAACTAGTATCTCCTACTACATTTAATACAGTTGCAGGAGCATCAATAACTGTCGCAATAACGGTAAGAATTGGTAAGGCACCTGCCGGATAACCCATCATCGAGATAATGAGCATTTCTGATATTGTTCCACCTCCAATAGGAACTGCTACTACTAACAAGTTAGCTATTAATGCAGTAACAACTACTTGTAAAGTACCACTAAAAGTTGTCAAATCAGTTCCAAATAAATATGCTAAAAACATAATTTTAAAAACACTGCCAATAACGGAGCCATCTTTATGAAAACTAGTTCCTAAAGGGATAATAGCATCAGCAATATCATCTTTAACCCCCATTTTTTTAGCACAATTTACATTGACTGGAATACTGGCTGCACTAGAACAAGTAGAAAGCGACGTTAAAGATGCAGGCCAAATATTTTGCCAATATACCTTGATACCTTTTTTACCGGCTGCTACAAAGGCATAAATACTATAAACAACAACCATAAATAACAATGATACAATTGTGTAAATAATAAAGGTTTTCAAATACCCAACCGCAATATTAGCTCCATATGTACCAATTAATGCGGCAAAAAAACAACCTAACCCTATCGGCGCATAAAGCATTACAAAATCAATAAATTTTAAACAAACAGCTTTAGCACTTTCCAATACTTCTAAGAATTTTTCACCTCGTTTACCAACCTTATTAATTGCTAAACCAATTAACAAAGAAAATACTACCATAGCAATTAAATTATCTTTAGATAAGACTTTATTAAAATCACTAACTGTTAAAGTATTCACCGTTTTTTCTAAAACATTGACATCTTCTGCTTGATTACTTTCTTCATCTAAACTAAGAGTCTCTTTAATTTTTTCTCCATCTTGAGTATCTACCAATTTAAAACTATAAGTTGATACTAAACCAACTAAACAAGATATTAAAGAAGTCACAATGAAAACTCCAATAATACTTATCATAATTTTCCCTAGTCTTTTAGGATTTTTAATACTACCAATCGATGTTGTAATCGTCAAAAAAATTAAAGGAATAACAATAACAAACATTAAATTCAGGAATATGTCTCCAAAATATTTTAAGAATTCTACTTTTTCTTTAAATATTAAACCAACAATTCCACCAACAATAATTCCCATTAACAAAATAATCGTTGATCTATAATTTTTCCAAATCTTTTTCATGTCATCCTCCTATTTCATTATATTATAAGTAAACCTTTCTATTAACTTATTTATTTCCACACATATATTTTTAAATTTGCATAAAATCCACAAGAGTTTTATAATATTTACAAGGTGATAGCATGTCCAAAAATTATATCAAATTAAACATTGATGATAAACATTTATCAATCGGCAATTTATGTCGAATTACTAAAAGTCTTGCAATTAATAAATCACTAGCATTACAAAGCGAGATATTTTGTATTCTATTCGATTTAGAATATGTGAACGAAACCACAATTAACAATTACTGCAGTGGTTATCGAAATATTAATAGTGATTATAAACAAAAATACTTATTCATTCAAAAAGAATATAATCATAATAAAAGTATTTTGCTCGATAAAACTCTAAACTTTATCACTATTTTAGAAGGCAATCTCATTAGCACTAACCAAAAATTAGAATACATCAACAATAGTTATTTATTTCAACAACTATGTCACAAACTTTACAACATAGCCAAAAATGATCAAGAAGTTAATGAAGAATACGTAGAAAACATTCAAAATCTCCTTAAACACAATCATTATTATGAATGTTTCTGTGAATTTTTATTTTTCACTATTCTCCAAAAAAAACAACCTATTTATAAAGAAAAAATAAATACAGCTATTATTGAAAAACTATTAGAAAATTCTCACATCGCTGCCAGTGAATTAGAAGAATTTCTTTTAATAAAATTTCGTGACAGTACCAATTATAACTATAGCATTAAAAATATTGCTAATAAATCTAATGCCTATGCTTGTTATGAATTAGGTACACAGGAATACTATGGTTATGTAGCAGGTTATCCAAGATATGACAAAAGTTTTCAATATTTAAAAGTGGCGGCACAAAAAGGTCATCCAGGAGCAAATTATTTAATTGCCAATATGTTATTAAAAAACTTAATTGGCACTGGTTCTAACGATGAATTAGAATTGGCTTATACTTATTTAAAAGTAGCAACAGAACATGGAAGTATTGAAGCATTAAACACTGTTGGGTGGATGTATCAAAAAGGTATTCATCCTTTAAAAAAAGATGAAAACAAAGCTATACAATATTTTCAAAAAGCCACAACTAAAGATTACGTATACGCCTATAACAACCTAGGTCAAATATATGAAAAGAAAAAAGAATATGCTAAAGCTTTTACTTTTTTTATTAAAAGTGCCAATCTTGGTGAATCTTGGGCTTGTAATAAAATTGGTGAATATTATCGTCTTGGATTCACTAAAAAAGATTTAAAATTAGCTTTTGAGTATTATCAAAAAGCTCTTGATTGCCCAATTAAAAATTTATGCTATTATGCCAAATATAATTTAGCCACTTATTTTTATAAACATGGAGTATTAGATATAACTCCAGCAAATAAAAGTCTTTATCTCGAATATTTAAAAGAGGCCAGCAATCATGATATATTAAATGCAAGTATAGATTTACTAATTATTTATAC
>CAKOMU010000028.1 GCA_934096755.1 uncultured Bacilli bacterium
TATATTGATTAGGATTATCAATTAAATACTTTATCGTATTAACATCGTTAGTAAAGTTATAAATTCCCATTGACACTAATTGAGAAATATACACCGGTGAATTTACACTTTCACTATCATCCAACAATAAAATAATTTTAGACATATCAAAATTCATCGATAAATTTTGCATAACACTTATATTTTGATAATCTTTGATGGCAGTTATATCAATAATCATTTTATTATAATAAAAATTAGAAAACTGAGCTATTAAATCATCTACACTAAATTCTCCATTAATACTCTTTATAACATCAATATTTAAACTTCCTAAAAGTGATTGATATTTATTAGATACGATAACATTCATTTTTTCACCTCCATCCTAACCTATTCGATCATTAGAACCTTTAAATGTATCGGTTTGACCGTTTATTCTATAAGTTAAAATATTACCCACCACTGGTAAATTAAATTTATAAAAAACAATTACATCATAATATACTTGTTTATTTCGAGCTTTACTTTCTTTAAAACAATAATAATATTTTTTACTACCTTCTGCATATTCATAAGTCCCATTTAAATCAACTGCACCATACCAATCTTCTGCACAAGTACCAACAGTTAAATAACCATTATTAGTAACATAAGAATTAATAACACCTGCCGATGTACTCGTAACACCCTCATATTTTTCAATAATGGTTAGCATCCTATTTTTGATTGTATAAGCTTTTGAGTAATTAAGTACTAAAGTTAAAAAGCACGCAAAAATGAGAATAAAAAATATTATCAATTGAAAAGACCAAGTTGAACTACTAACTTCCTTCATATATCATTCTCCTAGTTTTTATAAATTACTTTTGTTTCACCTTTAGTAGAAAAATTATAAATTTGTTTAACCACTGGTAAGTCTAATTGAAAAAAGACCTTTATTTGATAATATTTTCCTACAACAAAATCACCTGTTGCTAATTTTCCATTTAAATCACTGACTTCCTTCAACAAATAACTATCAACATCTGCAGTAGCTGTAACTTCATTTATACAAATTGATGCATATTCCCCATCATTAACTCTTTCTCCGTTTCGTGCATAACCGGCAAAATCATCATCACATTTACCTGTAGTTCTATAGGAAGCATTAGATAATATTTCTATAATATCATCATTTAAACGATCACCATCAACATAATTACCATTGTTTAATTCTAAATAATTTAAAACTTCATCCTTAACTGCAAAAGCATTAGAATTATTAATAGTTAAAGCCATTATAGCTGTGAATAGTAAAATAAATAATACAACAATTTGAAATATAGTTGTCATACTCATAGCTTCTTTCATTTTAATTCACCTACCCTTTAAATGGACAATATGCTATATTTGTTTCACTTTTCAAATCTTCCAAAGACTGTGAACAATAACACATATTATCATTACCAGTAGCATCTAATGCCTTTTGCATACCAGACTCACTACAATCACATACTGCTTTTCCACACTGTGCATTTTGTTGAAAATTACTATTCAATGAAGGCCATACAAAACCGAAAAAAAAGGCCATCAAGATTCCAACTGATATAGCCACTATAACAGTTAAATTTAATTCTCCGGTAGCCTCTTTCATTTCTTCACGTCCTTAATTTTCTTTAGTTTCACTACTACAAGTTTTAGTTTTTCCATCTACAGTACAAACACCACCACTACAGCTAATACCATTTTCTTCATCAGCATAATCGCTATTACCAGCAGCATTACATGCAGTAGTTAATTTTAAATTAGTTTGAATAGTTGGCCAAACAAACAAATAAAAGAATGATCCAACCGCAGCAATTGCAACAACAGTTACAACAGTCATGTTTAATTCTCCAGTTGCTTCTTTCATATATTAAATTCCTCCTTTATTTTCTATACTTATTATAACTTAAATTATCTAAAATATCAATTTTTTTTCACAGTTTGGATGTCTACTATATGTTCATAAGTTGAATAACAGCAAGTATTAACAAAATCATTAATCCAATCCCAGTCGTTATCAACATCGACATCGTTTTATTTTCCATTTTTTCCAATCTACTTTTATATCTAGTTTCTCTTGCTTTTTGTTGTAAAGAAGATATAGATCGAGAAAAAGTCAAAATTTGTTCTTGTTTTCTTTCTTGTCTACCTAAACTAAGACGATACAAAAGTCTCATCATTCGCATCGAATCTCTTACTGGATACTTTCTAGCAAATTCCATATAAGGTTCAATTGAATCGTCACCAGAATTAATGGCATCGATCATTTCTTGCAATCCATCTTTAAATATTTCAGGCGCCTCAGCCATTGATTTTCCCATTGCGACCGGCACTGTATAATGTTGAATTAAAAT
This sequence comes from uncultured Bacilli bacterium, assembly GCA_934096755.1. Taxonomy (GTDB): domain Bacteria; phylum Bacillota_I; class Bacilli_A; order RF39; family UBA660; genus Onthocola_B. The sequence goes on from CAKOMU010000028.1 coordinate 2,361, forward strand.
TTCCAAGTTTTTCAAATAATGAGGTAACATAGCATCAATATCAGCCATATGTCTTTGATAAAACTTCTTTATATCACTATAAGACATTTTAAAAACAAAATAACCTACTACAAATATCAACAATACTTTAACAGCATTCAAATCCTTAATCATAAAGAATAGTATTAAAACCATTACTATTAAAGCATTTTTAATTCTTTTATTAAACAAAATATCGGGATTAATATTATTACCATATTTAGCCCTTACATAAAAATCCCAATCACTTTCTTTAAGTTTTAAAAACAATCTTTGGTTATCACTAATTAATTGATTTAAACTAATTTGACCTGTAACAGTCATAATAAAGAAGACAATGACAGCAACAATAATAATTTCTATTTGCATTATTCTACCCCCACATCTTCATTATAATATTTTTCCCCACTCATTAAGAAAAAAGCATTAATTATAACAATTGCATGCAAGATTATTTGCACATACCATAAATCTAACATTTGAATATAATTAGCTTCTCCAAGCATAAAACGTAATACAATAACTAGTAGATAAAGAATTAAACCAAATCTTAAAAATCTACCATGGAAATTACTTCTATCCATTTGGTCTCTATATACTCCTTCAACTAACGAGTCGATATCCATTGACATATTTTCTAAAGCTTGTCCAGAATCTTTTGCCCCTTCTTTTGTTATTTGTAAAAATAATTGATGCATATTTTTAACCATATAATAAGGGTATTTAGAATTAAAATATTGAATTGATTCATCGATAGTACCATTTTGATAAGACATTTCTATCATTTTTCGTACATCACTTAAAACAGGATCTTCCAAAATACCAGAATCTCTTACTCCTTCTAGTGATTTAACAAAACTTTGAGTAGTATTAAATTCCATTATAACGTTAGTAGTATAAGTTTGTATTTGTTCAAATATATATTCACTATAAATTCTTTGTAATCTTAAATATGCCAAATAAGGAATAACTGCTATTGCCAATACTGCATAAATAATAGCTATAATAATACTATAAAAGTAAAAGTAACCAACCACTGCAGCAATACCTCCAAGTAATGCTGCTTGAGTTAAATATTCTCTCGCTGAATATTCTTGTCCTAATTCTTTAGCTTTTTCTCTTACAATTTTAAAAGAATAAGGAGCATACTTATCATACATTTGTGTAGCATTATCAACAACAACTTTATAAGCATTTGCTCCAGGATTACGTCGTACAATCAAGACAACCGCAGCTATAATAAGTAAAATGATCAATTCCGGAAAATAGTGCATTTCTTACTCCTTTCTTCTTATAAACTTTCAATAGCATCCATATCAACATGATTAGGATTATTCTCTTTAGCTTTTACAAAATAATCTTCTTTAATGTCTACACCTTGAACTCCTAAATAATCAATTAAATATTTTGTAGGATTATTAAAACTAAATTTACCATCCAAAGCTTTTTTAAATATTATATTTGCTCCAGCTTGGTTATTTTCATCAACATAAAATTCTACAACTTCAATAATTTCTCTTTGAAATCTACCTAATTCTTTACTCATATAACCTTTGACGTGTACACCAATTTGCACATATCTATGAATCGATTTTAAGAATTGATCAATATCTTGATTACTTTCGAGCAAACTATACATACGCATAGGAATATTTAGGGCTCTATCGGAGTGAATTGTCGATATAATATTATGTCCTGAAGATATTGAGTTACGAACCGCTGTAACTGCTTCAGCACTACGAACTTCGGAAAGTAAAATCCATCTTGGATTTTGTCGCATACAAGTAACTAACACATCACTATAAGAAGCAATATTATTAGTTTTCATCGCTACTATATCACGATGAGGAAATATTTTATCTAAGTGTAATTCTAGAGTATCCTCAATAGTAATTATTTTTTCATTTTCTTTAGTATGACTGGCTAAATACTTAACGAGCTCAGTTTTCCCAGAACCAGTTTCACCACTAACAATAATATTACAATGGCCTTCAACACAAGTCATTAAAAAATCATGTAAATCTTCAGTAACGTATTGTTCATTAATAAGTTTATCTTTGTTTAGACGGATTTTGGCAGGCGTCTTTCTTATTACACAACATATACCATTGGTTGCAATAGATTCATGAACAAAGTTTAACCGTAATTCAGCAGATTCAGCATCCAAAAAAGGATGTGCCATATTAAAGGTTTTCCCCATAACATTAGAACATTGAAAAGCTAACTTTTCCATTAAAGCATTATTGATCTCTGGTCTATCGACTCTATAAACACCTTTATCAAGAGTTTTTAGCCACACTTGACCTCCGTTTGAATAAGAAACGTCAGTTACATTATCTTCTTCCAAAAACTCTTTTAAAGGCCCAAAATCTATTTGTGAAAATATAGCATCATTCACAAGTATCACCTCTTTTTATCATTCATTTGTATCTGTATTAGTATTACTATCAGTATTATTTTCTGCAGAATTATCATCAGTAATATCTACAGTTACTTGTCTTGCTTGACTATCAATTAAGGTAATCAAAGCATCGTTTGTAATTTCAGTCTTAGCATCTTTATCAGCATTATTTTTATTAATAGGTACTGGATATAGTTGCATACCACTCAAATATTCAATTTTCTTTAAGTATTCATACATAGTAGTATCAACCGCAAAAGATAACCAAGCTGGAGTTCTACCACTAGAAACATCAAAAACATTTTGGCCACTAGAATCTTTTACACTCAATACCTCAATATTTTTAATAAATTCTTCATAAACTTGTTTATTATCATCACTAGTCATCAACCATAAATCAATTTTATCACCAGGATATATCGAATTAGCATACGTCGTATTATTATCTACTTTCAACCAATACTGACGATAATTTTCTGGTATAACTTCTAAATCTCTACCAATTAAGTTTTTTTGATCAACTACTTGATCTTTATAAAACATTGCACCTTTAGTTATAGAAGTATTATTAGTAACATAATATCCAATAATTTGACTTGAGTTAGTAATAATACTAGCTTTTTTTAATATATCACTATTAACTTCCACATATTCGATATCATCTTTCGTAATTTTAGTACCAGCAGTAATATCTTTAGCGGCTACTGGCACTCTTTGAGGTTTTACTGCTTTATCTAAAGTCCAACTATAAACAAACCACAAAGCAATTACGCCAGCAAGAACAGCTAAAATAGTCACCGTGTTTCGATTAAGCAACAAAGTTCTAATTTTCTCTAATAAAGCACTCAAAATTATCCCTCCATCCTTTTCGATTGATTTTCAATAATACTCTTTAATTCAGTGCTAGAATATTGAGTAGAACCAGTTTCAGCATTATATAAATTATTTTTAGGAACCGGAATAATACTTATACCACGAATGGATTCAGCCATCTTTAAATAACGATACATATCTGTTGGTACAGCAAATAAAAGCCATGCTGGAGTTTTACCACTAGTTACATCAAATACACTTTGACCGTTGCTATCTCTAACTCCTAAAACTTCAATATTAGAAATAAATTCTCCAAAAACTAACATATCATTTTCTGTAGTTTTCATCCATAAATCAATTTTATCGCCTGGAAATATTGAGTTAGCATAAGTACTTGTATTATCAACTTTTAATTGATAAATGGTATATCCTTCAGGTATTTCATCAAATATCGCATTAGGTAATTCTTTTTTTTCTACTACTTGAGTTTTATAAAACATTCCACCTTTGGAAATAGAAGTTCCAGTAGTAATATATTTACCAACTAAACTAGTAATTTCTGTTTTTTTATAAACATCAGCATTTTTCAAAAATTTACTACTTACTTTAACATACTCAATATCATCTTTAGTTATTTCTTGCGTTGCACTTAAATTACTTTTTGCAACAGGTACAAGTACGGGATTTACTTGATTATTAACACGATACAAGTAGAATCCCACAAGCACTGCTAGTCCAGCAACGACACCAACAATTGTAACAGTTGTTTTATTAGTAAAAAATCTAGAAAATGTCTTTGTCAAACCACCCATTTTATTCCTCCTTTACTATTATTCTTCAATAGTATTTCCTTCTAAAATAGCATCAATTCTTTCAACCATATCCACACTAGTTGCATCACCTAACACATTAAAGCTATTTGATTTACTCTTAATTTCAACACTAACTTTAGGAGGAGCTTCATATACTCCATAAAAACTAACAGTATAAGTAGTATTTAAAGAAGCAGTTTCAGCAAACCGTCTTAAAAAACTTTCATAAAATTTTTCTTTATTAATTTTTATTTCTCCATAAGTTCGGTAATAAGAATAATCAACAGCATCTACAAGTGCAGCATCAGTGATTTCTTTTACCAAATAATAATCTTGAGTACTCGAAGTAGTTATATTTTGTACTAACAACATTATAACTACTATAACAATACCCAGTAATATTAGCCAGTATGCCCAAAAAGCATTCTTCATCTATTCACCCCTATTTCCATGACGGTCCACCTATTAATTTATAAGTAGAATTATTTTCATCAATTTCAACCGGCAAGCCATCCTTATCCTTATTTACTTTTGAAAATCCTTCCCATAAAGTCCAATAACCACTAGAACCAGTGTTATTTTCTCGATTTTCACTCTTAGTAAGACGATTATTAGCAATTATTTCTGCATCCTTATCAACTAATTTATCAATAAGAGCACTGTAACAATATATATTTTTATAAGTATTATTTCCTACTTTAGCATCATAACAAGTAAGTGAGTTATTAATATATCCACCATCTTTTCCATGTTCTTTATTATATTCTTTAATAGTTTTAGTAACTTCTGGTGTCATTTTAATACTAAAGGCAAGCGCAGAATTATCACTATCTTTACTATCATTGTAAATCATTTCATTATTTTCCGTAATTTCCTTAATAGTAGTTTCAGCTTTTTTATTTAATAATTGTAAAGATTTCATACTACTACTAGTAATCCAGTTATAACCAAAAGTTCTACCTGCCGTCGCTTCCGCAAATTTAGTAGTAGAAATTGTCTTCGTAGTAATATTTAGTTCACCTAAATCAAAGATACAATTTATACATTGGGGTTTGCATTCTGGACAATCTTTCCATTCACAAGTTCTATCAGCAGTACTATCACTCTCACAACCAAAGTCACATTCTGGACAAGAAGGAACTTCATCATCAGAAGGTTTACATGGTGTTTCGTAGTTACATGCATATTCACCAGTAAAATCTATCGTTTTATCGTTTGTTTGTTTCCAAGAAATACTATCACCAATTTGTTCCTTACCACTCTTACCACCTGTATATGTAGCATCGATTAATCGACCAAAGTAATAATCACTATCTGTATCCTTATGATTACTATCATATGTATAAAATTCACCCAAATCACGAATCTTTAATTTAAAGATTCCTCCACCAGTAGCACTTGTAGAAATTGGCAAACCATTTATTTTTTCTAATTTAACTTCAACATCATCCTTTGATAATTTAAAGTCATTTGAATAAACAGTAACTTTTCCATTAGCAGCTATTTGATAGAATTTTTGTGGAGTAACATAATCTTGTGATTTTTCCACAGTTTTTTTAACAAACGATGCTTGTGAAATATAATGATCATCTGCCATGCAACTATCTTTTGTACAGTATAAGAAAGTATATTTATTGAATACCTTATCAGTGTATTCACTATTATAATTCCAATCATCTAATTTTTGTTTATCTACTTTTCCATCTAATTCCACAGAATTACCAAGACAATTATATTTATCATCAGTTTTACCTAAACAAATAGTAATAGTTTCATTTTCTTTTAAGGTATCCTTTTGTGCTTGCAATAAGTTTGCTTCTTTATCTTTCTCAGTTAACGCTTCTATTAACTTAAAATAATCTTTATTTATTTCATTACCACGATATTCATTATACTCATATTCTAATTTTTGTAGCCAACTAAACTCGTTAGTCCAACCAGTCGTACACTCATTATAATCTTTTATTGCTCTTTCATATAAAGTTTTTCCATCTTCCAACAATTTATTGGCTCTGTTACGTAAGTCTTTAACATGTTCTGTCAATGCTTTTTTACTACCGTTTTTACAGGTAGTTGATCCATCTTTGTTTGAATGACAAGAGCAAATTGAATCATAAGTTTCTCCAACATCAGTAGTATACTCCCCTGACCAAGAAGAATCGTAATGTTCTAATTTAAACGAAGTAGTACCAGTACTCCAATTAACATATTTATCGTCTATAATATATGCATTATATTTAAACTCAGTTTCCCAACATGTTTTATCATGAGAGCCACAACCAGAATAATAGTATATTCCTTCTTCTGCAGCATCAGCTTCTTGATACAAATTCCAACCTTGTGCTAAAAATTTTTGAGCTAACACAATATCTTGAATAAATCCTTCTTTATCAATACTATTTTTTCCGTTAGTAGACGAATCTGTAGTCTTATCACTTCCTGTATAACAAGATTTAGTCCCTTGAACATGTGCTGTTAATTGAAAATATCCACCACATTTAACATCTTTAATAATAGGATTTAGTTTAATTTCACTATAATCTTCTTTACAGAATATTTGACAATATTGATTACCACCTGGATTGTTTTCACCTTCCTTCGTTTTGTCATCAACAACACCGCCATGTACTTTAGCTAGCTTATAAGAATTTCCAGCATCATCACTTTGATTTAAAATACATTTTTTAATATTACTAGGTGCAGTTACTTTAGCAACAGCCTTATCTTCATCATCACTACATACTGGAACTTGAACTTCAGTTTTACAAGTATCATCTTGTGAATTATTACAAGGAATTTTGGCATTTACCATTTTAGTTTTAGTATTAGAATTACTATCATTATTATTTTTCTTTTCAACAACTATAAATCTTTGCCAAAGATCATCAGCGTTACCAGTGCTAAATCCATCTTTACTACTTCTATATAAAATAGCGCCATCATAGCTATCCATTAAGCTATCGCCAGAATCATAGTAATCATAAGTTATAAAAGAATCTCCAGTAATACAATTACTCATAGTTAAATTTCTTTCAACTAAGAATCTTATCTCAATTGTTCCAGAAACTTTTCCATCTTTAACACTATCCGTATTATTTTTCAAAACAACAGAAATATCTTCATCCGCATTTTTAACAGAATTCCAAGCTTCACTACCTTTTAAAGCATATTCCATAGAATAATTAGTAACTGGATATATACCAGCTTCAGCCCAGTTAGTTCCGTTTAATTTTAAATTTTTAATAAAGCCTTTTTCAACGTCTAAGTTTTTAACATCTAAAGTTGCATAAACGTATTCAGTTAATTTAGTTTCAGTTTTCTCTACAATACTCACTCCAGCACTATTACCACTTATACTAAATTGAGTATCATTACGTGCAAATTCTACTGCAGCCTCAACACCTGATACAAATAGTTGTTGAGCGGCATAAATAACGTTATAAGAAGGAGTTCCCTCAGCATAATTTAACGTCGTATTTTTATGATACCAAGCACCATAATTTAAACTATTCTTAACAGTATTTTCATTTTTACTTGAATAATAATGAGAAATGTCTAAAGAACCTCTATCTTTAAATAAAAACATCCATTGAATACCTAAGTTTGTTAACGCAGAACCTTTTTCAAAGTATGTTGCACTAAGAGAGCCACTTGTTTTAAACCATCCGTGGGCTGCAACAAAGGCTCTACTAGCAATACTAGTTGCCAAGTAAAAATCATCACCACTAACAGTAGCACCATTAACATTTAAAGTAACACTATTATTAAATTGATTATAACCATTCGCTGCAATTGCTAAAAGTCCATGGTCAATAATTTGTTGTTCTTTACTACTAGATGTATCACCAAGTAATCTTTCAACTTCATAATTGCTACCACCACCTTTTGCATATGGGTCTAAACAATAAGTAATATAAGAACCACCATTAGAGCTAGCATTATATTTGTTTTCTCCCCCATCAGTATCATTATACTTATAATTTTTATAAGAAAATCCATCAGCGCTTACAGTACCCGTTTTATTAACCGTAAAAGATTCTCCAACAGTAAACGCTGCCTCAGCATTATTAATTCCTACAAAACATAATAAACTAACAAAAATAAATTTTAAACCTTTTTTCATATTTCACTTCTCCTACGTCTTCTAATTATTACAACCGCAGCAGTTGCACCACCAGCAACTACTATAACTCCCCCCACTATAAAGGCAACTTTATGTTCTTTTACAAAATTCCCAACATTTTGATACCATTTTAATTTATCTTCAGTAACACTATCTTTTGATCTTCTTTCCAATTCTTTATTAATTTTTGTAGTAAAATCAGAAAAATCTAATTCATCAAAAGTAACAAAATATTGACATAAATAATAATCTTTCAAAGTATCGCACATTGAATATTCAGCATAATCATTATATCTTGGTGTTGATAAATTAATGGTCTTATAAGTATTACCATCACAACCAGTTATATCACTAGCTTTAATCGTAAAAGTAAATTTTGTTACAACTGATGCATCACGATATTCAAAATTAATATTACCATTATTGCTATCTGCATATGTATAAGTCTTAGTTTCTCCGGTTACTTCATTTTTAACTTCTACATAAAAATTTTCTGTCAAATTCAAAATATTAATTTGATAATAGCCTTCTTTAGGAACCCAATTTTCTTCTTCTTCGGTACCTATTAATACATCCGGAATACCATATTCGTTTGGATCCAGCTCTCTTTCTTTAATTTCATAATTTGCTTTAATATTTGCCACTTCATTATTTAACTTGGCTTTTACCTCATAATCGCACGTCGCCGCTTTCACAGGACTAGCCAATAACAAAAAAGAAGCAGAAAATATTGCTAATTCACGTAATCTTCCCATTTTGCCACCTACCTACCATTAAGTCTACCATAAAACAACCTTTTTTTCAATTCCAAATTAATAACTAAAAAGTACCTAAAATTCATCAAATAAAAAAGAAAAACTGCTGAAAAACAACAGTTGAAAATTATATCCTATTTATCTTTTTAGTCTTCTTAGTTTTTTTATTAATTAAATAAACTAATCCTGAACCACCACCTATGGCTGCAAACGGTATTATCGCTCCAGTTTTAGGATTAGTAATTCCTCCACTAGCAACTCCAGATTTACCACAGCTATCAGGATTTACACTTAAATTAATAGTATAAGTATAACTGCTATTATCCGCCGGATCAGTTACCACAACTTTAATTTCATTATCACCATTATTTACATTAACTCTACCAGCACCAGTAACGCTGTAACCACTATTTTTAGCTTTAGCAATAATATTAACAGAATTACCTCCACACCATCTTGCTTTATTAACTTGTTTATTAACATTTAAATCTGCATTTATTCCTTCAATTTTTAAACTTTCCAATGGACTACTCTCAATTGCTCTAGCACCTACAGGCACCATAACCATCGCACACATAAACCCCATAAATAATTTTTTCATGTACTCACTCCTCTATCCTAAGGATATCATAGAAAAAAAAAAAAAATCAATATTTTTTTTGCCAGTTTACACAAGATTTTACACAGTCAAAAATACAAATTGTAAATAAAAATAATTTATGCTATTATAAAAATAGTAAGGATTGGAGTAAAAAATGAAAAAAATTATCATACCAATAATTCTCTTTATAACATTCATTTTAGTTGATATTTTTTTAATCAATGGAAAAGGATTTAAAGTCGAAGAAGAAATAATTAAAATAAAGAATTTACCTGCATCTTTTCAAAACTTCAAAATAATGCAAATCAGTGATACTTTAATAAAAAATGAAAAAGAAATAGATAATCTTGAAAAAATTGTAAAACGCACTAATCAAGAAAACATAGATATCATTTTTTTTACCGGTGATTTATTTAGTCAATCTTACACCCCTAACCAAAATGATATTGAAAAAGTTACTAAGATACTTAAAAAATTAAATGCTAAACAATATAAGTATGCAGTTATCGGTGATGAAGACACCAAGGATTTGACTACCTATGAAAATATCTTAACTAATAGTGACTTTAAAATATTAAATAACGAATCTACTTATCTTTTTTACAAAAATAATATTCCTTTAAAAATCACTGGATTAACAAATCTTGATAACATAAATAAATCATTAACAATAGAAGATAACTTAGAAACCGCTGCTAATATTGTTATCACTCACTATCCAGATTACTTTAGTCAACTAAAAAATGAAAACATTGATTTAATATTCGCAGGTCATTCCCTACTCGGTCAAATACGACTTCCTATATATGGAGGTATTCTTAAAGATTCATGGGCCACAAAATATTTAAATCATATATACTATGAAAATGAAACTACACTTTACGTCAGTGGTGGAATAGGTACCAAAAAAATAAATGTGAGATTATTTAACAAACCAGAAATAAATTTATACAAACTAAAACAAACAGATTAAAACAATTTTACTTGTTTTAGTTTTTTTGACTAGTTTTGTCGAATCACTTGTATCTCAAAAAACTTCCTTTATAATAACGTCTTTGGAAGGAGGTAAATATGCCAAAAGTAAAAACA